>NZ_JARWAI010000011.1:0-151048 GCF_031451645.1 Vreelandella gomseomensis | reverse complement strand
CGGATCTATCGGTCTATAGCCAGCAAGAACTAGATGAGATCGCGCTTGAGTTGAACATGCGCCCGCGAAAGCGCTTCGACTTCAAGTGCCCTATTGAGGTGATGAGCGAGGAGCTGGCGAAGTACCATGAGGTTCCGTCATCGACACATTGACGGTGTTGCACTTAGAGCCTGCATCCGCCGGGTAAGCAAATCCATCCGCACGTCTTCACGTGTGAAATAGTGCCGTGGCGGGTACCCGGTTTCGCGGAGTTCGAGGGCTTGGGTGGAGTCGGCAATCAGTTTGCCATCCACATGCACCTGCACGCGCTTGTTTACGGGATGTAGCTCGATGCGAGGGGCATGTGACATTAAGTTGTTCCCTGCGGCGATTTTCGCTCTAGTAAAATTAGCCTAGCAGTTAACTTATGTTAAACACACCCTCGCAGCTTAGCTTTTAGTCGGTAGCGGATGGTGGGGTGGGGATTCAGGCCTTCTTCACAAACTGGGCGGTGACCATCATGTCGCCGGCACCGTCGACCTTGCAGTCCAGCTGGTGGTCCTTGCCTTCCTTGAGCCGTTTGATCACGGCTTTTGTGCCAATCTTGAGCACGATAGAGCTGCTTTTCACTTTGAGGTCTTTCACCAGCGTGACTTTGTCGCCTTCTGCCAGCAGGGTGCCGTTGGCATCTTTGACGGTGACCGCGTCTTCAGCGGCGACCTCAGCGGGGTTCCATTCATGGGCGCATTCGGGGCAGATGAACAGGCTTTGGTCCTGGTAAACAAATTCAGACTGACAACGGGGGCAAGGCGGGCAAGACATGAGCAATGGCTTCTGTGGTTTGATTAGCGGCCTATGATACTGCGCCCTGGCGGCCTTGGCGAATGGAGTCACGCCAATCAAGGTTGCCTGGCCTACCTATTGCTCCGGTGGGGACAGGTGGGCATCGGTCAAGGTGCGTGGTCGGTAATCACAGGTTGTATCGGCCCAGCGCTTCCAGACGCTGTCATCGATTGAGATATTGACCGCCGGTTTGCCCTGCATTCCTTGGGAATATTGCCGGTAGAATCGGCCGTCTTCTGCGTTTCCGATGCGTTTGAATTTGCCGTAAATCCCCCACAGAAACTCGGCGAAAGAATCTCTTGGCGCGGCCTTCCAGGCATCCTCGGCAACGTCGAATGGATTCACTTTCAGGCCCGCCTTTTCCGCCTTGCCCAACATCCAGTTCAGCGGTATGTCCGGCAGTGTGTCGTCGGGGCCATACCCGCCGCCGACATTGGCGTGGGCGCCGATAAACCAGCGCTGCTCTACGTCGCGGTTGCCGGCTTTTGGCTTGCCGTCCTTGCTGGTCCAGAGCGAGACGTTGTAGGTCTCTCGGTGCTCGTCCAGCGCCACCGCTTGGTAAGCGTGGTCGACAATGCTGGAAAGCTCCGTATCGTGCCAATCGTATTGGCTTTTAAACAGGTTGGTGCCGGGCACGCCCAGCGCGCCTACGGTATCCCATATGCCGATGAAATGAATCCTCGGCTGGCGGCTGAAGCTTTTCTTGAACTCTTTGCAAACGTCACCGTCTGGGTGCAGCGCCTTGTCCCGATAAATGCTTTCGGCCTTATCGAGCAACCCTGGCGTGACCACATGCATTAACCCGCATTTTCGTATCAGCCCCACCAGGCTTCTGGCCGTATAGGCACCCCGGCTGAACCCGAATATCCAGATCTCATCGCCTTCTTTATAGCGCCTGGCAAGCCAGTCATAGCCTTTCAGTAAATGTTTGCTCAGCCCGACACCGAAGGCACCGCCGCTAATGCGCTGAAACCTGGAGGTACCCACACCGGGGTCGTAATAGAACCGTTGTTTAACACCACCATCGTAATCATGGATAAGCCGCGTAATACGATAAACATTCGTCTGGTCTTCAGGGTCGTTCCACGTTCCATCGAATAGCAGAATCAATTTTTGTTTTGTCATTGTGTTCCCCATGATGATGCGCACCCTTGGACAGTGCTCATTACCGCTGACGGAGAGATGGCGGATGCGCTATGCGTCTCTGGGCATAGCGCCACCGGCGGCCTCAGTATTATGTAACTAATTGTAGTCGAAAATGCTTTCCTCCACCTGTTTATAGCCAATTCGAAGTAGTGCCCGGCAAGCGGTTGCCTTTCCAGCTTTCTCTTCAGGCGAGCCAGTGCATGGGGACATTTTTCTTCCTAGTTATAGCGTAACGTCTCAGTATATATGCATAATCGCTTAACTAGATGGCTAAATCTTTTGAACCATTAAAGCGCCCTGCCATGAAAGATATCCCTCCTTCCTCCTTTGTGACGACCTATCGGCGCGGGCTTGAGCTGGTCCGCTCACGCTATCCGCGCTTTTTTGTCCACCTCATACTGGTACTGCTGCTCATGCTCAGCATAGCGGCGGTGGGAGCAGCGGTTCCCTATTTGCTAAGGCAGACGACCAACCTCTTAGTGGAGGAGTCGGGTGAAGCAGCCGTGGGCATGATCTATGTCTTCGCCACGGCCTATGCAGTCGGCTGGACATTGAGCAACATGATGGAGTGGGGAAAGAATCTTGCGAGTTCATACGTGATGGCCAGGTGCGATGCGGCCGTTTATTCGAGTGTTGTGCGGCGGCTTTTGCGTTTGCCTTACCAGGCGCAGCATCAACTTGATACGGGCGTTGTCATGGCGGATGTGAACCGTGCTATGAGCAGCTTTGGCCTGATCAATCACGCCATCTTCTGGACCATCACACCTGTCGTCATCCAGCTCTGCTTTGTCTTCGGCATTCTCTGGCAGGTGATCAACCTTACCTTCGCGGCCGCCTTCATACTGGCCATCGTTGTGCTCTTCGTATTGACCTACCGAATTGCCGATACCACAACCCGCATTCACAAGAATTTCTACCAGACACATACCCAGCTAAGTGAGTTTCTTGCGGAGCGTCTACGCGCCCTGTACGACATCAAGATCAACCTCGCGGCAGGGCATGAAGAGCGCACTCTCGACCGGCATCTGCGCACCTACGTTCACACCGTGTACGGTACCCACGCCAAGCTCAGCGGCCTGATGGGTGGCCAGGTACTAGCGGTGGGCCTGGTGTTGGGTGGGTTCACGCTCTATACCGTCAGCGAAACGCTACGCCAGCGCTATCAAGTCGGCGACTTCATTATGATCACGACCTATGTGGTGCAACTCACCTCCCCGTTCGTCATGATTGCGGCGGCGCTGATCGACCTCAAGAAGAACTACGTCGCCCTCGGTGACGGCCTTCGATACCTTGACCTGCCGACCGAGCCACAGCCCACAGGCAATATCGCCCTTGATCATCAGCAGCCTGTCTTCACGCTGCGTGACGTGACCCTACGCGCCGATGACGCCACTTCCGCCATGCCGCTCAGTGCAGAAATTCAGGCTGGCAAAATGTACGGGGTGCGTGGCCCATCCGGAAGCGGAAAATCCACGCTGTTGAGGACCCTTCTGGGGCTCCAGCCTCAGGCAACTGGCGAGATTCTCTTCCACGGTGTCAGTGTTAGCCAGCTTTCACCTGAGGACATCCTTGGCGAAGTGAGTGTGGTTCCCCAAGCGCCGCTGATTTTCAGCGGTAGCGTTCGCGAGAACCTATTGTACGCGCACCCTCATCCCGTGCCTGACCAGGAGCTGCTGGCACTTGTCGAACTCTTGGATCTAGAACGGATCGGCGGTGAAACTTCTGGTGAAAGCGTGCTGGATCGGGATGTCGGTGTACAGGGAAGGAACCTTTCCGGTGGGGAGCAGCAGCGCATCGCCATCGGCAGAGCGCTGCTGCGCGGCACACCCACCATGATCCTCGATGAGCCCACAGCGGCGCTAGATAGTGCGCGCGAGATTCAGCTCATGCAGGCGCTAAGGTCACGCGTTGAGACCCTGGTAGTAGTAAGCCACCGTGAGCAGGTGCTGGCGCTTGCCGATGAGTGCATAGATGTTGGGCCGAACAACTCGCCGATAATATCTGAGCGGGGGAGCTAAGCTTTATGACCAGAACGGATCAAGAAGGTGATGGCTCGATACCGTCGAGGCGGCGCTGATTCGAATCGGTACAAGCCCGAGACTCATTCAGCGGATGGTGACGTCGCTCATTATTTATTTCTCTACGCCTACATAATTGTCGTGATAGCACATTGTGAAGATCCATAACGCGCCGAGCGCACCGGTGGCCTTTACAGATCGGAGCGGCGTAAAGGACATCCGTGTGACGCGTATTATTAGCGCTCATTTATCGGCTTTGTTCATCCACTGGGTGAGAATATTATCAGCCCAGTGCTGACCATACCGAGAAGGCTTTGACTTGAGGTTGAATGCTTTCGCAGCGTGCTTCATTGCCTCATCCGCTCCTTTTGAGTCCCAGCCATTTTTTATACACCAAGCCCTAATGTTCTTCGGATCTTCGACTTCATTGTGGGCACGTAGAATTCGGAACGCATCTTTCACGGCTTCTTCATCACGCGGATTCAAGATGCGACTCCCTAGATTAATCCTGCCTGTAATTGATTCTAATGCAGCCTCGACAATAGGGTTATCTATCAGTACGGCACCAGTTTGTTGTTGTCCGGGCATGACTGGATTCCAAGTGCGAACCCACTCCTCAACTGCCTCTGGAATATGAGGAACACATATAACAATCTTGAAATTACCATTTGAATCAACGGAATCCATCATCCGCTGATCTGCATATACAGCAAGCACCGCGTCGGCTTTTGTATAATTCTTGAACGACCTTTCTGTCTCAAGACGTAACGAACACTGCCCAAACCGTACAGACTTGCCGCCACTAAGGGGCTTTGTTGCATTTTCACCTAACACAGCCGACAAGGTTGTATGCTGTAGATTCCCTTTTACGGGAATGAGTAGAACACACTCCCTAATATTTTTATCGTCGTTAGCAAGCTCGGCTAGAACCTGCAAGGCAGTCTTTATTGCGGCTCCATCAAATTCGTCGTCAAGAATAACAACTCTTTTCGGATCCATGGGTATATCTTCCTTTTTCATGCGCTAACGCCAGCCAGCATGCGCGGCTAAGAAATGGAGGCGAAGCCGCAATGTAGTAGGCGTCGCCGTGACTGGCCTGGTTAAATTTTTAGCCGTTTCCTGCCATTGTGATGCTTGCAGTGAGAATTCGGCTTACTAAACCAGACGCAGAACTCATTGCCCCTTTCTCTAGGGCTTGGCGTATTTGAGCGCCTAACGTTTCCGACGGTTTTTTCAGAGATTCTGGAACCTTGAGAGCCTCAAGCCCTTTAGGCGAAAGCACCACACCGGAGGCTTCGTGGTGGCACCATTTATTGAGCCAAATATATCCAGCTCTTTCTAGCCAGCTTACCGACTGTGCGTAGACTTCATATTTATCGAGGTATGAAACTCCATCGTCTGTTTCGTCATCCCAGAGCTCGATAGCCAAATCATTGAAGTGAAGATCAGTTGGCACGGGGAAGGTCCCATAAAGCTCACTGAATACAGATGCTACGCATCGATTGAAAAACTCAATATTATCGGTCATATATGATTTAACAGGTATTAGACTGCCCTTCTTATGATTGAGTGAACGTTTCTGCACGTTCATACGACAAATGCAGCCTACAAAATCTACGCTAAGTCATTGATAGGCATAATCACTAATTCCCATTAGGCTGTATATACAAAGTTCGCGCGCCTGCGGCATTTCCCTGAATTTCCGCTCAGGGTCTAGACTCCTCATTCGCTCTCTTCTCCAGCAAACGCCACCCTACCCGCTATCGTTTCCATGCCTTCAATCGGCTGCTCGTAGCTCCAGGCAATGTCTTGGTTGTCGCCCAGCGAGAAATACACCGTGTCGCCTTTAAATGGGCAATGGGTGGTCGTTTCTGAGGGGGTAAGCAAATCCATCCGCACGTCTTCGCGTGGAATGTAACGCCGTGGCGGGTAGCCGGTTTCGCGGAGCTCAAGGGCGTTGGTTGAGTCGGCAAGCAATGTGCCATCAACATGCACCTGCACGCGTTGGCTAACGGGGTGAAGCGTAATGCGGGGTGCCTGTGGCATTAGGTTGTTCCCTGCGGCTTTTTAGCTCTAGTAAAATTAGCCTAGCAGCAAAGTTCGTTGAATCCCATGCTCTTCCCATCACACTTTAGGCGCGAGCATGACCTGGATCATGTGGGTGTGATAACGGCTAAACGTTCGGGTTATCCCCATTCACGAACGAATACAGCTAAATATCAGACCGATACGTCCAGCCCTGATTGGCCCAGCGCGGACAAGCAATTAGCGTTTTTTAAGATTGCTTCCTGTTCTGCTTGCCTGAGTGGTCATGATCAGGCCGATTACGATCAGCGCTACCCCAATGAAATCCTCCACACGCAACGGCTCCCCTAGTATTAGATAAGCGAGTAGTACGCCGAAGAACGGATTAAGAAGGTGATAGCTCGACGCCGTGGAGGCGCCGCTAAGTCGAATCAGCACAAGCCAGAGGCTCATGCCGCCGATGGTGACGACAAGTACCAGATGTGTCATCGCTACTATGGAAGCGGTAGAAGGCACGGTAAGCGGCTGCCCAAACGCCATTGCCATGGGGAGAAGTGCGATAGCGCCAGCAATGGATTGCCAGAAATTGGCCTGTAAGATGGGAAGGCCTGCGCCTTGGCCTCGAAAGAAAACAGTGCCACTGGCAAAGGCGAGCATGCCACCGGTTGCCATCAGTATGCCCCATACATCCACCGGCATGCCGCTAGCAACGCCAGAGATAACCACTACCCCCACTAGGCCCAGCGCGGCGCCGAGCAGCTTCATTGGGGAAAGCGGTTCTACGCCCCACCATGCGGATAGCAAGCTGGTGGCCAGCGGTGCGCAGCTGACAATCACAATAACGACCTGGGGGCGAACCGTCTGCAAGGCGGCAAAGCTCAGCCCCAGGTAAAGGGCGTTGTTAAGAACGCCGAGCAGCAATCCGCGCCGGATAGCGATGCGATCCCCATGGGTTGTCCACCGGAAGCCGCCGCAGCTAAGGCAAAGGGGCAGCATCAGTATCGCACTCAACAAGAACCGGAGTGTAAGCAGCGTAAAGGGATCAAAATCCGTCAGCGCAATGGCGCCGGCGATAAATGCCGAACTCCAAACGATACTGAAAATGACCACCAAACCGGTTAACGCGAAATGGTTCATGTCTCCCCCCAGAAGCTCCCGCTGGCTTTTCATCACTACGTAATAGAGGGTGCATGGGAGTTAGGTGCAGTGGAAATTAATTATTAACCCACCATAATTAGATAAATTAATGTTTAGCATGGAGATAAAGCGTGTTTGATTGCCAACCCTCCCCCTTGGGCGATAGGCGGGTCACCCTGGAGCACCTGCGCGCTTTTGTGCTGTTAGCCGAAGGCAATGGTTTTCAGCAGGCAGGGCTTCAGCTATTCCGCAGCCAGTCGGCGGTCACCCAAAGCCTGAAACGGCTGGAGGAAATACTGGGCTGCAAGTTACTGGAACGTCGCCAAGGCCATATCCTGGGCTTGACGTCAGAGGGTGAGCGTTTTCTACCCGCTGCCAATGAAATACTCGCCCGTACCTCAGAGGCAGTGAGCGCTATGCAGCAACCGGAGATTTCAGGTCGCCTGCTGATTGGCGTTCCTGATGATTTCAAGGTGGTGGATCTGCATGGGGCTATTTCCCGCTGCGCCGAGCTAAACCGCAATCTGCGCCTGGAAGTCGTCTCTGCTCTCTCCTCGCAACTGCTCCACCAGCTCGATCACAGCGGCCTTGATCTCGCTATTTTTAAGTGTGTAGGTGACTTCACCCCAAGCGACCAGCGCTGGCAGTGTCATCGGCTGCGCCGAGAGCCTCTCCATTGGGTGGCCGCCCAACGGCATGATTTTAACGGCATGTCTGATATACCGCTTGTTATCTTTCCTGATGGCTGTTGCTACAGACGCGCAGCGCTGGCTACCTTGGATCAGCACCAGAAACACGGCTATAGCGCCTATACCAGCGCCTCCTATGACAATATTCGTGCTGCTGTTTCGGCAGGTCTCGGCATTGGTGTACTTCCCGCCAGTGCGCTGGCTGAAGACCACATCATTCTTGGCAACAAAGAAGGGTTTCCGGAGCTGCCGATGGTGGAACTCGTGATGGTTCAGGCATCACAAAAGCGTGCCACCCAACAGTTGGCCGACTTCCTTACGCTTTCGTCGTCGATGAAATCACAATATGTTAGCACTCCCCTAGCCGATGCTACCTCGCCCTGATACGGGTATCGGTTGACGCCAACCCTGCAATAGTTGCTTGTCTGTACACCGCTATTTATTCTTAGAAATGCTGTTTTTTTGCGGTGCTATCCCGCTATCACATTGAACAAGGAGCGCGCATGGTAGACACCTTCCACCATCACCATGATACTGGCTACAAGGAACTGTTTAGCTACCCAGAGTTTGTGCAGCAGTTGATTGAAGGCTTTGCGCCTAGAGAGATTGCTAAGCTGATGGATTTCTCCACGCTGAGAAGCCACAGCGGCAACTACATTACGCCGCTGTTTGAGGAGAAGATTGAGGATGTGGTGTGGTCGGTTGAAGTGACCTGGGAAGGCGTCACCCAGCGAGTGTTTCTCTACATACTGCTGGAGTTTCAGTCCTCGGTGGATCGCACCATGCCCATCCGGTTGCTGCACTACGCCGCCTGTTTCTATAGCGAACTACTCAAGCAGAAGGTCATCACGCCCGGCCAAGGCTTGCCACCCGTGTTTCCGGTGGTGTTGTATAACGGCTCGGAGCGCTGGACGGCTCCGCTGGACATCTTCGAGATGATCACCCCGGAACCGCCCGACTTTCTAAAGATTTATCAGCCCCATCTACGCTATTACCTAGTCGATGAAGGGCGCTATACTAATCAACAGCTAGGCTTGGTTCAGACACCGCTCAGTGGTGTGTTCAGCGTCGAAAATGCAGGAGAGAGCTGGGAAACCCTGCAGCGAGCCGTTGATCGTATTGTGGCCATCATACAAGCTGACCCGAACAAAGAACGCATTGATAAGGTCATCACGCGCTGGATCAAGCGTCACCTGCAACGGCTTGGAGCAGAGGTGAATCTGGAGCAGCTCAACAGTTTGGTGGAGGATAAAGACATGTTGGCAGAAAATTTAGAAAATCTGGTGCAAAAAGAGCGCCAACAAGGACGTCAGGAAGGACGGCAGGAAGGACGGCAGGAAGCTGAGCAGCGTGCTTTGGAAAGCAAACGCAACGCGGCCCGCAAACTTATCGCTCGCACCGAAATGGATGATCAAATGATCGCGGATATCGAAGAACTGCCCGTCGAAGAGGTGGAAAGGTTACGGGCAGAGACTCAGCATTAAGGTCTACTAAACTAGCGCGACCGCCGCCACTCAGCCAGCGCCTTAATATCCTCCGGCGTCGTCCGGCAGCATCCGCCAATACCTGATGCACCTGCTGCCAACCAGTGTTCAATCCCTTGTGCCAACCCGGAAAGATCGCCAGCGTTATGATCGCAGTTGGCTGGGTGCCAGGTTTTGGTCACCGCATCGTACACTTCCCCGGAGTTTGGATACACCAACACCGGCAGATCGCACTCACGGCGCATTTCCTCAATCAGCGATTCGATATGGGTCAACGCTGTGCAGTTCACACCGATGGCCGCTACACCTGGGCAGTTGGCCAGGGCTCTCGCACACTCCTCGATCGGCGTGCCATCGCTGATATGTTGGCCATCCTTCGCCGAGAAAGTGATCCAGGCCTGCACGCCTGGGTGCTCAGCCAGCAAATCGGTGATCGCCAGCGCTTCTTCCAATGAAGGCAGGGTTTCAGCGGCCAGTAAATCCGCCCCCGCCGCCAGCAAGAGTTCAAAACGCTCACGGTGAAATTCAACCAATCCAGCGCGATCCAGGTCATAGCCGCCTCGGTATTCACTGCCGTCCGCCAGATACGCGCCATAAGGGCCGACGGATGCGGCTACCAGTGGTTTGGGTCGGTCGGTCTGGCCGGGCTGCCAGACCGCATCCCGCGCTTGCTGCGCCAGCGTAACCGATAACTGAATCAACGCCCGCGCCTCTTCTGCCGTCATCCCTGCCTGCATAAAACCGGGGACCGTGGCCTGATAGCTGGCGGTAATCGCACAGTCGGCCCCGGCTTCGAAGTAAGCCTGATGCACCTGACGAATTTTCTCCGGGGCCTGCGCCAGTAAGCGCGCCGACCAGAGGGCGTCATTGAGGTCGCAGCCGAGCGCTTCCAGTTCGGTGGCCAGAGCGCCGTCGATGACCATAAAGGGCATGTCGGCCAACAGGGCTTTAATGGGATTCAACTCCTTCATACCGGCTTTTCCTCGACGGGGTTGTCCACATACGCGGGACGATCAGCGCTCGCACGGTAGCGCACAAAGTGCACCAGGTAGCACAGACCAATAAAAGGCACACCGAAATAGAGCGCCACACGTTGATGCGGGTCGAAGGCAATGCCAATGCACGCGGCAAGGCAGGCTGCAAACGCAAGAATCGGCACCCAGGGATAGAACGGCGTGCGATAGACCAAATCCTTCAGTTGCCCGCCTTCACGCAGGTAGTGGCGCCGGAAGTTGAACTGGCTGAGCGCAATCGCCATCCAGACCACCACCACGGCCAGGCCGGAAATCGAAACCAGCACCAGATAGACGGTTTCCGGGGCATACACGCTGGAGAACAGCGCGCCCAGGCCGCCGACCATGCTGAGTAACAGGGCATTCATCGGAATGCCACGCTTGTTGAGGCGGCCAAGCGACTTGGGCAAGGTGCCCTGGTCAGCGAGCGTCCACAGCATGCGCGACGAGGCATAAAGCCCGGAATTGGCCGCCGACAGCAGCGCGGTAATGATCACGAAATTCATGATATCCGCCGCCCCCGGCACGCCGAGGCGTTGGAATACGCCCACAAAGGGACTCTCGCTAAGCCCGGCCTGATCCTGCGGTAACAGCGCCGCAATCACCACAATGGTGCCGACAAAAAACAGGATCAACCGCCACAGGGTGGCGCGGATCGCCTTGGGCACATTTCGCCCCGGGTTTGCCGTTTCACCGGCGGCAATCCCAATCAATTCGGTGCCTGAAAACGCAAACATCACTGCCAGTAAGGCGGTACCAATGGCCAGCAGGTTGGGCGGCATGGCGCCCTCTCCCCATAGGGCCGATAGCCCCGGCGAGGCGACCTCAGCACCAGCGGCATCATGCAGCGGCACCCAGCCAATAATCGCCACGGCGCCCACCAGCACAAACACCACCACCGCAATCACTTTGATCAGGGAAAGCCAGAACTCAGACTCGGCAAAGAAACGCGAGGTAAACGCATTAACGCCAAAGACAATCGCTGCAAACAAGCCGCTCCAGTACCAGCCGGGGATGTCGGGAAACCAGCGCCCCATAAAGACCGCCGCCGCGGTAAATTCTGAGCCTAACGCCACCGTCCAGGTGAGCCAGTACATCCAGGCCACCATATAGCCGGTGCCGGGGCCGATATAGCGGCTGGCATGGGCGCTGAAGGCACCTGAATTCGGCATATGCACCGCCAGCTCGCCCAGGCACATCATCACCAGCCAGGCAACAATGCCACCTACCAGATAGGCCAACACCGCCCCGATAGGCCCGGCCTGTTGCACGGTATAACCGGAACTCAAAAACAACCCGGTGCCAATCACGCCCCCCAAAGAGAGCATCACCAAATGGCGCGTCTGCATACTGCGCTTGAAGTGCGCCCCCTCTTGATTACTTACTGGCTCACTCATAGTGACATCCCTATCGTTGGCCTAATGCGGCAGCGGGCACCCAGGGCCCGGCTCAGAAAGGGGCATCATTTTAGGGCATGCTTAACTTTCAAAAAAGATATAGTAGCGGTATTTAATATTCTTATTTTGAATAAACAAGCGTACCATGAGTGATAAGCGCCAAACGCGTCAACGTCGAGGGAGGGAACGTCGTCTGACTTCATGCTTGGCGTTTGGTCGCACCATGGAGATTTGACTGATCGGGCAGTCATCGGACAGGGCTGCGACTCGGGGAGGTCATTGCCATGAGACATGTGGCATTGGCACCGCCACGGTTAAACGTTCTAAACCTCAGTATTGATAAACGAGTAAAGCTGAATATCGGATCGACACGCCCAGCCCTGAGTGACCCAGAAGTATTTGCCGGCTTCGTGGTCGTTGAGGGTCATCGTGCGGTAGTGCGTCAAAGATGGGCTCACTGTGTAGTTGTGCGTGTTAGTCCTCACCCTGCCCGAAGCCAATGCCCAGGCGGATCGCCTGGAGGCCGTCGAACTCGACGCTCACCTCGTCGGAAAAGACAGGGTGGCCTTGCACTGCGATATCTAGCGCGGCCTCGGCACCCCGGTACGCGACGGTCATGGTGATGTTCGCGGAGGTGCTGATGGGCGCCAGCAAACCATATTCGACGTTATCCACGCTGATGGAGGAAAGCCCGAGGTCATCCAGCTGCGCTTGCGCTTCCTGCTTCACGGCCACGCCGTAATAAACGTAGAGCCCGGCATAGCCCAGCGCGAGCACAACTAACAGTGATAATAGCTTTTTCATCGCGTTTCTCGAGTTGTCAGAACTTGGAGGGTGGCTTCCTACCTAAAGCAGACCATAACGTAACGCCGCCGCCCTTGTATCGCGAAAGCGACTCAGGGCGGCGGCGTGTCGGTTATTAGGCGGGCAATGCCTGCGGCGATGGTTACTTGATGATATCGCCTATCGGCCGTTTGCCGTCCAGCAGCAGGAATTCCTGATTGGTGATGCTGACGTTTTGCACGGTGTGCAGCAGCGCGTGGGCGACGTTGGCGCGGGAGACCTGGTTATCGCCCGCTTCTTCCAGGGAGTCCGCAAACTGCTGGCTGGCGGGTTCGTCCGTCAGGCGGCCGGGTTTGAGAATGGCGTAGGGCACGCCGCTGGTGCGCAGGTGGACATCGGCGGCGAACTTCGCGGCCATGTAGGGGCGAAGCTTTTCCGGCGCTTGCATGGGATCTTCGGCGCGCATGGCGCTGATCATCACGTAGCGCGAAAGGCCCTGCTCGCTTGCGATATCCGCCGCGCGAATGGCCCCGTAAAGGTCGATCAGCAGGGTTTTGTCCGGCCCGGTGTGGGGGCCTGAACCGGCGGTGAACACCACCTGGTCGCAGCCTTCAAAGGCGTGGGTGAAGTCGCCTTCTAGGTCGGCAATCACGGTGTCGATGCCGCGTTCCTTGAACCACGGCACCTGCTCATCGCTGCGCAGCATCGCCTTGATGGGCGTGCCCGCCTGCTGAGCCAGCTCGCAGAACTGTTTGCCAATCTGTCCGTTCGCGCCAATCACTAGCGTGGTCATAGCACCTCCTTATGGTGAACTAATACCCCATCAGTGTAGGCGGATTGGCATAATTCAACCGTGGGCATCCAGCACGGGGCAATTCCCACCCATCCGGCTGAGCGCCCGCCAAGCGCGTCTGAAAGGTCGGGGCCGGGATGCAGGCGGCCCGGCCAGCGTAACACCATGATCGCCAGAACGTTGCGGTGTTCACCACCCGCCAGGCTCACTTCCCCTGAGGGTGATGGGATGATGCCGCTTGCCGGGTCTACCGCCGCCATCAGGGCCTCGCGCACCCGGCCCACCAGTGGGTGGTCTTCACGGCTGGTGAGCAGGAAGGCCAACGCCACCTCGGCTTGGATGTCGGCCGTGGCCCGAGCCAGGATGTCGGCCGCCTCCCGCTCCAGCGCTTCCAGCACCCAAGCGTGCACTTCCGGGTCCACATCCCGCTGGTAGTAGCGGCTGTCAGCGATGACGAAGTGGGTCAGGCCATAGAGCCAGTTACGGTACTCGGCGTCGTCGAGCTCGGCGACTCGCTCGGGCGGGTAGTGGCGCCGGAAGGCTGCCTCCACCTCCCGGCGCAGGTCCATCACGCCGAGCTGGTGAAGGAAGTACGCATAGTTGGCCACCTGAGCAGCATAGACCTCGATCACCGAGGGGTCGGTCAGGAAGGCCGCCCAGTCGACCTCTGCCTGGTAGTCCAGCGCCCGTTGGTGGTCCTCAATGGCTGGCAGCAGGTCGTGGTACTCGGCCTGGACAAGCCGGAACAGCAGAGACCGGGCGAAGGCGATTTCTCCCCACTCCCCCAGCATGGCACGTCGAGCGCGCTGCTTGGCCGTGCGCTGGGAGTAGTCGGCAACGATCGCCCGGCTGCGGGTAGCCGCGTACCCAGGCTCAGCCAGGCCGGCGATGTCTTCCTCGAGTCGCACCATTAGACGCTCGCCGTAGGCACGATTGAGGGGCCGCCAGCGCTGCTCGCCCGTCAGGCGGTAGAGCCGCTGGGCAAAGTGGCGCTGCTTGTCCTCGGACAGCGTCGGCAGCGCCTGTTCGTAGACTTCCTGGATGGCCAGACCGGCGTCGCGCTGGGCGTCACGTTCCGCTTGCGGCTCGATGGAGGCGCAGCCGGCCAGCAACAGCACGATCATTAGTGAAAAGAGCTTTCCCATGACGGTCCCTCGGTGGTGTTCACTAACGATAGGCCATCGTCGCGACCCTGCCCATAGCCACCCTTCAGTTTCCGGCGGCGGGCATTCAGGGCGTCAGCCTGGTGATCTGGGCGCTGGGGCTGTCCGCCATGGCGGCGGGCGCCCCCGGCAGCTATGTGGTCATCGGTAGCCTGGTGGGTGAGCGTATTAAAAGCACGCGGGTCGTGAAGGGCTTCAACTGGCTGATGGCGGGGCTATTGGTCGCCGTGGCGATATCGATTGGTGCCGAACATGTGTGGAGGCCACTTGTGTCCTGAGCTGATGTCTATGCGTAAAGCTTCCAGGCCATCGGATTTATGCGCCCGAAATTGGAAACCTAACCTATAGCCGGTTCTTCCAGTAATTTGGCTCTCGATGTAAATGCATGACAGCAAGTACAAAAACATCGTCATTCTCAAGAGCATAAAGCACACCGTAAGGGAAACGGCGTACCAATGAACGGCGGATATCCCCCTCCAGTAATGTCCATACTTCTGGATGTCTGTGCGCACGTTCGATGGCTGAGTATACCTCAAGCGCAAAGTCCCATCCCAAGCCTGGTTCAATGTCTTCGTAATACTCTGTACTTTCAGCTAGTTCTGCTTCCGCTTCAGGGTGAAAGCGAACACTCATCTCTCAAGCCTTGCCCGAAGGTTAGCGAATACTTGCTCACTTGAAACCGTAGCCACTTTACCCGCCCGTATATCGTCTAAGCGGCTGCGGGCAACGTTGACCCATTGCTTGTCGATATCAGCCTCAGGGGAGTTGAGGCTACGCAGCAACACATCGACGACTCTTGCACGCTCTTCAACGGGTAATGATTCTGCTTCGCTGACAAGCTCTTGGATGTTCATAGTCTCACCTCATGAATGGCTCAGACTGAAGGTATCTCAACTATTATCTTTCCGCCAGTTCGCTCACCAGGCCATGTACCCGCTCGACGGCGTCGTCGGACGTAGTGGCGTGTTCGATGCAGTCGACCAGTGCCGAGCCCAACAGCACCCTGGGCGTCATGTACACCCCTGGGCCTGTGAATCTCTCGGCCTGAAATGGCGGGACTACTGGTCGCCGTGGCAATATCGATTGGTGTTGAGATTGGTGTTGAGCATGTAGGGGGTGCCTCTCGCTGGTTAACGCTTAAACCCAGGTCGAGTTTGGTCTACATTACATACGACGTTTAAGTGACGCATAGACCTTGCCTTTATCACGTTTGCCAACGGCAATGACATAAACGAACAGCTCGTCGTCAACGACTTCATAGACCAGGCGATAGCCAGCGCTGCGAAGCTTGATTTTGTAGCACGCATCAAAGCCGCTTAATTTATCAGCGGCTACTTTGGGTGATTCCAGCCTTTCCGCAAGCTTCTTTTTAAACTGGCTTTTGACTGGCCCGCCAAGCTTTTCCCATTCTTTAAGCGCTGCTGGCAGAAAGCGAAGCTTATAGGTCATCTAACGTGACCGTCACTGCCTTATCTTTATCAGCTCGGCGTTCATCCACCAATTTGGCCAGCTCATAGTCTTCCAGCATTTCCATCATGGCTTCATAGGTTTCGGCGGGGATTAGATAGGCGGCTGGCTTGTTATGGTTCAGCACGGCAATAGGAGAGCCGCTAACCTTGGCAAGCAGCGAAGATGGATTTTTCTTTAGCTCAGAGATGCTTACAGAAAAATCTGCTAATACTTGGTGCATGTCGCCCTCCTGGGAACCCTATAAAAAGAACTTAATATAGGGTTGATATTAGCTCTTTTTTTATTCATTCGCTAGGTAAAGCCACAATCATTGGCAGTGCCTTACCTCCGGCACTCCCTGACGCTTTCCGCCAGCTCACTCACCAGGCCATGTACCCGCTCCACAGCTTCATCAGGCGTCGTGGCGTGTTCGATGCAATCAACCAGTGCCGAGCCCACCACCACGGCATCGCTATAGCGGCCAATGGTTGCCGCCTGCTCGGCGGTGCGGATGCCGAAGCCGACGGCGATGGGCAGTTCGGTATCTTCCCGCAGGCGTGAAACTGAGGCTTCCAGCCGTTCCGGTGTGGGGGCACTACCGCCGGTGACGCCCGCCACGGAGACGTAGTAGATAAACCCGGAGGCGTTCGCCAGCACTTTCGGCAGGCGTTTGGCATCGGTGGTCGGGGTGGCGAGACGGATAAAGTCGATGCCGTGCCGAAACGCGGGCTGGCAAAGTTCTTCGTCGTGTTCGGGTGGCAGGTCCACGACGATCAGGCCGTCTACCCCGGCACGGGCGGCATCGGTCAAGAAGCGCTCAACGCCGTAGCGGTAAATGGGATTGTAGTAACCCATGAGCACAATCGGCGTGGTGCTGTCCTGTTCGCGGAAGGTGCGCACCATGTCCAGCGTTTTGGCCTGGGTCTGGCCGTTGTTCAGGGCGCGCTGGGCCGCCTTTTGAATGGCGGGACCATCGGCCATTGGGTCGCTGAACGGCATGCCCAGCTCGATGATATCCACCCCGGAGGCGGGCAGCCCGTGCAGCAGGCGACGCGAGGTGTCGGCATCCGGGTCGCCGGCGGTCAGGTAGCTGATCAGTGCCGGGCGGTTTTGCTGCTTGAGTGTACTGAAGCAGTGGTCAAGACGTGTTGGGTTGCGCATGGTCTGACTCACGGTAGCGTTCATCGCGTTTTCCTGGATCGCGCTCATACGTTTTTCACTCCGAATTTATCGCCAAGGTGATGGGCGACGCTGGTCATGTCCTTGTCGCCACGGCCGCTCAGGTTGATCACCATCAAGTGCTCGCGGGGAAGCTGGGGTGCACGTTTGGCGACTTCTGCCAACGCATGGGCGGTTTCCAGGGCGGGAATAATGCCTTCCTTGCGGCAGCAGATCTGGAACGCCTCTAGCGCCTCGTCATCGGTGGCCGAGACGTACTCGACCCGCTTCTGCTCGTGTAACCAGGCGTGCTCGGGCCCGATACCGGGGTAGTCCAGCCCGGCGGAAATCGAGTGAGCGTCGGTAATCTGGCCGTCTTCGTCTTGCAGCAGGTAGGTGCGGTTGCCGTGCAGAACCCCCGGGGTGCCGCCGTTCAGGCTGGCAGCGTGCAGGCCGCTTTTGACGCCCTTGCCGCCCGCTTCCACTCCGACCATGTGAACGTCCGGGTCATCCAGGAACGGATAAAACAGCCCAAGGGCGTTCGAGCCGCCGCCCACGCAGGCAACGAGTGAATCCGGCAGGCGGCCTTCCTTTTCCAGCATCTGGGCCCGGGTTTCATGGCCGATGACGGCCTGGAAGTCGCGCACCATGGCGGGGTACGGGTGCGGCCCGGCCACGGTGCCAATGATGTAGAAGGTGTCGTCCACATTGGTGACCCAGTCGCGCAGCGCTTCGTTCATGGCGTCCTTGAGCGTGCCGGTGCCGGAGGTGACGGGGACGATTTCCGCGCCCAGCAGCTTCATGCGGAAGACGTTAGTCTGCTGGCGTTCGATGTCCGTCGTGCCCATGTAGATGACGCAGGGCAAACCAAAACGCGCCGCCACGGTGGCAGTGGCGACGCCGTGCATCCCTGCGCCGGTTTCGGCGATGATGCGCTTCTTGCCCATCTGCTTGGCCAGCAGTACCTGGCCGATGCAGTTGTTGATCTTGTGCGCGCCGGTGTGGTTGAGCTCTTCGCGCTTGAGATAAATGCTCGCTCCGCCAAAGTGCTCGGTCAGCCGTTCGGCGAAATAGAGCGGGCTGGGCCGCCCCACGTAGTCGCCCTGAAAGTAGGCTAACTGACGCTGAAATTCGGGATCGTTTTTGGCGGTGGTGTATTCGTCTTGCAGCTCCAGAATCAGCGGCATCAGGGTTTCGGCGACAAAGCGGCCGCCAAAGCTGCCAAACAGGCCGTTGGCATCGGGCAGGCGCTGGGATATGTCTACAGGTTGATTCATCACGACCTCTGAATGCGTGTTGAGTATGTGATGACGTTAAGGCAAGCGCGTGAAGATAAAAATCGATAAGATGTCATCAACATGTGAGCTGGAGTCACACATCAATGCACAATAGCCTGCCACCGCTTAGCGCCTTGCGCGCTTTTGAAGCCACTGCCCGGCTGGGCAGCGTGACCGCCGCTGCCGAAGAGCTAAGCGTTACCCATGGCGCTGTCAGCCGCCAATTAAGAAGCCTGGATGACCATTTTGGCGTGGCACTGTTTACCAAAGCGGGCCGCGGCATTGTGCTGACGCCCCACGGCGAGAAGCTGCAAAGCGGCTTGAGTGACGCCTTTGCTCAGTTGCGCAATAGTTGCGCCGCGCTCAAACGTGATGTTGAGGAAGCACCCTTCACCCTCGCCTGCCCCGGCAGCCTGCTGGCCCGCTGGTTGATTCCCAGGCTAGACCGCCTTCACCGTGATCTGCCTGACCTCAAACTGAAAGTGGTGGTGAGTGACACCGAGCAGCCCGGCCAACAGACGGACACCAGCGCAACCCTGGCGTTTTCCGAGCCGCCCTGGCCCGCAGAGGTGGAGGTCGTCGAGCTTATCCCGGAGCAGATATGCGCGGTGGCGAGCCCGCAACTGGCCGCGCAGTGCGACCCCGCCAACCCGGCAACGCTATTCGATAACACGCTGCTATACACCGCCTCGCGCCCTCAGGCATGGCCGCATTGGGCCAACGCCCAAGGGCTTGAACAGGCACAACTTGAAGGAGCACTAAGTAAAGGCCAGGGGTTTGAGCACCTTTACTACCTGATGGAAGCGGCCGTGGCGGGGTTGGGCGTGGCGATTGCCCCCACGCTATTGGTGGAAGACGACCTGAAGAGCGGGCGGCTAGTCGCGCCTTGGGGCAGCATCGAGACACCCGCCCGGCTCTGCCTGTGGCTGCCCAGCCAAACCGACTTATTCACCCACCCTCACCGAAGCGAGCCGCTGGCGGAATGGCTTAAGGGGGAGCTTGGGAGATAAATGCGAAGGGTTAGTGAGGCTGCGTGTTATCCGGAAGCTTGTGACTCGCTTCGGCTTTCAACCTTTCAACCAGCCAAACTTTGATAATAGATTGACGCGTAACGCCTATACGAGCGGCCTCACGATCCAGGGACTCAACCACCCAAGCGGGGAAGTCGACATTGATACGCTTCGGATCTTGATTAACACGGTGTGCAGTGGATAAATCAAGATCGTCAACGATGTCTTCGCTATCCTGGTCAAATTTTTGGTCAAAGTTGCTCATGAGTATAAATTATTCCCTTTCTACTCAACCCGCAAGATAGCCCAACACTTCCATACTGCTCAACAAGCGTACCGAGACAGCTTTATGCCGCCTTTTTACCTCTACTCACCCACGCAAGCGCTCACGGTTGCTGGCTACTAGTTCAGCAAGAAAATCCGCTACGGCCCGGATACGGGCTGATTGAGTGAGATCCGTCTGGATGACGAGATAGATGGGCTGATCCACGCCGATATCGGACTCGAGGCAGACGAGGTCAGCCTCCAGCGCCAGAAAGTGCGGCAGTACCGCGACCCCCAGCCCCGCTTTGGCCGCCGCTAGCTGGGTCGCCAATGATGTGGTGGTCAGCGCCGGTTCGCGACCTCGTAACATCCGCTCAACCCACTGGGCGGCGGGCAAATGCGCGTGCGTGTCGCCCCAGGTGATAAAGGCATCCGTGTCGTAATCGCCCGCATCATGATGAGCCTTGCGCTGCGCTGCATAGCTGGGGCTCGCGTAAAGCCCGAAACCCAGCATACCCAAGCGTCGAAGGGTGACGTTGCCCCGCTCTGGCTTAACCATTCTAAGTGCCAAGTCGGCGTCGCGGCGGTGCAGGTTGACGGTGGTGATATCGGTCACCAGTTCAAGCGTGATGCCAGGGTACTGCGCATGAAATTGCGGCAATGCGGGCAGAATCAGCGCCGTGGCCAGGTTTTCAGCGGTCGCCAAACGCACTCTGCCGCTTAGTTGCGCAGTATTGGAAACCCCGCTGGAAAAGGCGGCCGCCGCCGCCTCCAAGGCTTCGGCTTTCTCGATTAGCCCCGCTCCCTCCTCGGTAAGCTGATAGCCAGATTGCTGGCGTACAAACAGCGGCAGCTTTAAAGCGTTTTCCATCCGTTCGATACGCCGGGAGAGCGTGGCGATGCCCAGGTTCAGCTCGGCGGCGGCACCACTCAGCGTGCCGTGGCGCGCCACTGCCAGAAAGGTGCGTGTGTCGTCCCATACCCAACCACGCGGCATGTGTTTTTCATGATCGGAAATTTGTTTATCGAATTCGTTAATTTTTTTTCATCAACGGATAGTGCCACGCTGCTACGGCACCACTCAAGAACGCGTCACTTCTGGAGGAACATCATGCAACAACGAACGCTAGGCAGCGATCTAACCGTTTCCGCTATCGGCTTAGGCTGCATGGGGATGAGCGAGTTTTACGGCCCTCGGGACGACAGCGAGTCGCTGCGGGTATTAGCGCGGGCGTTAGAACTAGGTATCGACTTTTTCGACACGGCGGATATGTACGGGCCGCATCATAACGAGGCGTTGATTGGCCGCTTTCTCGCCAGTCACAAGCCTAAGGTCCGTATCGCCACCAAGTTTGGCATTGTGCGCAACCCTGGAGAATATCAACGTAGCCTGAACAGCAGCGCCGCGTATGCACGCAACGCTTGCGAAGCATCGCTGCGACGGCTGGGCATCGAGCAAATCGATCTCTACTACGTCCATCGTGTTAACCCGGACACACCCATTGAAGAGACAATGGAAGGACTCGCCCAGCTGGTCAAAGAGGGAAAAATTGCCCACATTGGCCTCTGCGAAGTCAGCGCTGACACCCTGCGCCGTGCCCACGCTGTACACCCGGTGACAGCGGTGCAAACCGAGTACTCGCTCTGGACGCGAGACGTTGAACAAGCCGTATTGCCCACCTGCCAGGAACTCGGCATCGGCTTTGTGCCCTACTCGCCGCTGGGCCGTGGCTTTTTAACGGGAAAACTTCAGGAAAATACCGACTTCGGCGAAGGTGATTTTCGTCCTAACCTGCCGCGCTTCTCTGAACAGGCCATGCATGCCAACCGCCGAATCGCCGACGTCATCGGTGAAATGGCGAACCATAAAGGCTCCACCCCGGCGCAGCTGTCGCTGGCCTGGCTGCTATCCAAAGGCGATAACATTGTGCCGATTCCGGGCACCAAGCGTCTTCGCTACCTTGAAGAGAATACGGCAGCAACGTCCATCACCCTGTCCGCCGACGAGCAGCAACGGCTTGAAGCGGCCACCGAGCGCCTTCCGGTAACCGGTGAGCGCTATACGCCGGAAGGCATGAAGGGGGTTAACGCCTGAACGGCTGGTGGCTCATTGAGAACGTCTACTTGATAATTTCGTCGATCGACCGCTTGCCGTCCAGCAACGCGAACTCCTTGTTGATAACACTGCTTTGCAGCGCGTAGTGCAACGCATGCGCGACATTGGCGCGGGAGATTTGATTGTCGCCGGCCTCGTCGATTGAGCTTGCGAAATGCTGGCTGGCGGCGTCATCCGTCAAACGTCCGGGTTTAAGAATCACGTAGGGTACGCCGCTGTTGCGCAGATGGGCATCGGCGGCGAATTTTGCGGCCATGTAGGGGCGCAACTTCTCGGGCGCTTCCATGGGGTTTTCGGCCCGTATCGCGCTGATCATCAGGTAGCGGGAAATACCTTTCTGCTTGGCGATATCGGCAGCACGAATGGCCCCGTAAAGATCGATCAACAGGGTCTTGTCCGGCCCGGTGTGCGGTCCTGAACCGGCGGTGAAGACCACTTGGTCACAGCCTTCAAACGCATGCTCAAAGTCGTCTTCCAGGTCGGCAATGACGGTATCGATACCTCTGTCATTGAACCACGGCACCTGCTCTTCGCTGCGAATCATCGCCTTGATGGGCGTGCCCGCTTTTTGGGCCAGCTCGCAGAACTGTTTGCCAATCTGTCCGTTCGCGCCAATCACTAACGCCGTCATAACGTCTCCTTGTGAGTTGCCTATATAGGCTAGGTGCTGGCAAAAAAGACGACATTCAACCCAAGGGCGGCAAGAGAATCGTTAATTGCTTATAGCAGATGAATGAGTTGGCATCACCCGCAGCAACCTGCCTTCCGGGCTGTCGGTGAGCAGGTAGATCGCGCCTTCCGGCCCCTGGCGAACGTCGCGGATGCGTTCCCCCAGCTCGCCGAACAGCCCTTCTACGTCTTCGGCAATTGAAGCGTCTTCGGATAACCGCACGCGGCGCACTTCTTTATTGACCAGTGCGCCGACCAGCAAGTCGCCCTGCCATTCGGGAAACAGATCACCGCTGTAGAGCGCCATGCCGGAGGGCGCAATCGAGGGTGTCCATTCGAGTGCAGGCGGTTCGGTCCCCGGGTAGTCTTCGAACGGCGTTACCCGTGAACCGGTGTAATCCAGCCCGCCGGTGGCGATCGGCCAGCCGTAGTTAGCGCCCGCTTCGATAACGTTCAACTCATCGCCGCCGCGAGGGCCATGTTCGTGGGCGATCAGCCGGTTATTGTCGGCGTCGAAGACTAGCCCCTGAACGTTGCGGTGGCCGTAGCTGTAGATTGCCGGCCGGGCGTCATCGCGGTTCACGAAGGGGTTGTCATCCGGCACGCTGCCGTCGGGGTTCAGGCGCACAAGGCTGCCGATGTGGCTTTCCAGCTGTTGCGCCTGTTCGCGGTAGTCAAAGCCATCGCCCAGGGTGAGGACCAATGTGCCGTCCGGCAGCCAGGCCAAACGCCCGCCGAAGTGGGCAGCGCCCTGTTTGGCGGGCTGAGCGCGAAAGATTTCGCTGACGTCTTCCAGGCCGTTATCCTCCAACGTACCTTTCGCCAGGCAGGTGTGATTGGCAAGTTCATTACCGCAGGCGTAGCTGAGGTAAAGCTGCCGGTCGTCTTCAAACCTGGGCGACAGCCGCACGTCAAACAGCCCCGCCTGGCCCGAGGCAAACACCTCGGGCACGCCGCCTAGCGATGCCTCGAGCGTGTCACCTTCGGCACTCAACAGCCGTAGCCGCCCAAGACGTTCGGTGACCAGCATGCGCCCATCCGGCAGAAAGGCCAGCGACCAGGGATGCGCCAGCCCCTCGGCCAAGGTCTCGATTTGATAGGCGCCTTCAGCCTGGCTCTCCTCGACTTCCTGAGCCTCGGCTTGCTGGCCGACGCCCAGCGCGGCAGCCAGACTGCCTACCCCCCAGACAATCGCCATGCCGGAGAACCCCCGCGGGCGCTTGGCATTGGCCATGCGTTTTCGCAGCCACGCAAACAACCAGCCCGCCACGCCCGCCGTTGCCAGCATGGCGACAAACCCGACGACGCCGCGTGTGGCGGCAATCAAGGTCGGTGGCGGCGCCAGCGTATTGACCAGCCATAGCGTCGCCCACAGCCCGACGGCCGCACCGCCTGTGCATAACAGCGCCAAACACCGGCCACCCAGCCAGCCTGAGAGCAGCACCGCCACGGCTTGCGATACCACAAAGCCCACCGCGAACAGCACCGCATACAGCGGCGCAAAGCTGGTCAGGTCGTGCAGGGTCGTGGCAATGCGCTGCCCTGGCGATATCTCGACGCCCAGCGCCTGAAGCGCGGCCAGATTGAACTGGGTCTGCACGACGCTACCCAACACCACGCCCACCAGCAGCGCGATGATAAAGTAGATCCCGGTAAGTGCCCAGCGGGGTTGGTGGGTCATTGGCAGTCTCTTTTGGCAGGCAGATTTTGTGGGAGCAGGCGCTCCAGTATTGCGCCGACAGGGCGGCGCGTTCAAATCACATTTCTTAACGCAGCGGTTTCAAGGCAGGACAGGAGGTGACACCACTGCATTGTTTGTAAGCCATATCCTACATAGCTGTCGGTTTTGGCTTACAAAAAAAGCATGGCAAGACTGGTAACATTAAGCAGAATTTACAAACTGTTCGCCTCTAGTCTACTGACGAATCTTGAGGCTTGTCGGTACCTCTCGATATAAAAACTCAAACCGACAACATTAATTATTAGGGATTACCATGCTGAAACGTTCTTTGACGGCTGCTGTTGCACTGCTGGGCGCCACCACTGTACTTACCTTGAGCACCACCGCGTTCGCCAACGATCATCAGGGCGATATCAATCCGTGGCAACATTGCGGTATCGGTGCCGCTATTTTTGACAACAACACCACAGCGGCTGCTCTCTCGAATGTCATTTGGGACTCAGGCACCACCGCCGTCACATCTGCCACCATCTCTCCCGAGACCTGCGAAAGCGAAGAAGTCAAAGTCGCTCAGTTTATCGATGAAACCTACGACCAGCTGGCCATGGAAGCGGCCATGGGCGAAGGTGAGCACCTGACGGCTGCCCTTGGACTCGTTGGCTGTGATGCCAGCAACTCAGCAAGCATTTCCCAGCTGCGCAACGACCTGAGCACCGTCAGCGCTGACGCTAGCTACTCTTCCATGAGCCATGAAGACAAGGCTTACCGTTTCTACAACAGCCTGAATCAAGCGGCTGCGAACTGTTCAGCCAGCTAATGCCTCATGTGGGCTGGCCCTCTGCCAGCCCACTCCGCTTCCCTAAAGGATACTTCGCGCATGCGGCGGCTTTGGCTGACGACCCTGTTGCTTTGCTCACTGTCTAGCACCCTGTTACACGCAGAAGAAACGACCCTTTCGCAACACCCCCAATGGCGTTCGCTGCTGCATTTCGACCGCCAGACGCCTTTTTCTCCGCCGCGCAGCGCCGTGATCGATGATGCCTTTTTCCTCTCTGAAAATGGCCGCTACGACCCTCGTGCCGAACTGGAGGCAACGCTTGCCGCCTTGCGCGCGCCTTCCCGCGCGCCGGGAACACATGCCCGCTGCCAATTTCCTGCGCGGGCCATGTGGCTCTCAGAAAAAACAGGTGAGCAGTGGCCAGGTGCTGACTGCCCTGAATTCAACGAATGGCAATCAACGCATCAGGGCGCCGGTCTGGGCCTGATGTTTGCGACGGGCTATCTCGGCAATCCCGCCTCGTTTTTTGGTCACATCATGCTTCACTCGGCTTCCGGACAAAGCGTTGGCGCGTCGTCGAATCCCCAACACCTGCTGGATACCAGCCTGAACTTCGGCGCGGATGTGCCAAGCGATGACAGCATGCTGACCTACATGGCCAAGGGCCTTTTTGGCGGCTACAACGCGACATTTTCCAATGCGTCCTTCTATCGCAATGCCACGCTTTATTCCGAACGGGAAATGCGTGATTTATGGCATTACCAGTTACGCCTGACGGATCAGGAAGCGTCGCTTTTAACAGCGCACCTTTTTGAAATTGTAGGTCAAGATTACGAGTATCTGTTTTTATCCCAGAACTGCGCGTCACGCATTGCCCGCACACTTGAGCTGGTTATCGATGAGGATCTGACGCCGGGTATTTCTCCATGGGTGGCCCCTGAAGACCTGTTAAGAACCTTGAGTCGCGCAGAACATCACGGCCAGCCTTTGCTCGCCGACACGCGCCACATCCCATCGCGACGGCTCACGACCCAACGCCAGTTCACGGCACTAAGCGCGCGTCAACAAGAGGCAGCGAATGCCGTATGGCCCGAGGAAGATAACCTGCAGATGCTGGCGGCCGACTTTACCCAGCTGCCTGCTGCTCAACGAAGCGACGTTCTGGATACGCTGCTCAGCCACGCCTCTTTTCTGCGCCAAACCGGCGATACCGAGCAGCTACCGGAAATCGAGCGGCAACTGCTGCAGGCGCGATTGCGCCTCCCCAAAGGGGATACGCAGACGAACCACCCCAAACCACCTGCCATACATGAAGTGACGCCACCTGCCTTGGTGAATGTCAGCGGTGTCCATAACAGTCACTCGGGCAATGCGTTTCGCCTTAGATTTCGACCACTTCAGTACGATCTACTGGATACCAATCGGGCGCGCATGCCCCATTCGGCGGTTGAAATTGCCAACGTCGAAATCAACGCCGACGAACAAGGCGTATCATTACAGCGTTTCGACCTTTTTAACATTACCAACCTGCACACCAACGCCATTACATTGCCTACCCTGCCACAAACCGCCTGGCAGATATCGGCGGGGATCCAGCGGAACCGCTTGAGCTGCCGACGCTGCTTCGATGGCGTGGCCGATGTGCTGGGGGGGAAGTCATGGTCGCTAGGTTCTCACCTGCCGTACGTCCTGGCGGGTGCCCAGCTGCGCACCCAACGGCATTACGAAGGGGTCGCGGTACCCATGCTGAAGGCGGGCATGGTCAGTAGCTGGTCGCCACGCCAGCGCACCCATTTGCAGCTGACCCATCGACGAAACGTTGGTTACGACGACCGCCAGCGGACGGCGTGGCAACTACAGCATCGGGTGGCACTATCCACCGCGTGGGATATCCGGTTTGAACTGCAGCGAGACCAATCGGCTACCGAGGCGAGCCTTGGGTTTTCCCGTTACTTCTAGCGAACGATGCGCAGCAACCCAATGACACAGCGGCATCATCATGACGCTCATTCCGATGACTCGCCGTTTGGCTTTCATCCGCGAATCCGTGTAGGGTTATTGATCGAACATTCAATTTAAGGAATTCCTATGCAACGTCGTCCTCTGATTGTCGCCATGTCATTGGGTCTTTTCGCTGGTGCTGCCACGACCGCCGCCTTGGCGGATACCTCGCCGCTGGAGCAGCAGCTAAAAGATCTGCAATCGTTTCAAGTCATCGCCCACCGGGGCGCCAGCGGCCACGCGCCGGAGAGCACCATGGCGGCCTACGAGCTGGCCCATGAATGGGGGGTCGATTACCTGGAGCTGGACGCCCAGCTATCGTCCGATGGTGAAGTGGTGGTGTTTCATGATGACACCATCGACCGCACCAGCGACGGCGAAGGCGCGATCAACGACTACACCCTGGAAGAGCTGAAGGCGCTGGATACCGGCACCTGGTTCAACGAGGCAAACCCCGATAGTGCCAGCGATGACTTTGCCGGCGCGCAGATGCTCACCCTGGACGAGCTGTTCGAACACTTTGGTCACGATGCCCGCTACTACATCGAAACCAAGTCGCCCCAGCTGAACCCGGGCCTGGAAGAAGCCCTCGTTGAAAAGCTCGAAGAGCACGACATGATCGAGAACGGTCGCGTCCTGGTGCAGTCCTTCGAGCAGGACAGTCTGTTGAAAGTGCAGGAACTTAACGACGACGTACCGCTGATCCAGCTGGTGTGGTACTACCCCAGCGAAGAAGACGATTCGACACTGGTGGAGTGGACAGGCGTAACGCCGGGCCCCGCCGAGATTACCGATGAAGACTTCCAGGCAGTTGCCGACTACGCCGTGGGCATTGGCACCAACTACCTTTACGACGGTCGGCAAGTGATTGACGCCGACTTTGTCCAGCAAGCCCAAGAAAACGACCTGCCGGTGCACGTCTATACCATCAACGAAACCGAGGAAATGGAGCGTCTGATGGACATGGGCGTCAACGGTCTGTTCACCAACTATCCTGACCGCCTGCTCGAACTCGTCGAGTAACCACCGTTTCAAGCACTATCACACCCGGCCACGGCCGGGTGTTTTTTCTAGCGAAACGCGTGTTCGTTGGGCTTGTGCTCGTTCATGGGGGTGAGCGGAAAGGCACTCAATCCTAGAAACATTCACTACTCCTTGTCACCAGATGCCCAACTGAGCCGAGACCCACCGCCCAGGCATCAATGTGCCGATAAAGGCGCCTAACAAGCCGACATAAGCGCCAAGCATCCATCGTTTGTGATCTCGGACACGGCCCTGCAGGATCGCCAGAAGCGCTAGCGATATGGCTACCAGCATCCACAACGATAACAGGTGGATAGGGCCCCAATGACCGATCATGGGAAACACCCCACCCCCCAGCCAAAAGGAGCTGAGCGCCGATGCCACCATTGCCGATACCCACGCTATGCCCAAGGTTTTGTGTAGCCAGTCGCCTTTATGCCTCAGCAATACGATTGCGCCTACACCAAGTCCGGTAAACGATGCCCACAGATGTAACATTAACACCATATTCCTCTCGCGACTCTGATCCTGAACGCCCTGATATTAAATGCAACTTGTTGCATATCAAGGAGCATAGTACCGACCCGCTTACTATGCAACAATATGCACAAATGAAACGAGGCTATCCATGTCATTAAGAGCCGTACTGCTTATCACACTGCAACGCGAACCGGGTACTGGGTACGACGTTCTACAGCGTTTCAGGACAGGACTCGCTCATGTCTGGCAGGCCAGCCACCAGCAGATTTACCGTGAGCTGGACAAAATGCATCGAGAGCGACTGTTGAGCTGTCAGACAGTGGCCCAATACGACAAGCCGGATCGCAAGGTTTACCACATTACCTCGGAAGGAATTGCATTTCTGGAATCGTGGCTGGCCAGCCCACTGGGGGCCCAACCCGTGCGGACACCGTTGTTTGCCAAATTCTTTGTCTGGGAACGCTGGCCGGCCGACGCCCGTCATGCGGAACTGGCTTCGCTGCGCAACACCTTGGAGGAACGGATGGATAGTTACCAGGCTATTGAGTCGGCGTGGTTTTCCTCTCCCGACTCACTTCTCCCGCACGAGCGCGCCCCGTGGCACACGTTGCGCCTGGGCAAACGCTTGACCCAGACCTGGCTGGCCTGGATCGATGAAGTGCTCGAGGAAGATCGCGAGGCGATCAGTTAGCGGTGGGCTTTTGAAAATCGTTGATCGATATACTGGCAAATTTTTCCAGGAAGAACACCAACGACTCGGGATGACGGAAACGTTCGCTGAAAGCTTCCTGACCTTCCGGCGAGTGGCGGGTGATATTGGCCTCGTACTCGTTACCTACCTTGAACACGTTGGCATGGTTTTCACGCTCGCCTTCGCGGTGAACGGCAGTAAGCGCTGTTTGCTGCTGGAGCATGACCCGCAATCGGTTTGCATCACTTCTCTCGTCTTCCGTGGCCCACAGCGGCTGGTCGCGGTTACCGTAATGATAGAGCATAATCGCCAGCAAAATGGCAAAGATGCTGCTGGTCAATACCCATGTCAGGGTCACACCTGACACCGACATTTGCAGCATCACCACAAATTGCACGACCGCACCCACGGCCAGTGCAACCGCCAGCGGTCGCCACATACGCGGGTTCATCACGCTGCGCTGAAGGCTTATCCCCCAAAGCCCCAGCACGGCAAAAAAACCAACGACCAGATACACCGCCGCGAGCAGCGTACCGCCACCCATCAATATGGCAATAATGCCGATTACCAATAACAGGCTATATAAGGCTGCCAGCAGGCAGTAGGCACGCTGTAGGGTCATTGGATCCTCCTGAGCCACGTTGTTGTTATGCGGGTTCTTCACAACCGAGTATAGCCAATTCACCTGAGCATGCCTGCTGCCCCCCAACTAGCGTTTGGGCATACCGGCGACGTTGATCCCCGCGGGCAGGCTGTCAACGCTAATCGCGTGATCCACCGTTGGCGTCGTCCGGCTTGGCCTTCACGGAAAGATCCTTGTCGCCGCGAATTTGTGCGTGGCTGATCAACGCAAAAATAAAGGTACCCCCGATCACGTTACCCGCCAGCGTGGGCAGGCCAAACTGGAACACCAGCTCGCTCCAACTGATATTACCGATCAGCAACAGGTAAAAGCCTTCGCTCGCACCCACCACGATGTGGGTAAACTCGCCGATCGCCATGACGTAAGTAATAATGATGATGACCCACACCTTGGCTTGCCCGGCCGCGGGAATCAGCCACACCAGCGTGGCAATCATCCAGCCGGCGAGAATGGCCTTGGCAAACATCTCGTAGGGCGAGTTTTCCATCATGTGCTCGCCAATCGCGGTAAACGACTCATGAGTGGCCGCGTCAAACATTGGCATATACAGAAACGTGGCAGCAGAAAGTGCCGCGCCCAATAAGTTACCGACGAGCACCACACTCCAGAGACGCCCCAGGAAAGCAAAATTTTTCCGTGTCGGGTTGCTCATAATGGGCAATACCGCCGTCACGGTATTTTCCGTAAACAGCTGCTGGCGGGCCAGGATCACGGCAATAAAGCCGATGGTGTAACCCAGGCATTCCACCAGAAAGCCGACATCGCTATCCGGTAGCCTGGCATGCATCACGCCCCGCGCCACCATGGAAAAGCTCATCGAGATCCCGGCGGCCACCGCCGAAAGCAGCAGCGCCATGGAGCCACGCGCCAGTTCTTTTTGGCCGTCCATACGCAGTCGCTGGTGAACCGCAGCGGCCTGGGAAGGCAGCTCGCGGGCCTCATTTTGCTCGACCCGCTGCGGATGGCGCTGGGCGTCCGCCGATTCCTGCTCGCCGGCGGATTCGGCGTCCAGCCCGCCTTCAAAATCGTCATCCGCGTGCTTTACATCCTCACCCATGGTCGTGCGTCCTTTGCCAAGGTTACAAAATCAGGAAAACAATCAGCTACCAGCGTAGTGGCAACTCAGGGATTTAGGTAGCGATACCCTCGTGCTGCCTCCCTTATTAAATGCCCGCTGCGGATACAAAAACCAACGCCCGGGTTGCAGTAAAAGGACTGTCGCATAACGCAGTGGAGCGCATGTCACGCTATACTTAGCCAAGGGTTTTGAACGGCACACCACGCTAGGAAGCATTTATGACGGATTCATCACGCCAATCGACGCGGCAATCCTGGAACCCCGAGGGATATGCCCGACATGCGAGCTTTATACCCGAAATGGGTAACGAGATCCTTGCACTGCTCGCCCCCAAGGCGGGTGAGCGGATTCTGGATCTGGGGTGCGGTGATGGCTTGTTGACCGAGCGTATCGCCAAACGCGGCGCTGACGTGGTGGGTATCGATGCGTCCCAGGAGATGGTCGACGCGGCCAAGGAGCGCGGTCTCGATGCGCGCATGGTGGATGCGTATCAGATGCCTTACGACCAGGAATTCGATGCCGTGTTCAGCAACGCCACGCTGCATTGGTTGCTCGACCCGCAGGCGGTGCTCGCCAGCATCAAGCGGTCGCTTAAACCGGGCGGCCGCTTTGTGGCCGAATTTGGCGGACACGGTAACGTGGCGGCGATCTGTACCGCACTGATCGGCGCGCTGCAGTTTCGCGGCATCAGCGCTCGCGGCCGCCATCCGTGGTACTTCCCGACGGCCAGTGACTATCGCCACCTGCTGGAGACCGTCGGCTTCAAGGTCGATTCGATCGAGCTTATCCCCCGCCCCACGTCACTTCCCACCGGCATGAGCGGCTGGTTGGATACCTTTGCCACCCCGTTTTTACACGGGCTGGATGACGACCTGCGTGACTCGGTGGTCGACAACACTCTGCTGCTTCTGGCCCACAGCCTGCGCGATTCCCAGGGCAACTGGACCGCCGACTACGTCCGCCTGCGGGTATGCGCCCACCTGTGAGCCCCAACAAGGCCCCGCCACATACGTAGCGGGGCCTTTGTCACCCTCCTAGAACTCGTCCCACTCGTCATTGTCGTGATGAGCCGGTGTCGGCTGTTTGCGGCGAGGGGTTTCCTTGCCGGGTGACGTCAGGGGGCGGTTGGCAGGCGTAGCTGCTGGCGGCTGGGTTCCCTCGCTTGGCTGAACGGCATCTCCCTGCTCCAGCCGGAAGGTCGCCATCAGCGCGGCCAGCTGCTGTGCCTGGCCTTCCAGCGAGGCGGCGGCGGCATTGGTCTGCTGCACCAGTGCAGCATTCTGCTGGGTTACGGAATCCATCTCGGTGAGCGCGGCGTTGATCTGCTCGATGCCGCTGTTCTGCTCGCGGGTGGCGGTGGAGATTTCGCTGACCAGGTTAGTGACCTGGCGAATGGAGTCGACCGCATCGTTGATGGTCTCACCGCTGCGTTCTGCCTGTTCCGCCCCCTGATTGATCTGACCCGTGGTGGCCTCGATCAGCTGGCGAATTTCCTTGGCCGAGTCGGCGCTGCGGCTGGCCAGCTGGCGCACTTCGCTGGCAACAACGGCGAACCCACGCCCCTGCTCGCCGGCCCTCGCCGCTTCCACCGAGGCGTTCAGGGCAAGGATATTGGTTTGAAAAGCAATCGAGTCGATGACACCGATGATATCGTTGACGCGTTCCGCGCTCGAGGCAATGTCACGCACCAGCTGAACCGTGTGGGCAACTTCCTGGCCGCCGGCTTCCGCCGATTGCGAGGCCGCCACCGACAGCTGATCCGCCTGCTGGGCAGTGTCGGTGTTACGGCTCACTGTCGTGGCCATCTGCTCCATGCTGGAGGCCGTCTGCTGCAGCGCGGCGGCCTGCTCTTCCGTGCGGGCAGAAAGATCCTGGCTGCCCGCCGAGATATCGCCGGCGCCGCTGAACACGCTGTCGCTACTTTCCCGCAGCGAGACCACCAGGCTTTTCAACTTGGTCTGCATGAAGGCCAGCCCTTTATAGAGCTGGCCCACCTCGTTGCGTCCCCGGTCTTCAATCTCGGCGGTCAGGTCACCGCTGGCGATGCGCTCAAAGTGGTGGATCGCCTCGCGAAGCGGCTTCACCAGCACGCGGACAATCACCATGCGCATGATCAGCGTTGCCAGCACGGCCATGACCAGCAGCGCGATGGCGATGATGGCGACGGTGCGATTCAGCGAGGCGACATCCGCCAGCATGGCATCGCTGCGCTGGTTGGCGTAGCCCGTAAACGCTTCCATGGCGGCGTCAAAATCGTTACCCAGCTCGCTCAGCGATGCCTGGTTGCGTTGGATTTGAAACGGCGCCGCGTCAAGCAAGGGCACGATGCCTTCGGTCACGAAGGCGTCATAGGCCTCCACCATGGCATTGACGTACTCGGCGCGCGGGTCATTGTCATCCAGCTCCACCTGGCGGAACTGATCAAAGCGCTGCTCTGCGGCCTCAACCGCAGCCTGGGCCATGGCCTGACTCTCCTGGCCTTTGTCCGGATTGCCCTGCATGCTGAAGCTGGCGTAGCGATCCAGGAAGGTTTGCGCGCGCAGCGCGTTGACCTGGGTGCGGTTGGCAGCGTTGGCCAACTCTCCGTTGTTGATCGCCAGTTCGTGCAGGGCCTTTTCGCTGGTGGTGCTCGAATAGAACCCCAGCCCGCTGATCAAGCCAATCATTAACAGCAATATCACCAGCGCGGCGGTCAGACTCCACTTGATCGAAAGGTGCTTCATCCCGTTGATCCCTTTGCTTTTTTAAATGAGAGTATCAACGATTATCGGCTACTGTCGGACAAAATAAAGTAGAATTTATAAAAAACGCCCGTTGGCGAAGGGTCACTCGCCAACGGGCGTCAAGGTAAGCTAGTTAAAAGACGTGCATTCAGGCGTTACAGGGTGGCCATGTCGATCACGAAACGATAGCGCACGTCGCCTTTTTCCATGCGCTCGAAGCCTTCGTTGATGTTGTGGATATCCAGCATTTCAACATCGCAGGTAATGCCCTGGTCAGCGCACAGCTGGAGCACCTCTTCGGTTTCGGCGATGCCGCCGATCAGCGAGCCGGCGACCACGCGGCGCTTGAATATCAGGTTGAAACCTTCGATAGCCGGTTCGATCGGCTCCAGCAGCCCCACCAGGATGTGCGTGCCGTCATACTTCAGAGACGCCAGGTAGGGGTTGAGGTCGTGCTGAACCGGCACGGTATCGAGCATGAAGTCGAAGGTTTCCGCCACGGCGTCCATCTGCGCCTGGTCGCTGGACACCACGACGTGGTCGGCGCCGTTACGCTTGGCTTCTTCGACCTTGGCATCCGAGCGGGTAAACACGGTGACTTCAGCGCCCAGCGCCTTGGCCAGCTTGACGCCCATATGACCCAGACCACCCATGCCGATCACGCCAACCTTGTGGCCCTTGCCCACGCCGTGATGCTTGAGCGGTGAGTAGGTGGTGATACCGGCGCACAGGATCGGGGCGGCGGACGCCAGGTCAATGCCATCGGGCATTTTCAGTACGAAGTGGTCGCTTACCACAATCTTGCTGGAGTAACCGCCCTGGGTCATGGTGGCGTCCTGACGGTCTTCGCTGCCATAGGTCATGGTGAACCCATTCAGGCAGTACTGCTCGACGCCTTCCTGGCAGGCCGAGCAGGTGCGGCAGGAATCGACCATGCAGCCAACGCCGACGATGTCACCTTCCTTGAAGCGGGTGACCTTGTCGCCTACAGACGTCACGCGGCCGACGATTTCGTGACCGGGCACAATGGGGTACTGGGTCATGCCCCAGTCATTGCGCGCAAAGTGCAGGTCACTGTGGCAAACGCCGCAGTACATGATGTCGATGGCGACATCGTCCGGGCGGGGCTCGCGACGGTCAAAGGTAAACGGGGCTAGGGGTTTTTCGGCGGAAAAAGCCGCATAGGCTTTTGCTTGGCTCATCGAATGAAGCTCCTTTATTCCTGTGATCCCCCTCAACGACGGGGATGGCTACCCATTATCGACCCGATGGGGCGAGTTAGCGATGAACGAAGCTACGAAACTTTTGCTCAATTCTCCATATCACCGGTATAAAATAACAAGACAATCGAAGATAAATGCCATAATCGTCTTATTTAAGGGAAACACGACCATGAGGTGGGCATGCTGAATGACGTTTCCAACCCGATACCCCATGCGGCGGATACCGCTGGCGAACTGGCGGAATGCATTACACCACTGATCACCCAGCAGGGCATGACGGCTAGCGCACTTAGCGGCGTATCGTTGCTGAGCCTGGATCGCCACCAGCCTCGGACGCCGCTGCTTTATCAGCCTAGCCTGATTTTCATCGCCCAGGGGCGGAAGATCGGCTATCTGGGCGATAGGGAAATTCACTACGATCCTGGCCAGTACCTGGTACAAACCTTGCCGCTGCCGTTTGAGTGCGAAACCTACGGCTCTCCCGAGGCGCCTCTGCTGGGCGTGTCGATCCAGCTGGAACCTGCGCTGCTCAGCGAAATGGTGACCACCATGGGCGAGCCACCCGATCAGCAACAGGCAACGCTGCCGATGGCGTCGGTCGCCATGGATCCGGGCATGCAGGCGGCGGTACTGCGCCTGGCGCGCGCCCTGCATTCGCCGGCCGAGTGCACCACCATGGGCAGGGCGCGGATACGCGATGTAGTGTTTGAGGCATTGAAGGGCGAGCAGGGGCCGGCGCTGAGGGCACTGGTACGTGGGCAGGGTCACTACGCCCGCATCGTTCAGGTGCTGTCGTCGCTGCACCGCGACTTTGCGGACGACTACAGCGTCGAGCAGCTGGCGCGACAGGCCAGCATGAGCCCTTCGACGTTTCACCAGCACTTCAAGCAGATTACTCGCGCCTCGCCGGCGCAGTACATCAAGCAGCTGCGCCTGATCAAGGCCCAGCAGCTGCTGCTTCAGGATGATCACAACGTCAGCCAGGCGGCCCAAACAGTAGGCTACCGCAGCGTGTCGCAGTTCAGCCGTGACTATAAGCGCTATTTCGGCGACGCGCCGTTGCAGCATCGTCGCCAGGAACACGCCCTGCGCCGCTGAGCGGTGCCGTTACTTGGCAAATAGCTGGCTCATGTCCTTGAAGGCCTTGAATTCCAGCGCGTTGCCGCAGGGGTCGAGCAGGAACATGGTGGCCTGCTCGCCCACTTCGCCCTTGAAGCGCACGTAGGGCTCGATCACGAACGGGGTAGCGCGGGCCTTCAAGCGCTCGGCCAGCGCTTCCCACTCCTCCCAGCCCAGCACCACGCCAAAATGCGGCACCGGCACGTCGTGCCCGTCGACCGGGTTGGTGTGGACGGCTTCCTGCCCAGGGGTTTTGGGGTGTTCGTGAATGACCAGCTGGTGTCCGAAAAAGTCGAAGTCCACCCAGTGGTCGCTGGAGCGCCCTTCACTCAGGCCAAATACATCGTTGTAGAAGGCCCGCGCCGCACTCAGGTCATAGACGGGGATTGCCAGATGAAAAGGGGATAGGCTCATGGTTGTCTCCTGTGGCGTTGGTCTGATGAATCGCGTTATCTGAAAGCGATGGCTTGATGATAGCGTCTTGACGCTATAAAAGGTGCATGAATGCACACGAAAGGATCGCCCACGTGAACCCGCAAGACCTTGAAAAGCTGGTGACCCGCACCATGCCCTTCGGCAAGTATGAAGGCCGGCTTATCGCCGACCTGCCTGGGCCGTACCTTAACTGGTTTGCCCGGGAGGGGTTCCCTGCCGGGGAAATCGGCCAGCTGCTCCACCTGATGCATGAAATCGACCACAACGGCCTGAGCGATCTGCTCACCCCGCTGCGCCAGAAGTGACGTCAGCGCGACGGGCCTCTGAACCTGAGCGCCCGCTCCCGTTCGGTGGTGTACAGCGCTTCGTACTGTTCCGGGTCGGCGGGAAATCGACCCAGCGCCACTGCGTGTTCAAAGAAGCCCTCGGCGGGCAGGTCGTTACGGCGGCTGACCACCAGGGCCGCGATCATCGGCCGCCCGGCGGCGACATCCTCGTCCATCAGTTGCTCGATCGCCTGGGCCACACGCTGAATGGTGCGCGGTGGTTCGAGTCCCAGCGCCCTCGCCACCTGCTGGTAGGTCATGGGTAATTCGCCACTGGGCTTGTCGGTCAGCAGCGCGCGCACCTGGTCGGAAAGCGCGGGGGCAGTGTCAGTAGGGGTCATCGTGATCGGCGTTCTCGTTGCAGGAAAACAGGCATACCCTGGCAGGGCTGGTTATGCTGAAGACCTATGAGTGGATTAACGCGTTATTCGTCAGGAGAAAAGCATGACAAAACCACCTAGCCCTCGGCAACCCAAAGGCGGCCGCTGGCCCAAGATTCTGGCGTGGCTGAGCGCTCTGGCGCTGCTGGCGGCCTTGCTCCTGATGGGCGGAGCGGGCCCGGCCTATCGCACTGAACTGCTTGGCCTGGGCGGCGCCTTCAGCCTGCTGCGCTATGGCGCCTACCTCGCCGTCGCGGCCGCTACGCTTGGCGTGGTTGTGCTGGTACTCAGCACCATCACGCGTCGTCCCGGCGCGGGGATCGTTGCGGTGAGCGTGCTCGTGGGCACCGCCGCACTGCTGTATATGCCCTGGCAGCAGTGGCAGCGGGCCCAGCAGGCTCCGGTGATCCACGACATCACCACCGATACCCAAAACCCGCCGACCTTTGACGCGCTGCGCGACGTCCGGGCATCAGCGCCCAACGGCGTTGACTACCCCGGCGGGGAAACCGCGCGGAAACAGCAGGACGCCTACCCCGAGGTACAACCGCTGGTGGTGGCGGCACCGCTATCGCGGGTGCTCAGCGCCGTCCAGTCAGAGGTCGAGTCGGCCGGCTGGCAGATAGCGGCGGTGAGCGACCGCACCCTCGAGGCTACTGCCGAGACCCGCTGGTTCGGCTTCAAGGATGACGTGGTGATCCGCCTGAGCGACGCGGAAGACGGCGTCAGGGTGGACATGCGTTCGGCGTCGCGGTTGGGTGCCAGCGACGTCGGCACCAACGCGCGCCGTATCGAGGACTTTCTTGACGGACTTGAGGAACGGCTCGAATAGCCGTTCAATGCACCTGATTGGCGCGAGTCGCGCCCTGCTGGCCCACCAGCGATTCGCCGTCCAGCGACCCGATCGCCACCTCGAGGCTCGTGGGTATATCACCGCTTAGCTGGAGGGCTTGATAGCGCAGCGCGCAGACGCGCAGAAATGAGGTGAAGTTGCCCAGGTCGTGCCCGGCGGCAATCGACTCGTGGTAGAGCCGGGTGATCATTTGCGCGGTATTCATGCCGTCGCGCCGGGCGATTTCCTCAAGAATCTGCCAGAAGTAGTTTTCCAGCCGCACGCTGGTCACCATGCCATCAATGCGCAGCGAGTGAGTCGCGCTTTGCCACAGTGCGGGGTCGGCATCAATAAACAGTTTGCACATCACACGCCTCATTGAAAGATTGGCCGCCATGCCATCAGCATAGCGGCCAAATCGCCCCGCGCCCAGTTATCGGCGCGGCGCAGGGGACATCATCCCTGCGCCTAGCGATCCAGCACCGCCATGAACTGGGCAAGCCAGGCCGGATGCGCGGGCCACGCCGGTGCGGTCACCAGGTTGCCGTCGGTCACTGCATCGGTCACGTCCAGGTTGGCAAAGCGGCCGCCGGCAAGCTCGACCTCGGGCTGGCAGGCGGGGTAAGCCGAGCACTGCCGGCCTTCCAGCACCTTGGCAGCGGCTAACAGCTGCGCGCCGTGACAGATCGCCGCCACCGGCTTATCGGCCGCGAAGAAGTGCTGCACCATGGTGAGCACTGCTTTGTTTAAGCGAAGATATTCCGGCGCACGCCCGCCGGGCACCACCAGCGCATCGTAGTCCGCCGGGTCGATATCGGCGAAGGTCGCGTTGAGGGCAAACCGGTGGCCGGGTTTCTCGGTGTAGGTCTGGTCGCCTTCGAAATCGTGAATGGCGGTGGCCACGCTGTCCCCCGCTCGCTTGTCGGGGCATACCGCGTCCACTTGGTGACCCACCGCCATCAGCGCCTGAAACGGCACCATGGTTTCGTAATCTTCGGTGAAGTCGCCGGTAATCATCAGAATGCGCTTGCTGCTCATCTCAAGTCTCCTTGTTATCCACAACGATGGCGTTCCACGCGGAGCGCGTGTGAGATGAGCTTAGCAAGCGCCCATAAAAGACGGGTAGTAGGCCGTTACTACACCCGCCGCCATGCCTTGCGTGAGGGCGGCGGGTGTGTCAACAGACTACTTGAGGCGGGGAGCGGGTTTCTGTTCCGGCAGCGATAGATGGCGCTGCCCGGCGCCATCGCCGACCTTGAAACGGCTAACCAGCAGGTTCATGTCGCTGGCCCGCTCGTCGAGGGTCTGGCTCTCGGTGGAGGCTTCCTGAACCAGGTGGGCGTTCTGGTGCGTCACCTGATCCAGCTGGGCAATCGCCTGGTTGATCTGCTCGATTCCGGAGGACTGCTCGTGGGTCGCCTGGGCAATTTCCGTCACGTAGCGTGTGACTTCGCTCAGGCTGTCGACGATCTCCTGTAGATGCGAGCTCGAGGCATTCACCAGGTGCTCGCCCTCGCTCACCTTGGCGACGCTGTCGTCGACCAGATGGCGGATCTGCGCGGCTTCTTCCGCACTTCTACCGGCCAGCTTGCGGACTTCCTGGGCGACCACGGCAAACCCACGCCCCTGCTCACCGGCTCGCGCGGCCTCTACCGAGGCGTTGAGCGCCAGCAGATTGGTCTGGAAGGCGATGTCGTCGATGGCCTTGATGATGCTGGTGATCTTTTCGCTGGCCTCGCGAATATCGCCCATGGCCTGAGTGGTGCGCTGAGCCACATCCCCGGCGGAGCGGGCACGCTGGTCGACGCTGCTGCTTGCGCCCTTGGCGTGGTCGGCGTAGTCGGCGGTCTGCTTGACCGTCGCGGTGATCTGCTCAAGGCTCGACGCGGTTTCCGCCAGTGAAGCGGCCTGCTGATCGGTACGCTGGGAGAGGTTTTCATTCCCGGAGGCAATCTGTCGGCTGCTGGCGGCAATCGCCTCGGCGCTTTCACGAATCTGCGACACCATGCCTTCGAAGGTGTCCATCATGCGGTTGAACGCCTGGGCGGTCTGACCAACTTCATCATTGCGCTGCAGATCCAGGCGCATCGACAGATCAGCATTTTCACCGGCCGCACCGCTGATGCTTTCCATCTGTTGGCGCATCGTCAGCAGCGGGCCCAGCACGCGTACCATGGTGCGCCAGCCGAAGATTGCCAGCAGCGCAATCACCACCAGGGTTACCACGATCAGCAGGGTTCGCCCGGCGTTGGCCAGGGTTTCGGCCTGCTCGGCGGCGGTATCGGCTTGCGCCACTGCATAGGCCTCCACATCGGTAAGGGCGTCGCCCATCTGCGCCATGGCCTGGCTGACGTTATTCAGCTCCGCCTGAGCCTGCTCCTGGCGCTCCAACTGCTGCTGACGCAGCGCGTAGACGGAGCGGTCATCGCTGAGCATCAGGCTTTCCAGTTCGACGATGATAGCGTCCAGCTCATTGACCAGCGCCGCCTGTTCGGTATCAACACCGGGGGAGCGCATGATGCCCGCCAGCGACTGCCGCGCCAGGCCAATCTGCTGGCCGATCTGGTTATGGCGCAGGTTGACCAGTTCGTCTTTGCTCTCTACCTGCATCAGGCGACGCCCGAGGTCGGCCAGCATGGCGACGGCGATGCGCACCTCGCTGCTCAGCCGGGTCACGTCCGCTTCATTGCTGAACAGGTTATCCAGCAGCCCGGTGGGCAAGGTGGTCATGCCGTCGCTGCGCCAGGCGTTCAAGCGATCTTCGAGCGCGCGCTGATCGCGCACCTGGGCGAGCGCGGTCCGCCCGGCGATATCGCCGGCGCTGCTCATGACCTCGCCGATCAGCGCCTGCATCTCGGCCAGCTGTTCGTTCATGCTCGCCTGCAGCGCCAGTTCTTCCTGACGGACACTTTCCAGCGACGCGTCGCTGTCCAGCAGGCTTTGGTAGTGTTCATCCAGCGTGGTCAGCTGGCTGGATCGGGTTTCGGCATCGTCGACCGCGAGCTGATCGCGCGCCTGGCGGAAGCGCTGATCGAGGGTTGCCCGGGTGGGGATCTCTTCAAGATCGGCGGCGCTCTCGGCGGCCAGCAGCTCGGCGTGGCGTCGTCCAAAGGCGCCCATGGTCGAGACCATTTGCCGGCTGGCGTTCTGCAGCGGCATCACCTCACCGGTGATGTAGCGTTGGGAATCGATCAATCGCTGATTGGTTGTCCAACCCGTCACCGCCAGCACCACGGCGCCGATCACGGCGGCCAGGAACAGGCCGATCAACATGGCACGTAAGCTGAGTGTTTTTTTCATTGGCTGATTTCGCTTGTCTCAGGGAAAATGGCGCATCAAGCTGCGGCTAAATGCCTTAGCGCAGCAGCGTTGACCACTCGACGCGTTCGAACTGGCCGTCGACAACGATGGTCGGCCAGACGCTGTCGCTTGCCTGGTGATCGTCGCGCGCCAGGTGAAGAGGTTCTTCAAGACCGATATCCACGTCTCCCAGCCCCAGCAGCCCGTCGACAATGGCTTCGCGATCCGGTGAGTCGCCGGCGGCTTTCACGCCTTCCACAAACAACTTGGCGGCCAGATAACCTTCCAACGAAACAAAGTCAGGCTCACTGCCGTCGCCATATTCCTGAAGCGCCTGGCGGTAGGCGTCAACGGCGGGCAGGTCGGCGTCCAGTGGCGGCACCACCTGGGTCACGATCACGCCCTCTGCTTGATCACCCAGCTCATTCAACAGCGCCTGGCTGCCCACGAAGGACACGTTGAGGAACACCGCATCGGGCATGTCCTTGCGCGCTTCGCGGATAAAGTCAGCCGCCGGGCCATAGGTGCCGACGATAATCACCGCCTTGGGCGTTTCAGCCGCCTGGAGGATGGTGGCCAATCCCTGATGGACGTTGCGTGTCCCGCGCGAAAAACGCCCGTGAGCGAGGTTTTGAGTGCCGGTAAAGCCCTGTGCTTCAAGCGCTTGCTTCGCCCCGTTGTAGCCGGCGTCGCCGAAGCTGTCGTTCTGGGTGAAGAAGGCAATTTCCTCCGGCTCGATACCCGCGTCCATCAGGCCGTCCACCATCGCCGCGGTTTCCTGAACGTAGCTGGCGCGGTAGTTGATGACATAACGGTCGGGGGGCGATTGACGCAGCACGCCTGCGCCGGTAAAGGCGCCGAACAGCAGCGTTTTGGCTTCGTTGTAAATCGGTATGGTGACGGTGGCGGTGGGCGTGCCCACATTGCCGATGGCCGCCAGGATATCGTCGTCTTCCACCACCTCGCGGGTGTGGCGAGCGGCGGTGAGGGGGTCGTAGCGATCGTCAAAGGCGGCGAGGGACAGCATCTCGCCATTGACACCGCCCTCAGCATTGACCTCGGCAAAATACGTTTCAATGCCCTTCTGCATGCCCTGCCCGAGTGAGGCTGCCGGGCCGCTGTCCGGCGCCACGATGGCAAACTTCAGTTCCGCATGAACGGCCGGAATCGACACTACACTTGCCAGTAATGCTATCAAGAATCGTCGCATTGTCCCTTCCCTAATCGGTTTGCCGCTTTATTGTTGCGTGCGGTTCGTTTAAAACTTTTCTAATAAGCACCACGGCGATATTTATAGCCACGCTTCACCCGCAGCGTGAAAAGCACCAAGCAGTACTATCGGCCGAAGACTATAGGACTAAAGGACAATTATCCTTAATTACAAAGTAAGCTTTATTTCGAGTTTCGTAACCCGGCCCGAGAGCCGGGTAAAACGATTAGCCGGGACGCTGCAGGGCGAAGCGATCCGTGGTGCGCAGATAGTCGCTGCCGGCCAGGCGCCCCAACGGGTTGAGCACCTCCAGATTGACGTGGCGACCGTCCCAGATGGCGTCATCAAGATGCAGGGATATCACGTTGGCGAGTACCAGATTGCCGGCCATGGGCTGATCGCCAAAGCGAATGATGTCGCGCAGCCGACAGCCGAACGCCACCGGCGCGCTGGCAATACGCGGCACAGACACTCCTGCCATGGCGGCTTTTTCGAGCCCGGCGAGCATGAATTCGTCCTCGCCGGGAGACAGGCTTGCACTGGTGGCGTTGAGGGCATCGACCAGGGCTTCGCTGCTGATGTGCACCACGCACTCGGGGTTTTCCTCGAGGTTACGCACGGTGTCCTTGCTGCGGCCCTGACCGTTCTGGAGGGGCGAAAACCCCAGCACCGGCGGATCGACACTGACCACGTTGAAAAACGAGAACGGAGCGAGATTGGCGTTGCCCTGGCGATCCTGGGTGGCCACCCAGGCAATCGGACGTGGACAGATCGTGCCGGATAACAGCCGATACAGGGTGCCCGCCTCCAGCGGCGACTTGTCGAGTAAACAGTGCATGGCCTTTCCTCATCAACGCATGGACAAAGCCTTACGCTACCACACCCAGGTCGTCGCGGGTCATGTTAGGCTAGGCGCTCGCGATTTCCCCCTTGCATCCATGAGGCTGACGATACCCGTGACTTCATCTCCTTCTTCTTTCCGCCCGCTGTCGCCGTGCCGCAAGATCTGTCGTGTCGTCCCCGACCAGTCGCTGTGCGAAGGCTGCGGGCGCACCCTGGATGAAATCGCCCGCTGGGGACAGATGACCGAGGCCGAAAAGGCGCCGGTATGGAAGCGCCTCGACGCCGAGGGCTACAGCGTATCGTCGGGCAGCTCGGCGCGCGGTGGGTGATGACGATCCAGCAGGATGTGGTGTAGCTCGCCGCAGTTCACCAAGGGCTCATCGCAGTTGATCACGATATCCGAGTGGGCCAGCACGTGGCTACGCCCGGTAATGGTGTTTTCCACCACCTGATAAGCGCCTTCCTGGTGGGTATCGATGAAGGTGCCGATAAAGCCGGTGTCGCGCAGCGATACGGTTTCCAGCTTGTCGCCCTGGTTCAGCCGCCCTTCGTAATGCATCAGCGCCAGCCGCGCGGACGTCCCCGTACCGGTGGTGCTGCGGCAAATAACACCGGGATGCACGTAGGTCGTTGAGCGAGAACGTACATAACCTTCAGCGACCTGTTCTTCAGGCCCCATGAAATGCAGGAATGGCAGCGGCCCCACATCGCCCAATGTGTAGTGGGAAAAGCCCCGCTCGGCCTTGATGGCTTCGACAATCTTGTGCGCACAGAGCGCCAGCGCCGCCTCTTCTTCCAGGGTCAGCTTGAAGCCCAGCTCGGCGGCATCCACCAGCGCGTAAAAGCCGCCACTGTAAGCGACCGAATAGGTCACGGGGCCAATGTCCGGCACCTGGATGGTCTCGCGGTAGGTGTCGATGTAGCTGGGCAGCCCGCCGCAGGTCACCGACTCCACCACGCCGTTATGCACCCTGGCTTCGATCTGGACAAGGCCCGCCGGGGCTTCCAGCTTGAAGCGCTGGATGCCCTCCTTCTTGGGCACGATACCGCTTTCCAGCACCGCCGTGGCGGTGCACAGCGTGTTCGAGCCCGAGTAGATCGGGTAGCCCATGACCTCCATGATGATGTAACCGGCCACGGCTTCCGGGTCGCAGGGCGGCACCAGGAGATCCACGGACATCTCGGGGATGCCGTAGGGTTCCTCGAGCAACAGCCGACGCAGGCCATCGGCGTCGTCGCGCAGGTACTCCATCTGCGCGCGGACGCTGTCCCCGGGAAGATGATCGATGCCACCGGTCACGATCCGGCTGACATCGCCGCCCGCATGGGTATCCATTAGCTGGATGGTGTGCTGAGTATTCATTCGCCAGTCTCTTTGGGATCAGGAAGCGTTAAGGGCAAACGGCGCGCCATGGGTGTCCCATTGGCTATCCGGGACGATCACGATCTTGCCCAGATAGTGGCTGCCGCGATTGACGAAATAGCGCTCGGCTTCATGGAGTTCCGAGAGCTTGAACGCGGCGTGCAGAACCGGCTTAAGCTCGTCGCTGCGAATCCAGGCGATGAGCTGCTCGGCCTCTTCCCGGGTACCGTGGGAGACGCCGAAGATCTGCACCTGATAGAGATAAATCTTCGTCCACATGATTTCGCTCACGTTGCCGCCGCTGGCGCCAGCGATGGAAAGCCGCGGATAACGCTTGCGGTGCTGCATATCGACGATCATGGTATCGATAAACAGGTTGGTCATGTCGCCGCCGACCAGATCCATCACGGCGTCGATCGGCTGGCCATTGGTCGTTGCCAATACGCGATCCACAAAGGTCGGCAGATCACCCCGGTCGATCACCGCCTCGGCGCCCAGTGCCAGTAGCGCATCGGCCTTCTCAGGCTGGCTCACGGCGTAGGGCACAGCGCCCACGACGCGACACAACTGGATCAGTGCCGTGCCCACCCCGCCGCTTGCGCCGGTGACCAGCACACGCTCTCCGGCGCCGATCCCGGCGGATGTCATCATGTGGTAGGCCGTCTGGTAGGAACACATCCCCATGGCGGCAAGCTCGGCATCGTGCAGCGCCGGGTTGGGCACGTGGTGAAACTGGTCAGACGGTACGGCGATGTACTCGGCATAGCCACCATCGGCCCCGTGGCCATAGTAATCCGGGGTCAGGTTGATATCACGGCGATCATCGGCATACAGATTGAAATCCAGCAGCCCCCGCTCACCGATCCTCGAAGCATCAACGCCCTCGCCCACCGCCACGACACGGCCCGCCACATCGGCGCCCTGAATGCGTGGGAACGTCAGCGTGGCCTCACCGCCCATGGCAAACGAGGTCACGTCGCCCTTGTTCTTGGTGGGGTAAAGCCCCTCGCGGGCCTTGCGATCGGTATTGTTTTTTGCCGTGGCGGTCACCTGCACCAGCACCTCCCCCGCCCGGGGCTTGGGCGTGGCCACGTCCTTGCGGTACTCAAGCTTCTCGACGCCGCCATGCCCGGTCAGCAGCATGGCGGCCATGGTATCGGGCGGTGTGGCATTCATCTTTGCGTCAGCCATTGTCGGCCTCCTTCCAGCGATGAAACGTCGTATGGGTTATGGCATGACCCTAACAAACTTTCGCCCTGTCTCAAGCGAACCGGGTCGGGAGCCGGTCTGGCGTCAAAACCAGTGCTTGCGCTTGAACAGCCAGATCAGCATACCGCCGATACCCAGCATCACGCCCCACACGAAGAAATAGCCGTAGCGATAGCCAAGCTCCGGCATGTACTCGAAATTCATGCCGTAAATGCCGGCAATGAACGTCAGCGGCACAAAAATCGCGGTAATTACCGTAAGCACGCGCATGGTGATATTAAGCTGGTGCGAAGAGATCGAAATATAGCCATCCACCAGGTCACCGCAGATGTCGTAATACATTTGCGTAAGGGTATACAGCCGCTCGAAGCGCTCTTCCACATCGGTAATCGCGTGCAGGGTTTCGCTCTCGTCGCGGGGCAGGTGCGCATAGTCGTAGGCGGTAAGCTCCTGGGTAATACCCCGGTGATAGCTGAATATGCGGCGCATTTTCACCAGCCGCGAGCGGTAGGCGATAATCCGGCGCATCAGCACATCATTGCCGTTTTCAAGCAGCTCGTCTTCCAGATCGCTGAGGGCGACTTCGAACTCCAGCAGGCTGTCGATGTAAAACCCCGCCGACAGGTACATGACCCGCAGCGCGACGTGTTCGGGGGAGTACGCCAGCAGCTCGCGGCCCTGCTCCTTGAGCAGCCGCTCGATACTCATCGCCGCCCCGGGGTGCAGGGTCACCAGAAAGCGCTCGCCGATAAAAAAGCATACCTGCTGGGGAATGAAGTTCAGTTGGGCATCAAACGAGGAGATGCCGCGGTAGATAATCAGCGTGTGATGGCCGAACTCTTCGATTTTCGGCGGATGACGCTCCCGATGGGCATCCTGGATCGCCATTGGATGGCAGTCGAAGTCTTCCAGCAGCCGTTGCTCGCTGGCCTGGCTTTCGCCTTGCATGTCCACCCAGATATGGCTACCGGGCGTCTCCCGCCAGACCGCGACGAGCTGCTCGTCGCCTTCCTGCACCTGGCCGTCGGGGGTGGTCAACAATGTCCGGATCATGGTCGTCCTTGACGTTTTGAATGCGATTACGCGGGTGCGTCAGCCATGCGTACCTGAGCCTTGCCAGCACGCTTGGCGTCATACATGGCGACGTCGGCACGCTTCAGCAACTCCTGGGCGGTTTCGCTGGCCTCGGGGTAATAGAGCGCCACCCCGATACTGGTGCTGATATGGGCCGTCCCCTTTTCCAGGCAAAGCGGCCGCTCGATGGTGTCGACCAACTGTCGGGCGAGTCGCTCGGCCGCCTCCGGCGCGATGTTTTCCAGCAGCACCACAAATTCGTCGCCCGCCCAGCGGGCCACATAGTCGGTTTCGCGCACGGCGTCGCTAAGGCGTTTGGCCACTTCGCGCAGCAGCTGGTCACCGGCGGCGTGGCCGTTTTGATCGTTGACCGATTTGAATCCGTCCAGGTCCATGAACAGGACGGCCAGGGCGTTTTTCAGGCGTCGCGTGCGCGCCATGGCGTCCGGCAGTCGTTCATCCAGGGCGCGCCGGTTGGGCAGTTGGGTAAGCGCATCCTCGCGAGCCTGCTGGTCGCGCAGGCGCTCCAGCTGTATGCGCTCGGTAACGTCGTGCAGAAACAGGCTGCGGCGACCCTTGCCCTCGATCTCCAGCGACTTGATGCGCATTTCCACGGGCACCTGGCTGCCGTCACGGCGGGTGGCGTAGTAGGTCATCGGCATTTGCTGATCGCCTTCGGGCACGCCTTCGGGAAAGATCAGTTGCTGAAGGGATCTGGCCAGGGCTTCCTTGCGCGTCCAGCCGAACATGGTCTGCGCCGCGCGATTCCAGTCCAGCACCTTGTCGTTATCATTGATGCTGATATAGGCGTCGTAGGCCGACTCGATCACCAGATTCAGCTCGCGCGTACGCCGCTCAATCTGGTTTTCGAGATCAAGATGCAACGCCTCGAGGGATGCCTGCGAGTCTTCGCGACGCTGCTTTTCAAACTGAAAACGTTCGCGCAGGTGAATTTCATCGGTCACGATCGCCGCCAGGTCCTTTAGCGCGGCGAGCTCGGCATCCGTGACACGACGCGGCCGGGAATCCACGGCACACAGCGACCCCAGAGCCAGCCCCTGGGAGGTGCGCAGCGGAATGCCCACATAAAAACGCACGCCCTGATCGGCGGTCACCAGGGGGTTATGCGCAAACCGGGGATCCTGCTGCGCATCTTCCACGATCAGCGGCACCTCGTCGGCAATGGTGTAGGCGCAGAATGCCACGTCGCGGGAGGTTTCCTGGGCCTCTACGCCAACGCGGGACTTGAACCACTGGCGCTTGGCGTCGACCAGGGTCACCGTTGACGTGGGCACATCCAGCAGTTGGGTGACCAGACGCGTGACCCGGTCGAACGCAGGTTCCTCCGGTGTGTCCAGCAACGCCAGCTCGTACAGCGCTGCCAGACGTGCCTCTTCGTCGGGCAAGATTGGGTAGTTCATTGGCGTGTCACCCATGATAGTAGGCGGTAACCTACCAGCATAACGCGAACGACGCCGCTTTGCTCAATGGGCGCGTAAACGCCCGGCCATTGCCAGCCCGACGCTGACCAGGGTAGAAGCGCATAGCGCGCCCAGGAAGGGCCCGAGCGTGGGGATTCCGTTGGGAAAGGTGGCCGCCATGAGGCCGGCGGACAGGCTCCCGTTTGCCACCCAGCCCGGCAGCACGGCGCCCAGCAGCCCCGCCAGGCCGCCGGCAATCGCCGCTGCGGCACTCATGCGCCGCCACAACCCCAACAGCACCGGTACGACGATTGCTGCACACAGCAGGTCGGCGACCAGAAACAGCCGCAGCACCGAGAGCCCCTGCAGCGCGATCACCACCACCGGCACCATCAACGCCACGGTCAGCCAGCGCGCCGTGGTCAGCGATCGACCTTGCTGTTCATGCTGGGAGACCATCAGCGAGGCGATCGCGTTTTGCAGCGTATCGACGCTCGATGCCACCAGCGTGACGGCCAGCACTAGCGCCAGAAGCCCCACCCAGGCAGGCGCCGTGCCCAACAGCGCAAAAAACGGCATGGGCGGATTGCCCAGCTCGACACCGCTCATTGCCGCCAGCATCCCCAGGCCGCCAATCGCCATGACGACGGCGACGGTCATGCCACCGCCCAGCCAGGCGCCCCGGCCCAGGCTATTGGCATCTTGGGCGGCCCACACCCGTTGCCAGTACCCCTGATGGAAAAGATTGGCCGCAGTGACGGCAATCACCAGCGTCAGCGCCACCCCCAGCGCCTCCCCCACAGGGACGCTGGGCATCGATGACATCGTGGGCATGTCGGGCAGATGGGTGAACGCCACACTGCTGACGATGAGCAATAACGCCACCAGCAGCCAGGCCTGCCAGCGGTCGGTGGCAAGGCTCGCTCGCAGCCCCCCGAGCACGGTATAGGCCAGGGTACTCAAGGCAACGCCCAGCACCACCGCGGCAGGAGGCACATCGGAAAGCAGCGCGGTAATCGCGCCGATAGCGGTCAACTCGGCGGCCAAGAAACATGCCATGTAGGCCACCGACACCAGCGATACCCAACGCCGCACGCCGCTGCCGTAGCAGGCCTGGGCAAACTCGGCGATGCTGCGACCTTCAGGCAACGCGCGCCGAATAGCCGGCCCGTAGAGTCCTAGAACGATAAACGGCAGTGCCGACCCGATGGCGTAGCCGGCAAGCGCCACAGGCCCCACAAAGGCGCCGATTTCCGGCGGGGCAAACAGAATCCACGCGCCCATGCCCGAGGCAAGAAAGGAGAGCCCCAGCGTGCCCCCCGACTGGGAGTTGCGCGCGGTGATATAGTCGTCCACCGTGCCATCGACCCAGCGGGCACGTAGACCAAGCAGAATGAAACAACCAAGTGCCGCGGCGAGCACGGCAGATGTCAGGTAAGGCATGTCGCACTTCCTCCGCCGGTATCAACCGGATCAGGTTCCAGGGTAAGCATAAAACGCCCTCTCAGCCCGGTAGGGCTCCCCTGGCGACAGTGAGTGAAAGGATTTTCTTGCGGACTTATCGTCAACGATAATGGCGTCAGCGTAAAGCGCCAAGAGTGTGCCGCAGCGCGCAGGCGTTGAGCATTTCACACGCCGGGGTCTTTCAATCCTGACAGCCGCTCGCCATACTCAGCAGGTAACCCGCTAATGTCAAAGAAACCGTGCGCTACGGGAAACGGTTCTCTCAAAGGGATGACGCTGATGCACTACACCGAAGCCAAGGAACATACCCCGGGCAGGCTGCACGAGCTGTTTGCAGACCCTTACAACGCGTTTGAAAACGATACCGACGAACGCCAGCTGCATATTCGCATCACGCTATACATGCTGCTGACGCGCCCGATGAAACGTGGCCTGATGACGCTGCGCGTGATTCACGGCTGGGAAAACGGCGGCTTCGATCCCCAGGATCTCCAGCACGTCGACTACCCTCTGAGTAACGTGGCTGATTTCAAACGCGCGGTGAGCGACTTTACCCGGGCGTCAAAAGACAACCTTGCCTTGCCCGCCGATGACGACGCTCTGTTGGCCGCCCCGCTTGCCGATGCCATCGCCAATGCCGAGGCAGACGGCCAAACCCTGGATGAAGAGACACGCACGATTCCGGCGCGCTGGCCGGCCTTCGAGGGCGGCCTGGCGCTCTATACGCTGTTCAAGATGTACCACCGTCTAGTGTACGGCGAGGACGAAGCGTACCGCTGCACACAGTGCTATACGTCTCACGGGCTGCGCGAGATTCACGAGTTCCATCTTGAAGAAGGCGAGTTTGCGCTGCTGGTGCCCACCGGCAAGCACTTCATCACCGAACCGTCACTGCTGGTGCTGCACGAAAGTCAGCTGGATCCCATCGAACGGCTGCTGGAAGAAAGCCTGCCGATCTTTGCAGACGTCTAGGCGGTTACCCAAAGCCTGCCAAGCACCTCCCCTCAATCCGGCTAAGGGGAGGTGACGAGATACCATCAGCCGAGCGAAATGGTGCTGTTGATACCGCTAGAGACGTTCTCCGGCTCGAACCAGCGGGCGGTCACGGTCTTGGTTTGTGTCCAGAAGGCAATCGCCTGCTTGCCGTTCGGCCCCAGGTCACCCAGCTTCGACCCACGCGAACCGGTAAAGCTGAAGTAGGCGACCGGCACCGGGATGGGTACGTTGATGCCTATCTGGCCCACGTCGATGTCGGTTTCGAAGCGCCGCGCCACCCAGCCGGAGTTGGTAAAGATCGAGGTGCCGTTACCGTTGGGATTGGCGTTGATGAAGGCGATGGCATCGTCCAGAGTGTCCACGCTGACCACGCAGAGCACCGGACCAAAGATTTCCTCGCGATAGACTGTCATCTCTGCGGTGACGTCGGCAAACAGTGTCGGCCCCACAAAGTTGCCGTCGGGGTAACCCTCCACCGTGCAGCCACGCCCGTCGACCATCAGCTTGGCGCCTTCTTTTTCGCCCGCAGTAATCAAGCGCTCAACCCGCTCCTTGGCCTGGGGAGACACCAGCGGACCCAAGTCCGCATCGCGCTGGGTGCCAGGGCCGACGGTCATGCCCCGCGCGCCCTGGACGATGTCATCCAGCCACTCGCGCGCTTCACCGACCAGCACTACCACCGAGTTGGCCATGCAGCGCTGCCCGGCGGCGCCGAAAGCGGAGCCCAGCAGGCTGTCGATGGCCTGGCTGCGATTGGCGTCCGGCATCACCACGCAATGGTTCTTGGCGCCCATCATCGCCTGCATACGCTTGCCCGCTGCGGCAGACCGGTTGTAGAGCAGCGAGCCGACGTGGGTCGAGCCGATGAACGACAGTGCCTTGATATCCTGGTGGTCGGCGATCTGGTTGGCCACCTCAGGGCCGCCGTGCACGACGTTCAATACCCCTGCGGGAATACCCGCTTCATGGGCAAGCTCGACCAGGCGCATGGTCGAGCTTGGATCCTGCTCCGAGGGTTTCAGGACAAAGGTATTGCCGGTGGCAATGGCCAGCGGGAACATGAAACACGGCAGCATGATCGGGAAGTTGAAAGCGGTAATGCCCGCCCCGACGCCCAGCGGCTGGTGCATGGTATACACGTCGACTTCGTTGGCGGCATTATCGGCCAGCTCGCCAAGCTGCAGCGAAGTGATCGAGCAGGCATGTTCCACCACTTCCAGCCCGCGCCCCACCTCACCTTCGGCATCCGGCAGCGTCTTGCCGTGCTCCTCGGTAATCAGCGCCGCCAGCTCGGGCGTGTGCTCGCGAATCAGCGCCTGCAGCTTGAGCATGATGCGCATGCGCTTGCCCAGCGGTACCTTGCGCCATTCCTTGAAGGCCGTTTTGGCGCTGGCCACGGCGCGCTCGACTTCGTCGGCGGTACAGAACGGCACGCGGGCGACGACGTCCTGGGTGGCCGGGTTCACCACGTCGCGCCACGCCTGGCTTTGCGACGTGACGGGCTGACCATCGATATACATGGGGATTTCGCGAACGGGCATGGCTTGGCTCCTGTTGTCATTGTGTCGGGATGGGCGCTTGCCTGGATCGTGGCGGCATGCGTGGTGAACGGACGTCACAGCACGCTCGACCGCGAACCAAAGAAAGTTAACGTAAACGTCAATTAGCCATAGCACGAGTAAACAGAATCTGGGGCGCGGCGTCAATTAGCCTTTTCATGGCTGCGCGGATCTCGCTATGCTGGAGCAATCATCGCGTCTCCGCGCCAATGAACCTTAATGAAGCGCGCTGCGACTCGCCCCCAGGAGACCTTCATGCAGACGTTCAGCTGCCGCTGTGGCAACCCGCTTTTTTTTGAAAACACCCACTGCCTTGGCTGCCGGTCCGAGGTTGGCTGGTGCCCGACGTGTGCCAACATCGTGGCGCTGGAAACATTGCCCAAGGGCGGGTATCGCTGCACCCACCCTGGCTGCGCCACTGACCTGATGAAGTGTCACAACTACGCATTCGCCAATGTCTGCAACCGGATGGTGGTCATGAACGACGGGCATGCCGATACATTGTGCGACTGCTGTCGCTATAACGCGGTGATACCGGATTTGGCGATCGAGGGTAATCGCGCGCGCTGGGCAGCGCTCGAAGCCGCCAAGCGCCGGCTATTTCACACCTTGGATGTGCTGGGCCTCCCCCACGGCACCCACGGTGATGCCATCCGCGTGCCGCTCAGCTTCTCGTTCATGGCCGACGCACTCCCCGACCAGGGGCTATGGCGCTCAACCGCCAGCCAGGAAAAAGTCTATACCGGGCACGCCAACGGCCATATCACCATCAACGTCAAGGAAGCCGACGACGTTGAACGGGAGCGCCTGCGGGTCGACATGAACGAATCTCACCGCACCTTGATCGGTCACTTTCGCCATGAAATCGGCCACTACTACTGGGATTTGCTGGTCAAGGCGCGTGACGAGGAAGCCTGTCGGCGAGTGTTTGGCGACCACCACCACCCCAGCTATGCGGAGGCGCTGGAACACTACTACCAGCAGGGCGCGCCCGCCGACTGGTCGATACACTTCATCTCGGCGTATGCCGCCATGCACCCGTGGGAAGACTTTGCCGAAACCTTTGCGTTCTACCTGGATATGGTGGCGGTGCTGGATACCGCCATGCACATGGGGCTTTCCCGCGCCGAGTACGATGGCTCGCTAGACGGCATGCTGCAGGCCTTCCACCAGGTAGGCATGGCGGTCAATGAACTCAACCGCGACATGGGGCTGCTGGATCTGGCACCCGGTGTGATGGCCCCGGCGGTGCGCGACAAGCTCGCGTATCTGCATGAGCTCATCCGCAACGCTCCGCGCAGCCTCGAGGGTTAAGATGAATGACGGTCAGTCGTCGTCGATATCCTGATCACCTGCATGACTCTGGGTTTGCCGCTGGGTCACATGGGGAATGCTGTCGGCGCTGACAAAATAGGTGGCACTCAGGGTGTCGTGAATCGCGGCAAAGCCAATCTGCAGCTCGTCGACAAAAGCGTGCAGCTTGCTCGGCGAGTGGGCCAGCGCCTGAATATCGGCATCCACCACATCCGCTCTAACCAGCGAGACGGTGGCAGCAACGCGATCCTGCCTGGGCAATAACTGCAGCTCGTGACCCAGGGTTTCCAGGCTACAGGCAATAGAACGCGGCAGGTTGGGATCCTGAAGCAGAAAGCGCAGCACATCGGGGCCGCGAACGCGCAGGCGCACCTGCTGCCGATACATCTGGTAAGCGGTCAGCGACTTCAGCACGCTCATCCACTGCAGGTTTTCAAACGGCAGCAGTTCTTCAGGGTTTTGCGGCAGCAGGCTCGCCGAGCGCACGTCGACAATCCGCGTGGTCATGTCGACCCGCTCCAGTTGGCGCCCCAACTCAATAAACGTACGCGCCGGACCGTGGCTCAAGGTGCCTTCGATCAACCCGGTCAAGGTCTGGCAGCCACGAATGACGCTTTTCAAAAAGGCATCCCGGCGCCGTGGGCTGACGCCGTTCTCGGCCTGGTCGGCAACGCTCAGGTAGAGCTGGTTGACCTCTTCCCAGATCTCGCGGGGCACCACATCCCGGGTGGTGCGCAGGTTTTCACGGGCGCTGGCCAGGGCGGAAAGAATCGAGCTGCCACTTTGGGTATCGGCGCACAAGAAGTGCACCACGCTACGCTCGTCAAAGTCGCCATGGCGCTCCCTGAACGCCTCGAGCGTGCCGGTCATTTCAATCAGCGGCCCCCAGCCAAGCGGCAGATGCCGGGGCAAATCCAGCATCAGGTGGCTGTTCACGCTCAGTAACCGCGCGGTGTCTTCGGCGCGTTCGATATAACGGGCCATCCAGTAAAGGTTCTCTGCGACGCGTGACAGCATGGGCTAGGCTCCTGTCCGCTCAGCGGCGGCCGCGGGGTGATCCTCGGTCTCGACAATCCAGGTGTCCTTGCTGCCGCCCCCCTGGGAAGAATTGACCACTAGCGAGCCTTCCACCAGGGCCACACGGGTCAACCCCCCGGTGGTCACATGGGTCTCGGGGCCGGAAAGAATAAACGGACGCAGGTCGACATGGCGGGGCTGCGGCAGGCCGTTGGCAAGGGTCGGCGTCGTCGACAGCGCAAGCGTTGGCTGGGCCATGTAGTTACGCGGATTGGCGTTGATCAACTCGGCGAAATGGTCGCGGGTCTCCTTGGTCGAGCGCGGGCCAATCAGCATGCCGTAGCCACCGGATTCGTTGGCCGGCTTCACGACCAGCTCATCCAGGTGCTCGAGCACATACTTGCGATCCTCTTCAAACATGCACAAATAGCTGGGCACGTTGGGCAATAGCGGCTCTTCGCCCAGGTAGTAGCGAATCAACTCGGGCACAAAGGCGTAAACCACTTTGTCGTCGGCGACCCCCGCACCGGGTGCGTTGGCCAAGGCCACCTTACCCGACCGCCAGGCGCGCATCAGGCCCGCCACGCCCAGCATGGAGCTGGGGTTGAAAGCTTCAGGGTCGAGAAACTCGTCGTCAACCCGTCGGTAAATCACGTCCACCCGTCGCAACCCTTCCACGGTGCGCATGAATACAACGTCATCGTCATCCACCAGCAGGTCGCTGCCCTGCACCAGCTCGACCCCCATCTGCTGAGCCAGATAGGCGTGCTCGAAGTAAGCCGAGTTGTAGATCCCCGGGGTGAGTACAACAACCTGTGGCTCGTCCCCCGGGCGCGGCGACATCGCCGCCAGCATGTCGTAAAGCTGGGCCACGTAATCATCCACGGGCAAAATCTTGCCGGTGGCAAACAGCTCCGGCAGCACTCGCTTGGTCACGTTGCGGTTTTCCAGCATGTAGGAAACGCCGGAGGGGATACGCAGGTTGTCTTCCAGCACATACAAGGTGCCATCGCCGCCACGCACCAGGTCGGAGCCGCAAATATGCGCCCAGACCCCATGGGGCGGGTTGATACCCACGCACTGAGGACGGAAGTTGACCGACTGCGCCAGCACTTCGGCAGGCAACACCCCGTCCTTGACCACTTTCTGCTCGTGGTAAAGATCGTCGATAAACAAGTTGAGTGCCTGAACGCGCTGTTTTAATCCCGCCTCGGTCTTGCGCCATTCATGGGCGGGAATAATGCGCGGCACAATATCGAACGGCCAGGCGCGATCGATCATGGCGCCTTCCGAATACACCGTGAAGGTGATGCCCATGGTGCGAATGGCGATTTCAGCAGCGGTTTTACGCTCGGCCAGCTCATCGGCACTGAACCGCGCCAGCATGTTGCAAAGCTCGCCTGCCGACGCGCGGGGGTTACCGGGTGACGCCATCAGTTCATCGTAATAATCGCGGCACGCATAGTTATTCCAATTCACTTGGCTCATGGGCGCTCTCCTGGCGCAGGGGAAGGACGGCATCTGCCTGATACTTAGTTTAAGCAGGTCTTGCCAAAAGACGGTAAATAAACCGAGCAAAATACATACCATCTTTTGCGCTTTTTCAACGCTCGATTAGCTACACGCTTTAAATGTCATCATTTATCCCGCCGGTTTATTCAAATAGCGCTCTATGGCAGTGCATAACTCGCTTCTTTGTGGTGCAAAAATCGTTTTACACCTTACTTAAACGGCTTAACGGCAATGACAGCTGCAAAAAAGTAAAACTGGAACGATACTTGCGAGTAATAACCTATCATTGACCGGCTTTCGGTTGATTCCGGCTTTCATGAGGGTGGCTTATGACCATTCGCGTTGCCTTGTACCACCAGACGACCTACCGCTTTGACCGGCCGGTACGCTTATCACCGCATGTGGTCCGTCTTCGTCCGGCACCCCACTGCCGCACCCATATCGAGGCCTACTCGCTCAACATTTCCGGTGACGATCACTTTGTAAACTGGCAGCAGGATCCGTTTGGCAACTTCAACGCGCGAATCGTTTTCCCCGAACCACGGCGCGAACTGATCATTGCCGTTGAGCTCATCGCGCCGATGACGGTGATCAACCCGTTTGATTTTTTCCTGGACGACATCGCCCAGACCATCCCTTTTACCTATCCCGACGCGCTGCGCACTGAACTCGGTCCTTACCTGGACGTTACCGAGGCCGGGCCACGCCTGATGGCGTGGCTCGAGGACGTATCCATGGAGCCGACCACCAGCGTCGACTTTCTGGTGGCCATCAACCAGCGTTTACAGCACGACATCAGCTACCTGGTGCGCATGGAGCCCGGCGTGCAGAGCTGCGAGGAAACCCTGACCCTGGGTAGGGGCTCGTGTCGCGACAGCGCCTGGCTCATGGTTCAAATACTGCGCCATCTGGGGCTGGCGGCGCGCTTTGTCTCCGGTTACCTGATCCAGTTGACCCCCGACATCAAGGCACTGGATGGCCCGAGCGGCACCGATGTGGATTTCACCGATCTCCACGCCTGGACCGAAGTCTTCCTGCCCGGCGCGGGCTGGGTGGGGCTCGACCCGACCTCAGGCCTGTTTGCCGGCGAGGGCCATATCCCCCTGGCCGCCACGCCGACCACCGGCAGCGCCGCCGCGATTACCGGCGCTTCAGAGAAGTGCGAGGTCGAGTTCGATGTGGAAATGCGCGTCGAGCGCCTCCACGAAGACCCGCGCGTGACCAAGCCCTACAGCGACCAGGCGTGGCAGCAGATCCTTCAGCTGGGCGACCAGGTGGATAGCGAGCTCAACCAGCAGGACGTGCGCCTGACCATGGGCGGCGAGCCCACCTTTGTGTCGGTCGACGATATGGAGAGCCCCGAGTGGAACACCGAGGCCCTGGGCGAGCACAAGCGCGAACGCGCCGAGGTGTTGCTGACACGCCTGCAAGCCAGCTTTGCGCCGGGCAGCGTCATTCAGCAGCAGCAGGGCAAATGGTACCCCGGTGAGCCGCTGCCGCACTGGGAACTTGCCTGCTACTGGCGCAAGGACGGCGTGCCGCTATGGCGCGACCCGCATTGGCTCGCCTGCTTGGACGGCGCGCCCAGGGTGGTGGTCGACGACGCCATGGCCCAGCGCTTCACCCTGGCGCTGAGCGAACGGCTGGGGGTGGCCGAACGCCACTGGATTCCCGCCTATGAAGACCTCTACTACTACCTGTGGAAGGAGCAGACCCTGCCGGTGAGCGTCGCCCCCCGCGACGCGGATCTGAAAGATGACGCCGAGCGACGCCGACTCGCCCGGCTGCTGGAGCAGGATCTGGGCGCGACGGTGGGCTACGCCCTGCCGCTACGCCATTCGACTGTGCAGTCCCACCGCTGGGAAAGCGGCCACTGGCCGCTGAAGCGCGACCACCTGTATCTCGTCCCCGGTGACTCACCCATGGGACTGCGACTGCCGCTGTCGGCGCTGCCATGGGCCGACCCGGACGAGCAGTCCCGCCTGACCGGCGCCGAGCGCCACGGTCAAAGCCTGCACCCAAGCTCGAGTCATCCCGAAGGCGAAGCCGTTCAGCAGCAACCCAGCGCCGAGAACGACCGCGACCACAAGGTGATCCACACCAGTCTGTGCGTGGAGCCCCGGGACGGGCGTTTACACATCTTTCTGCCGCCGCTGACCCAGCTTGAACACTACCTGGATCTGCTCAGCAGCATCGAGACGTGCGCCCGCGAGCTTGGCTGCCCGGTGATGCTCGAAGGCTATCCACCGCCCCGCGACCCGCGCCTGGACAGCTTCATGATCACCCCCGATCCCGGCGTAATCGAAGTCAACATCATGGCGGCGGCCAGCTGGAAAACCCTGGTGGCGCAGACCGAGCGGCTTTACGACGAGGCCCGACAGGCGCGCCTGGGCACCGAGAAGTTTATGCTCGACGGCCGCCACACGGGAACCGGCGGCGGCAACCACGTCACCCTGGGCGGCGTGACACCGGAAGATTCGCCGTTCCTGCGCCGCCCGGATCTGCTTGCCAGCCTGGTCACCTACTGGCAGCACCACCCCAGCCTTTCGTACCTGTTTTCGGGTCTGTTCATCGGCCCCACCAGCCAGGCACCGCGCGTGGATGAAGCCCGCCACGAAGCGCTTTACGAGCTGGAAATCGCTCTCCAGCAGATACCCCAGGGCGAGGTCGTACAGCCGTGGCTGGTGGATCGGCTGCTGCGCCACCTGCTCACCGACCTTACCGGCAACACCCACCGCGCCGAGTTCTGTATCGACAAGCTCTACTCGCCGGACAGCGATAGCGGCCGTTTGGGGCTTCTTAAGCTTCGCGGCTTTGAAATGCCGCCACACGCGCGCATGGGACTGATGCAGATGCTGCTGATTCGAGCACTCGTCGCCCGCTGCTGGAAAACGCCCTACCGGGCCAAACCGGTGCGCTGGGGCAGCGCTCTGCAGGATCGCTGGATGCTGCCGTATTACCTGTGGGAAGACCTGAACGACGTCCTTGACGACCTGCGTCATCATGGGTTTGATTTCGACCTGGCCTGGTTTGCGCCGTTTCTCGAGTTCCGCTTCCCGGTGCATGGACGGCTGCACACCCCCATGCTGGATATCGAGCTGCGTCAGGCCATCGAACCCTGGCACGTGCTGGGAGAGGAAGCTTCTGCCGGAGGCACCGCACGCTACGTGGACTCCTCGGTCGAGCGCCTGGAGGTCAAGGTGAACGGCATGAGCGGCGACCGCTATATCGTCACCTGCAACGGGCGTCGGGTACCGCTCGCCGCCACCGGGCGTAATGGTGAGGCGGTAGCCGGGGTACGCTACCGGGCCTGGCAGCCGCCGTCGGCGCTGCACCCACAGATTCCCGTCCACGCACCGCTGGTTTTTGACGTGGTCGATACCTGGAACCAGCGTTCTGTAGCAGGTTGCACCTATCATGTGGTGCACCCCACCGGGCGCAGTTTTGACACCTTCCCGGTGAACGCCTTCGAGGCAGAAGCAAGGCGCCTGGGCCGCTTCAGCGATAGCGGGCACCGGCATGGCACCCAGGTACCGCCGACGGAAATACCCAGCCTGGAGCTGCCCTGCACGCTGGACTTACGCTGGTGTCCACGCTAATCCACGGGTGAGTACTTTCTTATCCGCGCTGGCTGCAGGATAATCCGCCCCTTACCTGCTTTAGGACTACAAGGATCATGACGGCGCCTGTCTCTCCCTCGGTACTCGAGCTCGGCACTGCCGGGCTGGTTGAGGACTATCGGCATCAGCTAGGCAAGGGACAGCCCGGCACTTTTGACGCGCTGCTCGACCGCCACGGCCAGCTGCGCCCTGGCTGGACAAGCCTTATCGGCGCGCTGGAAGCGTTAGGCAAGGCGGGGCGCGACCGGCAGCAGGACGAGATCCAGCGGCTGCTGGCCGAGAACGGCGTCATCTTCAACATGCACGACAATACCCAGGGGCGCGCGTGGCGGCTCGACCCGCTGCCCTGGGTGATCGACCAGACCCACTGGCAGGCGCTGGAAGCCGGCCTGACCCAGCGCAGCCGGCTATTTAATGCGCTGTACCAGGATATCTACGGTGCCCGCACGCTGTTTGATGCGGGCATGCTACCGACCCAAGCAATACTGGCGTCGCCGCATTTCCTGCTGGCCTGTCACGGCGCAAAACCTAATGACCGACCCGCGATCAACTTCCACGGTGTCGATGTCATTCAGGACGCCAAGGGCCAGTGGCGAGTCATGGGTGATCGCCTACAGGCGCCCTCGGGTACCGGCTTTGCACTGGAAAACCGCATTCTAATGGCCCGAGCCCTCCCCGAGATGTACCGCAACGCGCCGTTAAAGCGTCTGGCGGGCTTTCTGGACAAGTATCACCGCACGCTTACCGTGCTGGCCTACCAACACCGTGACAATCCCAAGGTCGTGCTGCTAACGCCGGGGCCGGCCACCCCACGTTATTTCGAGCACGCCTACCTGGCCAACTATCTCAACATCGACCTCGCCGAAGGCCAGGATATGGTCGTGCGCGACAGCCAGCTATGGCTACGCACGCTGGGTGGACTGCAGGCGGTGGACGTGGTGCTGCGCCACTGTGACGATGCCTACTGCGACCCACTGGAGTTGAGGGGCGATTCACAGCTGGGCGTGCCGGGGCTCCTGCAGGCAGCACGATCCAGCGGCGTGGCCATCTCGAACGCGCTGGGTGTCGGCGTGCTGGAGCTCCCCGCGCTTGCCGACTATCTGCCGGCGCTGTGCGAACACTTGCTCGGCGAACCCTTGTTACTGCAAGCGGCCAACCCGCAGACCCCGACCGCCACGGCACCGGTGTTCGATAACCCCATGCAGCGCCTGACGCCGTCTACCCTCAACCTGCGCTGCTTTGTGTCGCGAACGCCAGGCAGCGTCAGCGCAGCAAACGATCACGCCAGCCACTATCATGTCATGCCCGGCGGGCTCGCCTGGGTGGGCGCTCCCGGTTCGCCGTCCTTGGCAAGCCCGGTAGTCAAAGACGTCTGGATCACCGCCGACACGCCACAGCCTCACGTTAGCCAGCTGCGTCAGGCACGGGGCCCGGTGGTCGCCACCCGCGATGGCACTGACCTGCCCAGCCGCGTGGCCGAAAGTCTGTTCTGGCTGGGCCGCTACGGCGAGCGTCTGGATGCGCGTTCACGCCTGCTGCGCGAAGCACTGCTGCGGCTACTGGAAGTCGATCAGGATGACATTGCCGACCAGTTGCTGGATGAACTGTTGCTGATACTCGACATTGCGACCCGGGACGCCGATGGCGAACCCAGCAAGGCGCCAAGGGTAGGGTTCATCCAGAAACGCGACGCCCTGCTGGCCCAATTCGACGATAGTCATCCCCAGGCACTGTCGCCGCTGTTCGCCCAGTTGCTGGGCAATGCGCGCAGCATTCGCGACCACCTGGGCGATGATTCCTGGCGCGTACTCCACCAGCTGCGCCAGCGGATGAACAGTATGCATCCTGGTCATGACGCCAGCGCGGCCCGACGCACCTGCGAAGCCCTTTCCGCGCAGCTGGCCGCCTTCTTTGGCCTGTGCAACGAAACCATGCCCCACCACTACGGCTGGCGATTCATGGATATCGGGCGTTTTCTGGATCGCGTCCTGGGGCTTTTATCGTTACTCAAACTGACGCTGAACGCGCCGCCGTCACCGGGCCTGGCCCTCTGGGAGGTGGTCCTCGCCACGACCGATAACTTCACCGCCTACCGGCGGCGTTATCGCAGCGAACTCCACCCGGCCGCGATTCTCGACCTGCTGCTGTTCGATGAAACCAACCCGCGCTCGGTGGGCTACATGCTCAAGCGCCTTGAGCGGCAAATCGACCGGCTGCCCGGGAGCTCATCGCCCTACCGCAATGCCGAACGGCGGCTGATGATTCAGGCCAATGCTGCGCTGCACCTGGCCGATATCGGCCGTCTGAGCCATTTGACCGAAACCCCTGAGGCGCAGGTCGCCCTCGGGCAGTTGCTCGACGCCCTGATAGCGCCGCTGAGCGCGCTGTCCGACGCTATCAGCCACAGCCACTTCAGCCATGTCGAGCGGCCGCGCCAGCTCGTCAGCATGGAGCCTGGCGCGTGAATTACACCCTGCGTCACACCACTCGCTACCGCTACACGGCACCAGTGACGCTGTGCCATAGCGAAGCGCGGGTGCTACCGCGCAAGACGCCGCACCAGCAGTGCGGCGCCTCCGCCTTGACCATTCATCCACTGCCTGACGCGCAGGCCGAACGTCGCGATGTGTTCGGCAATCGCGTGCTGTATTTCGCGCTGGAAGACCTTCATCAGACCCTGGACGTCACCGTGGTCACGCCGATCACCACCCAGCCGCTGGGCCCGCTGCCCGCCCACTCCCCGGCCTGGGAGCGCGTGGCCGAGCAGCTCGGCGTCGACAGCCATTTTGATCGCCAGCTGTATCGGCTGGATTCGCCGTTCATTCGCCGTAACGAAGCACTGGCGGCCTTCGCCCGGCGCTGCTTTACCCCAGGGCGCCCGCTGGTCGAGGCGGCGTTGGCCCTCAACCAGCTTATACACGCCACTTTCGACTACGACTCCAGCGTCACGACGCTCGCCACGCCGCTGAGCGATGTGCTCGCCCAGCAGCGCGGCGTGTGTCAGGACTTCGCCCACCTTGCTATCGGTGCCCTGCGCTCGATTGGCCTGGCGGCGCGTTACGTCAGCGGTTACCTGGAAACCCAGCCGCCGCCCGGCCAGCCACGCCTGGTGGGCGCGGATGCCTCCCATGCCTGGCTGGCACTCTGGGTACCCGACTGGGGCTGGCTGGCGCTGGATCCGACCAACGGCACGGTTGCCGGCGAGCAGCATCCGGTACTGGGCTGGGGGCGTGATTACGCCGATGTGGCGCCGCTCAAGGGGGTCATGAATGGCGGTAGCGACCACCAGCTCGAGGTCGAGGTGGACGTCATGCCGCTAGCGGCTGATCAACCCGTTGGTTAACCCGGGCAGCCAGCAGCGCATCTCGGCCTGCGAAGCTAGTCCACCGACGCCAGATAAGCCGCCTTGAGGCGATAGAACTCGTCGACAATCGCGGCCATTTCGTCGGCGTCATAAGCACACAGCCCACTGACTACAAGCTTTTTCGAGCCCACGCCCACTGGCTCACCACCGGACTGAATGGCAAATTCCAGCAGCGCGTCGGCCCGCTTGCCCTGTACGTCCAGCGATGAGTGGGTCAGCACCAGTCCTGGCGATATTCCATCCAGCCGCTCCAGCGAAAAGCCCATGCTGTCGTAGATAACCAGCGGCCGCCTGGGGTTGAACATGACCCCGTGCTCCTCCATCAGCGGCTTCAGGTAGTGAGGGAAGTTCTTGCCCGAAAACGCCACGTAGCAGCGGGCAAAGGCGTCGATTACCGACGCGTCGTAGGTCCTGTCACCCCGACGCGTAACCTGCAAGTAGCACTTGCCGGCTTCGTCGCGCACTTCCAGCTCGCCGTTGTCGGTCTCGCTGAACAACAACGGGGTGTCGGCACCCACCATGTTGGTGAAGCGAAACTCCATGTGGCGCGACAGCCCGAACCTTGCCAGCACCAGGGCAAAGAGAAGGTCGCCCGGCACACAAAAACGCCGCGCGTCAGGGTTATGGATCGGGTTGTAGTCTCCCGCCACACCCTTGGCGAAATGGCTGGCCTGCTCGGCGGAGATCACTACATACTCTCCACGCTGCGTGTAAAATTCCTGGAACATGGCGTTGGCTGTCTGCTTAGCGTTGAAATCAAAAGTCGATTGCGGACTTACGTGGCGCATAATGCCATAAAACATGGACTAGCAGGAGCCATCTTCAAGGACGGTTTTATGTCATCGCCACCGCCTAATACCACACCCTCGGCACGCGCCAAGGCCTGGAAACGACGCTTACCGCACTGGTTCGCCATCACGTTAGGGGCGGGATTGGGTCTGTTAGTGCTCTGGCTGGCGGGCAGCTACTGGCTGCTCAACAGCCAATGGCTGCCCGAGCGACTGTCACAGGCGCCCGGGGTGGATATCCGCTGGGAACAAGGCAGCAGCCGCCACCCCGGGCGCTGGAACGTCGAGGAATTGACGATACGCCGCGATGACGGCGCGCTTGCCCTGGCGCTTGACGCGGACCGCGCGACGCTCGAGCTCTCGTTGATGGCCCTGCTTGGTGGCGAGATTCACATTAAAGCGCTGGACGCCGAAGGTATCCGCGAGCTGCAGCTTGGCGATATAACGCTTCAGGGGGAAGGCCGTTTCAGCCTCAAGGACACCACGCTCAGCCGCGACACCCTGGCCATTCCCCAGGCGACTCTGCAATTGACCCAGGGGCGGCTGGTGCGTGGCCAGGATGGCGCCACCCTGGCCCGGAATATTCAGTTGGATGCCAGCGCCTCTCTCGACCGCATAACGCCGACCAGCGCTGAAGGCGGGCTTGATCCCGAGCTTGTCGCCGCGCTTTCCGCCGACGCACGCCTCAGTGCCCGCGCCGACGCCTGGGATGTGTTCATGCCCTACCTCAGCGACCTGCCCTGGCTTGCGATCAACGGCCGCGGGGATTTACACGGTGACATCAGCCTTGACCACGGCCGGCTGCAACCCGGCAGCCAGGTGACCCTCTCGGCTCCTGCACTGGTCATGCGCGTCGACGAAGCCTACCTGGGTCAGCCGCAAGCGGTGCGCTGGCAGCGCCCCGACCAGCAGCCCCCGGTACACATCGCCCAGGGAGACGGTGTTATCGCGTTGAGGGTTCCTGCCGGGTCACCCGATACGCTGACCCTCGACGCCACGCTGGATAATGTCATGTTGGCCGATCGCCTTGCCGCTCGCCAGGCGGCACCCTATGCCGATAACACGCACCTCGAGTTCAGTACCGCACTCGACAACCGGCGCGTGGATCAGCTCGAGGCGCCGAGCGCCGCCGCGCTCAGCCTGGAGGGACGTGTTCTCCGGCTGGACATGCTGGCGCGCTACCTGGAGCGGGCAGCCGCCGATCCATTAGACGGCGGTATCACTCTGGCCGGTGACGGACGCCTCGCCCTGGATGTGGCGCTGTCTGATAACCGCCTGGAGACGGCGGACCTGACCGTCACCGCCACTGCCCTGCGCGCAAGCGCCATGGCGTTGACCGCTGAAGGCAACGGTACCCTTCACGCGCACCTGCCCACTCCCGAGACGTTCACTGCGACGCTCAACCTGACCCAGGCAAGACTGCAGCACAACGCCCGCCCCCTGCTGGCTGACGCGTCGCTGACGCTGACCGCCAACAGCCCGCTGGATCCTGACGCCGCGCGCCGACATGCCACGGGTTCATTACGCTGGGAGGACGCGACACTGCCCGACATTAGCAAGCTGCAACCCTATGTGGACGCCTACCTGCCCGATGCAGCGCCGCTGCGTCTGGTCAGCGGCCAGGCGCGCAGCCAGGGCCAGCTTAACCTGACGTCCGACCAGCTGAGCGGTGACGCCACCCTCGCCGGCAGCCGCTGGGTAACCGATTGGTCAACCGGTAAAGACGCCCATCGCCTGACCAGCGACATGCAGCTCGACCTGACCATCAACCAGGCGGCTATGGATGCCAGCACGTTAGACGTCAGCGGCAGCCGCCTTGAGTGGCAGGTAAGCGACGCCTCCCGGCAAGCGCGCAAGGAGAGCACGCTGACAAGCTCGCTAATCCTCCACGAAGGGCGTTTTCAACGCGAGGATAGCCAACCAAGCGGCCGGTTCGACGTGTCCGGCAGCGTCCAGCATCTGGGGTTTCTCAACGCCTTTCTGCCCGATGCCCATGGGCTTGCCCTCGACGGCGCGGGACAGCTGTCGGCCCGGGGCGGCTTCAAGGCTGATCGACTGACCGCGCCTACCCGGCTTCGCGTGGTGGCCAATCCACTGCGCGTTGATTTTCTGGATTACCGCGCCAGCGGGCGTGGCGAGCTGACCGCGCAGTTGGACAGTGCCGAGCGGGCGCTGCTCTCCCTGGGCATTCCGCGCTTTTCGCTGGCCCGCCAGGGCGATGACAGCCCCCATGTGGAAGGCCGCCACCTGGCCCTCACCACCACGACCGAGGCCTTTTCCGCCGTCATCGACGACCCGCAGCCCGAGCACTTCACCACCCGGATCAGCTTGCCGATCATCGATGTACCGGACATCACCCGCTACAACGCCTACCTGCCCGAGGGAACTGGAGTCAGGCTGCTGGATGGCCAGGCGAGTCTATCCAGCGAGCTTGTGTTAAGCGGTATGCAGGGCGAAGGTGACGTGACGTTCAGGGCGTTCGGCACCGAGCTTGCACTGCTGGAGCAACGGTTGCGTGGCGATATCCACATGCAGCTGGTGCTCAGCGAAGGCGATCTGGCGGCCATGCGCTTTGTCGCCAACGATTCCTTCCTGCGCCTGGAGAACGTCTCACGAATAGGCAACGAAGCGTCCAGCGATGCAGGCTGGTGGGCGCAGTTGGATATGGCCGAGGCGACGCTTCTATGGGAGACGCCCGTCAATCTTGATGCCCGCCTGGGGCTGCGGCTTCGCGACAGCGGCCTGCTCGCGCGGCTGTTTCTCGCCCGTGCCCGGGAAAGTGACTGGCTGGGGCGGTTACTCAGCGTGCGCAATATCCAAGGCAGCGCCCTCCTCCGCTTGAATGACAAGCGGCTGGATCTGAATGATCTGCAGCTAAGCGGCGGACCACTGCTGCTGCTGGCTGATCTGACACTGGCTGAGCAGAGCGCCAACGGCGCGCTTTACGCTCGCCTAGGGCGGCTCGGCGTGGGGGTCGAGCTAGCGAACCGCGAGCCCACGCTGAAAATACTCCAGCCACGCCGCTGGTTTGAGCACTGGAGAGAGAGCCACCGCCGCGTGAGACCCTAGAACGGTTAGCGCTGCTTACGCTCATGGCGAATCATGCGCACCCGCTCCTTGGCCTTTTGCGGCGTCGACAGCGGCTCGCCTGTGTCGTTGGGGGCTTTGCGCGGCACACTGACCCAGGCAAACACCGGCAGCGCCAATTGCCAATGGATGGCGGCCAGGCGCAATCCCAGCGTCACGCTCAGCGATACGACAATGCTCACGGCAGACGGTACCCCCAGGGCATGCAGGGCCACGTAAATGATCCCCCCGGCCATCGCTGCCGTGGCGTAAACCTCCTCGCGCAGTACCATCGGCACCCGCTGGGCCAGCACATCACGAATCATACCCCCGGCCACGCCGGTCATCATGCCCATCAGTACCGCGACCACCCCCGGGCTTCCCAGCAGCAGCGCCTTGTGGGCACCAATGACGGTAAACAGCGCCAGCCCAAAGGCGTCGGCTACCGGCAAAAAGCCCCGTGACAGGCGGTGGATATAATGAAACCCCACCAGCGACACGCTCACCGTGGCGAGAATCACCCACAGATAGATGGGATCGGTAACCCAGAATACCGGCCGCACTCCCAGCACCAGATCGCGTAGCGTGCCACCGCCAATGCCAGTGACTGCCGCCAGCACCAGCATGCCGATGGGATCCATTCGCGACCGGCACGCCAACATCACGCCCGACAGCGCAAACACGATGACCCCCGCTATATCCAGCCAGTAGACAACGCCCGACACGCGCTTCCCCTTTATCCGTTAGTGAGTGATTGATCATGAGGCTAGTCCCTGACGGAACGCGTTTGAAACTAACACGAACGTCTTCACTGAGTACGCTAATGATAGGCGCCAGCCCCTCCACTAGGTTACGCTGGAGAAAATGATCGCCATGGATAACGGAGCGTGCATGGACTGGAACCCCGCTTATAGCTGGCTTGTACTCGCCTTGCTGCTGAGCCTGGCGGAGCTGACCTCCGGCGCGATGCTCTTGCTCGCCCTGGGCGTCGCCGCGGCGCTGACGGCAGCGGTCACGGCGCTGGGGCTCACCCTGCCCTGGCAGTTGATCAGTATGGGCGTGTTTGCCGGCGTGCTGATGCCAGTGGGCGTAATGGTGATTCGCCCGCGCTTTTCGCCCAAAGGCGTTGCTTACGGCACCACCGGTACCGGCGTGGAAAAAGGCAATCACTACACCACGTTAAAACGCGACTTCGATGATGCCACAGGGATCAAGGTCAACGGTGACTTCTATCGCCTGCGCGTCATCGAGAGCGACCAGACCGAATTACCTCCGGGCACCCCGGTGGTGTTTAAACGCTTCGATGGCACCACAGCCGTTGTTCAGCTCTCTTCTTCAGCCAACGGAGCACCTTCGGCTGATACGCCCCAACCCAAGGAACCTTAAAAATGGATTTACCCATTAGCCCCGGCTTGTTGATAAGCCTGATCATTGTCGTCATCGGCATACTGATCATTTCGAAAGGCCTGGTGATCGTTCGCCAATCAGAGGTGATGGTCATCGAGCGACTCGGTTCGTTTCATCGCGTACTGGAAAGCGGCATCAACATCATCGTGCCGTTCATTGAGCAACCGCGTGCCATCACGATGCTTCGCTATCGCAAGATAGGCGATGACTACACGGCGCTTACCACCGACGAGACCCGTATCGACCGCCGCGAGACGGTGATGGATTTCCCGGGTCAGCCGGTGGTGACCACCGATAATGTCACCGTGCGCATCAATGGCGCGCTCTACTATCAGATCATCGACCCCAAGCGGGCGGTCTACGAAGTCGAGAACATGAGCCAGGCAGTGGAAGTGCTGGCCAAGACCACGCTGCGTTCGGTAGTTGGCAAGATGGAGCTGGACAAGCTGTTTGAATCCCGCGCGGAAGTGAACAACGAAATCCAGGCTGCCATGGAAGAACCGGCCTCCAAGTGGGGCATCAAAATCTCCCGCGTCGAGGTGCAGGATATCGCCATGCCGGATGAGGTCGAGTCCGCCATGCGTCTGCAGATGGCCGCCGAGCGTAAGCGCCGCGCCACCGTCACCGAAGCGGAAGGCGAAAAATCCGCCGCTATCGCCATGGCCCAGGGCCAGCGGGAATCGTCCATTCTTAACGCCGAGGGCGACAAAGAGTCCGCCATTCTGCGCGCCCAGGGCGAGCAGGAGTCGATCAAGCTGGTGCTAAGCGCCATTGGCGACAGCGAAGAGAACAAGCGTACCGTCGTGGGCTACCTGCTGGGCCAGAGCTATATCAAGGGCCTGCCCAACATGGCCAAGGACGGCGAACGGGTTTTCGTGCCCTACGAGTCGTCGGCCCTGCTGGGTTCCATGGGCATGTTCCGCGAAATGGCCGGCTCACCGGAAGACACTGTGACCAGCCACCTTAAAAACCGTAGCGGCAGTCGCGAAAGCGGCCTCCAGAGCGGGATGGTCGGGGGTGCCGCCAGCGGCAACTAATGGATGGATTATCCAGCCTCCATCGACGTTCACGCCGGGCCCCTGGTGGCCCGGCTATTTTGTATCCGGGTGGACGATAAAAAAGACCGGCCAACGTTGAAGTAAACATCGCCACCTGGACGAGGTTTTTGGTTAAACTGATAAAGGCTCAAGTACATGGGCCTCACACCGCTTTCATGCCGTCGATAATCCCAGTGGCCGCATTGATGAGTAGAATGCCCGCTACCAGCAGATGAGGACGCTCACCATGTTGCCCCGTGGGTTCGCCATACGCTTTCGCACGCTTGTGCTCATCGCCTTCGCGCTACTGATGGCGATGCCGGGTGTTGTGCACGCGGAGGCGTCCCCTCAGCCGCTGGATAGCTGGGAATACCGCTGGGGAGACTCACCCCTCGATGCCAACGGCGCCCCCCAGTGGCTGGGCAGTGACGCCAGTGACTGGCAGTCAGCGATATCGCCGTCCAACCCGCCAGGACGTGAGGGGCACCATCACCTATGGCTACGTACCATCTTGCCTGACGGCAAGTGGAACGACCCCGTTCTGTATATCACCAGCATCAACTTGATTGGCCAGGCCTACCTCGGCGACGAACTGATTTACCAGTACGGCGAACTTGACGACCAGGGGCGCGGCGACTTCGCGGGCTGGCCCTGGCACATGATTGACCTGCCTGACGACGCGGCCGGCCAGACGCTTACCTTCCGTATTTACTCCTACTACACAAGCATTGGCCTGTGGGGTGAAGTGCAGGTGATGGAGCGCATTGATGTGCTCAAGCAGGTCATCCATGACTCCGCCCAGGACTTGGGTGTTAGCGCGCTGGTCTTGGTGCTCGCCATTCTAGCGACGATTTTCGCCCTTATCGGGCCGGAGCGGCGGGGGTTCATGGCCATCGCACTCTTCGCCTTTGCCTCTGGGCTGATGCTGCTGGCCGAGGCGCCTGCCCGCCAGTTGATCGCCGATGGTGCCCTGGCCTGGGACACGCTCAGAGCGGGCAGTTACTACACCCTACCCATCGCGCTGGGGATGTTGCTCAGCCATTGGCTGGAAGGCACGGCAAAACGTTGGATTACCCGGCTGTGGGCGCTACACCTGGCGTATCTGGCGCTTGCCATTGGACTGGTGCAACTCGGGGTTATCAGTCTTTCGATCACCTTCCCCATCTTCGATGTCCTGCTGGCCGTGACCATGCCGATCATGTTGCTGCTCGCCCTGTTTCGCTTCCGGCGGCTCAACCTTGAGCAGCGCCTGCTGGTGCTGAGTTTCACCTTTTTTGCCCCGCTGCTACTCGCCGACATGATCGTCGCCCATGGTTTTGTGGCCTGGCGCTCGGTGCCGTTGAGCTACGGCAGTCTGGCCTTTTCCCTGGCGATTGCGGCGATATTTCTGTGGCACTATCGCCGCACCCAGCAGCAACTGGCCGTGGCGAATGAAACCCTCGAACAGCAGGTGGCCTCGCGTACCGCTGAGCTCGACCAGCTTGTCCGCGAACTCGAAGGCCTGTCGTTTGAAGACCCGCTCACCGGGCTGCATAATCGCCGCCATTTCAACACGGTCTTCGATCACGAGTCTCGCCGGGCACAACAGCACGGCAGCCAGCTGTCGCTGTTGATGCTGGATCTGGATCATTTCAAGGACATCAACGACCACTTCGGCCACGACGCCGGGGATGAGGTGCTGGTCGAGATCGCCGCCTTGATGCGCCAGCACTTCATGGAATCGGGGATAGTATGCCGCATCGGAGGCGAAGAGTTTGTCGCCCTGCTCCCCGACACTTCCGCGAGAGCGGCCGAAGCCAGTGCCAACACCCTGCTGAATGCGGTGGCCCAGACCGACTGGTCTCACCAGGCAGCTTCGCTCAAGCGCATCACGTTTTCATGCGGTATCGCCACCTATCCCGACCATACCGAAGACCCGCGCATGCTGCTACGGCATGCTGACGAGGCGCTTTATCACGCCAAGCGCAGCGGCCGTAACCGCTGCGTGGAGTGGTCCGCCTCGCTCGAGGCGCATGGCGTCATGCTTGGACGACGACAGCCCCAATAGCCACCGACAGGCTACGGGGAATCGGTCGCCAGAAAGTGGTCGATGAACACGCCGTAATCCTGCTCGACGCAGTCGGCATAGGCCACTGCCAGGGTCGACACCACGTCGACAAACTGCGCTTCACGCCCTTCCAGACGCCGGCAGACCGCCAGCGCAAATGGCCTGTGGTCGCCCTTGTTCAATGCCTGCGCCCCGCGCAGGTGCTCGCGGGCGAGAATCTGCCCCCATTGTCGGGCCAGTTTGCGATACGACTTGGCGCCGGAAAGCTTATGGGTGGGAACGTCTTTCTTGAACGGCGAGCGTTCACGTACCGAGAATATCTTGCCGTTCATGGAGAGCCAGCCAAGGTAGGCGTCCGGGTGTTCTGCAATGGCGTGAAACGCCGCCGCGTGGCGAATGCCTTCGTTGGGAAACAGCTTTCGCCACGCCTGCTGCTGCGGCTTCGTCATCAAACGGAACGCCTCTGGCGCCACCTGCTCTTTCACGTCGAGAATGATGTCGTCATGCTCATGCTCGACACCGCCTTCAATCAATACGTAATACCGCTCCACGCCCAGCGAGCCGGTGCCCGCATCCAGACGCCGCGCGGTATCCTTGACGCTAAAGTGATGGGCGTCGTTTTCCTTGGTCGGCGCTTGGAGGGTCTGCTGATACTCCTGCTCGATCAGGCGACGCAGCTGACTGGCGACATCCGCCGGCAGATTAGCCAGTTTTCCCGGGCGCTCGGCAAACTGACGGCCTTGCTGTTCATCCAGCGTGGTCCATTTTTCCAGCATGCGGGCGCGGCTTTGTTTATCCGCCACCTTGCTCATGAACGGCTTTAGCGGGCCTTTGGCGCTCTCCAGCGTTACCGCCTCGATGGGGATATCGTCGGTATACGCCGCCAGGGTGTGATAGTAGCCTTCAAGTAATTTTTTCAGCGCTTTATCGATCGCTTTGGGGCTGAGCTCGGCATTTTCGCGGCCATCGAGCACCAGGCTCACCGCCAGTCGCCACACATCGTACTGGTAGTCACCGATCAGCGCGTCGTCAAAGTCGTCCATCCCGTAGCGTACCTGGTCATCGTGATGACCGTAGGCGCCGAAGTTGTAGACATGAGCGTCGCCCTGCAACCAGGTCTGGGTATCCGGCCAGCCGCCGAACAGCGCAAAACGCCAGTCGTGCCAGACATCGTCCCAGTAGAGATGATTGGTACCCCGGAAAAAGCGGTAAGGAGACGCGGCCATCTTGGCGTACTTGGCCTGGCGAGTCGGCGCCGCCAGGGGCGCGTTGGTGTGCTGAATAGCCTCAATCACTTGCTGAGGGCGGTTGTGACCCGTTAGTGCGTGACTCATCGCAATGCCTTTGTGGGTGCATAAAAACGCTATTAACAGCATAGGCTAGAAACGTTAACAGATTAAGTCAGTCGTTCATCCTGAGCCTATGCGACGCAGACGGCTGACGATGCTCAAAAGCCAACTTAGGGTCAGTCGATTTCAGTGGGTAGAGGCATCGGGGTGTCTTTTTAAGGCATACGGACAAAAACTCGAATCAGACGCGCCAGGCCGTCAACGATATAGAGACGTTACGTCGTCTAAGCTGCTAGTGTAATGGTCTGATCCCCTGAGCGCACTCGCCACCTCATATGCCGCCTTCAGTGAGACTTCCCCACCGACTTGCCTTAGCGACGCTTGCTCCGCGCGTGTTTGCCTTCTGTCATACCTTCGGACTTACCGTCTGGATCGCCGTGGCAGAAGGGCTCGGCTGGGCGCTTGTGCTGCCGGGTCTGTTGTTGCTGGCCTGGCCGGGCGTGGCATATCTGCATGCGGCCAACGCCCGCAACTCCAAGCGTGCCGAATTCACGAACTTGCTCTGCGACAGCGTGCTGTTTGGCGTTTGGTGTAGCGTGCTGGACTTTTACGTTCTGGCCACCGTCACCATTGGCCTTGCCTGTTTGATGAACAACCTCGTGGTTGGCGGGTCGCGACAGATGCTTGTCTCAACGGCCTTGTTCATAGTTGCCGCCGCTGGGGGAAGCGTCCTCACCGGAAGCGATTTTCGGCCCTACATCAGCTATCCGCTTGACCTCTATCAATGGGCTGGCGCCATCGTCTATTTCCTGACCATCGCTCGCGTCACCTACAGCCAGAATCGCAAGATCGGTCGTAACATCGGCGAGATAAGGTTTCAGAATCGGGTTTTTCATGCCCTGCTCGACCTGGGGAAGGTTGCCAACAGCGCCGGCAACATTCACGTCCTGCTGGAGAACGCCCTGAACCACCTGCACAGCCACTTTCCGGACTACGGCTTTGCCGTGTACCTGAAAGAACGACAGCGTCCCGATATAACAAGCTATGCGGCCGCCGCCGGCATTGGCTCAAAAGATCAGCCCCGGTTGACGGAACTGATCGACAACGTCTCAGCACAAACACCCCTCACGTTCAAGACGCACCCGACAAGCGACGGTGAGATACTCTATGCCACATCCCTGGGGGGGCGGTCTCAGCCTGTACGACGGCTGGCTGATTGTGAAGGCGCCCAAGCCGAACACCACGCTGGAGCCGATACTCACTCTGTTTGCCGACCAGCTGGCCGCGGCGACCGAAAACAAGCTGCTGCACTTGGAGTTAAAGAAGACCGCGGAACGCGATGGCCTCACCGGTCTTTACAACCGGGGGTTTCTGGAAGCATCGCTGCAGGAAAGCATTCAGGGCAAGGTGCAGACGCCGAACCTGGATTTTGCCGTACTGATGATCGACGTCGACGGGCTCAAGGACGTCAATGACCGCTATGGGCACATGGCGGGCGATCAGTTGATCACCACCGTGGCCGAAAGTCTGCAGCGGCACTGCCGCGACAGTGACATCCTGGCGCGCTATGGCGGCGACGAATTCGTCATTCTGTTTCCGTCTGCCGACCTCTCGGCCGCCACGCGTCTGGCCGTCCTGATCAGGCAACACCTGCCCGATCAGCCATGCCTCATCACCACGGCCGACGGCGACCGTGAAGCCCTCGCGCTGCATGTCAGCCTGGGGTGCGCCAGCTCAAGCGAAGCCCCTGCCCAGCAGGTGCTGGCGCTAGCGGATGAGCGCATGTACCGCGACAAGAGCCAGCGCCGCAGGCAAAGAAAAAGTGGCTAAGGCTCGACGAGCGGGCTGTCCTTGCAAATGAAATGCTGGTTACCCACCGCTGCCTCGCGGCTGCCCCCACTTGTCGCCGTGCACCAAGTCGTTTAATGGCAGGCGGGAACGCCAGCCCTTGGCTTCAAGCTCCGGCTGGTCTAAGAACTCGCTCACGTAGCCAAGACAGAGATACGCCAGCGGATAAACGTGCTCAGGCAGGTTCAACGTCGTACTCAGCTGCGCCTGGTCGAGAATACTCACCCAGCCAACGCCAATACCTTCCGCCCGCGCCGCCAGCCACAGGTTCTGCACGGCCAGACAAGTGCTAAACAAATCGGTTTCTACAATGCTATTACGCCCCAGCACATGAGGGCCGCCCCGGCTTCGATCGCAGGTAATACAGAGATTGAGCGGGCTTTCCATGATTCCCTGCAGCTTGAGAGTGCGATAATGCGCCTCGCGTTCGCCTTCAAAGCGCTCAGCGGCCTTCTGGTTCTCCTGCTCGAACATCGCCAGCACCGATTTCCTGACGTCGCGACTTTCAATCACGATGAAATCCCAAGGCTGCATAAAGCCCACGGAAGGCGCATGATGCGCGGCTTCCAACAGGCGGGTCAGCACTTCAGGAGGAATCCGGTCAGGCAAAAATTGCGAGCGCACATCACGCCGCTCATATATGGCGCGGTAAAGTCCACGCCGCTCAGCATCGGAAAAAGGAGGGTTCGAGGTGGTCATGCCGCTGGCCGGGCCTTTTGCTGATTGGTTTTATGGACAGTCAAGAGTCTACACGAGGTCAACCTAGCCACCATCGCAGCAGGTGTGTTTGACGTAAAACGCCGCCCTATGACTCAAACACCGCCAGGAACTGCTTGAGCAGATCATCGAGTTGCTCCCGCTGCTCGTCAGTCAGCCCACTCACTAACTGCGCCTGGGTTTCCACGTGGGCGGCCACTGCTTCGTCGATTAACTCGAAACCACGCTGGGAAAGAGAGATGAGAAAACCACGACCATCGTCAGGGTTTTTGACACGCTCGATCAACCCCGCCTTTTCCAGTTGGTTAATGCGGTGAGTCATGGTGCCTGAGGTCACCATCGTGGATGCCATCAAGTCCCCTGGCGATAGCGCGTAGGGTGCCCCCTCTCGGCGAAGAGTCGCCAGAACGTCAAAGCTGGCGTCCGTCAGGCCGTATTCCGCCCAGGTCTTCTCCATTGCGCGCATTAAGCTGTGGTTCAGCCGTTTGAGCCGCCCAATGGTACCCATCGGTGCAACGTCAAGGTCGGGCCTCTCCCGCTGCCACTGTTTAAGAATGTTGTCTACATGATCCATAAGCTTATTTTGCGCCTAATTAGCTTGACGTCAAGATTAACCACACATAACTTGATATCAAGATACTTTCCAAGTCGTTACCAATGAGAACTTCGCCAATGACGTTATCAAGCACTGCCCGCACCACACACCCACCCAAAAGCGCTTGGCTTGCCCCACTGGTATATCTGCTAGCCGGTGGCGCCTTGCTGGGTCTGTCAACTAATTTGGCGAAACTTGCCGGTGACATTCAGCTACCAGCGCTTGCGTTTCTGTTCTGGTCGATTTCAGGGGCGGCGCTCATTTTGTTGGTTCTGGCCGCCTTCCGCCGTAATCTACCGCCGGTTAACCGTCGCACCATTGAGTATTACGCTATTTCCGGGCTGCTGGGCGTAGCGGGTGCCAACCTAGTCTTCTTCACTGCCATCCCCCATGTGGGTGCTGGGTTCGTGGCATTGATTATCACCCTGCCACCGCTACTCACCTACGTCGGCGCATTAGCGTTAAACATGGAGCGGTTCCAGGTGCTGCGTGCGACGGGGGTGATCTCAGCCCTGGCGGGGGCCGTCACTCTGGCCTTCCATAAACTTTCCGCGCCGGATGCTGATTATCTCTGGATTCTCCTCGCTTTAATCGGCCCGGTACTGCTGGCCATCGGCAACCTTTACAGAACCTTGCGCTGGCCAGAAGGTGTATCCAGCGATGCGTTAGCACCGGGGATGCTCATCGCCGCAGCCGTCATTCTTCTCAGTGTGGGTTTTCTGCCAGGCTTCTCACTAAAAGTTCCGACAGACCGTTCCCTGCCGATCATGCTGATCGCCGTTCAAGCCATGGTCTTCGCAGGCCAGTTCTTACTGCTCTTCCTGCTGCAAAAAAGTGGCGGCCCGGTGTTTCTGAGCCTATTGGGTTCAGTTGGCGCCGTGGTGGGTGTTCCGGTTGCCATATTGTTGCAGGGAGAAACCGCCCCTGAGGGCTTATTACTAGGCACCCTATTAATTGGTGCCGGCATTGCCCTGCTGAATATTGGAAAAGCCAAGCAGTATCCAAATAAACCAGACTAACAAGGGGGGATGAAAATCAAGGCAGTGCGCCGCATAGAGGCGTTCAAAAGAAGCCTTCAACCAAACCTAACTTTCATTATTGTTAAAGAATACACCGCTCCATATAGTGAGTATTATCTTCTGTTTTACAAATGCGAAACCCCATACGCTCGTATAAAGCAGTTGCCGGATTTATAGAAAATACACGAAGCCGAATTAAGCGAATGCCCGCTTGTTGGGCAATGTCCATTGTGTAACGGATTGCCGTTGTACCCAAGCCTTGACGCTGCCACTCTGGGTCAATCTGCAGTTCTCGAATATAGTAGGCGTTTGCATCGTGATTTATGCATAGCAGCCCCACTCGCGCAGCGTTGATGACCAGCTCGTAGCTGTCTAAATCCCCCCACTGCTTATCAAACAGGTCGGTATCCCAGTGCATATCCAACTGCCTATAGTAGGCAGACATGTTTTGACGAATTATTCTTTCCGCGAACTCTTTGTCATCAGTTCGACGAATAATGGCTTCCATATGCGTATCTCTAAGCTTTAGTTACCTGAGATATCTTGGACTTATAGTATGCAAAACGCCAAGGCATTGCCTTGGCGTTTTGGTTACTAGCTTAGCTTAAGCCCCTACCCCAACTGAAACGGGTAAACAGATCCAATGTTTAGCAACTGGGTAAGCTCATCCAGCGCGGCTAGCGATTCTTCCGCGAGCTGCGGGTCGGCTAGATCATCAGGGGCTAAGCAATCGCGATAGTGGCGCTCCACCCATGCCGTCAGCTCATCATAGAGCGCATCGGTGAGCAGCACGCGGCCGGTTAGCGCTGCTCGCTCTGCCTCGGAAAGAGCCACGCGCAGGCGCAGGCAGGCAGGGCCGCCGCCATTGCGCATGCTCTGCTTGACGTCCTTGACGATCACCTCACTGATGGGGTTGTTGCCCGCCAGCAGGTAATCCTGGATGGTGCGCCATACCGCCTCGCGTTCCTGGCATTCGCCGGGCACGACCAGGGTCATGGTGCCATCCGGATTGGAGAGCAGCTGCGAGTTGAACAGATACGATGCCACAGCGTCTTCCATGCTCACCGCCTCGACGGGCACTCGCACGGGAATCAGCGGGCTGGCCATTTTGGCGCGTAGCGCATCGAGCGTGCCTTCTTCATCCAGAAAGGCCATTTCGTGGTAAAGCAGCACGGGGCCGTTGCCCACGGCGATGACGTCGTTGTGGAACACGCCCGCGTCGATGGCGTCCGGGTGCTGTTGGGCAAACACCGTTTGTGCGTCCGTCAGCCCATGCTGACGCGCCACCGCCTGGCTGGCTTCCAGGGTCTGCCTTGCAGGATAGCGCTTGGGCTCTCGCTCGCCGCTACGCGCGTCACCAAACGCCTGGCGGCCATACACGAACAGGTGCACGCCCGGCTCGCCGTGCTCACCGCATAGGCGGGTATGGTTGGCCGCGCCTTCGTCGGCAAAGGCGGGCGTGGCGGGCAGCACCGGGTGGTGGGCAAAGTACTGTTCGTTGCGGAAAATAGCCTGCAGCACGGGGCCGGTGGTTTGCGGTTCTAAATAGCGGTGAAAGCTGGACTGAAGATTGGCCGGGGTGAAATGCACCCGGCTATCCGGCGCGTCCAGGCTTGGAGTAATCGTACCCGCGTTGGCGGTCCACATACTGGACGCCGAGCAGACCGCCCGCAGCAGTTGAGGCGCCTCTTTGGCGGCGCGGGCCAGCACGTCGCTATTGCTGCCGCTGAAGCCCAGATCGCGTAGCGCACTGATATCCGGCCGTTGCTGGGGTGGCAGAACGCCCTGGGCATAGCCCGCGTCCATCAGCGACTTCATCTTTAAAAGCCCCTGCAAGGCACCCTCTTTGGGGCTGGACACCAGCCCCCCGTGGCTCATGGAAGCGACGTTACCCATCGCCAGCCCCGAGTAGTTATGGGTCGGGCCGACCAGCCCATCGAAATTGACTTCCCTGACGTCGGCGGTACTCACAGGCTCACTCCTGGCGGCAGGGTCTCGGGCATCTCCAGAGTATCGGCTTCCATGGACGCCACCGGGTACGCGCAGTAGTCTGCCGCATAGTAGGCGCTGGGACGATGATTGCCACTATCACCCACACCACCGAAAGGGGCGTCGCCGGACGCACCGGTGGTCTGGCGGTTCCAGTTGACGATCCCGGCGCGAATGCGCAGCAGAAAATCGTCCCAGTCGGCTTGATCACCGCCAATTAACCCGGCGGAAAGCCCGTAACGGGTGTTGTTGGCAAGTTGTACCGCTTCATCCCAGTCGCTATACCGGTGGATTTTAAGCAGCGGGCCAAAGTGCTCCTCGTCGGGCACGTCCAAGCCGGTCACGTCGATCAGCGCAGGGCTGAGCAGGCTGGTATCGTCCTGTAGACGCTGCATACGATTGATCACCGTGCCGCCCATGGACTCCAGCTCATCCTGGGCCTTGAGCAGGCCATCCGCCGCCGCCACGCTGACCAACCCGCCGAAGAACGGCGCGGGCTCTTCCTCGAACTGGCCCGCCACGTGCAGCTTGCCGATCGCGTCAGACAACGCGTCGATCAGCCTGTCACCGACTTCACCCTTTGGCACCATCAAGCGCCGCGCACAGGTGCAGCGCTGGCCGCCGGAAAGAAACGCCGACTGCAGAATGCTCAGCACCGCCGCCCGCTCATCTTCCACATCTTTCACCACCAGAGGGTTGTTGCCGCCCAGCTCCAGCGCGAGGATTTTATCCAGTTGACCGGCAAACTGCTGGTGGAGCATACCGCCCACCTTGGCGCTGCCGGTAAACAGCAGGCCATCGATATCCGGATTGCCCGCCAGCGCCTGCCCCACCGCTACGCCGCCTTGCACGAGGTTGATGACACCTGCGGGCAGACCGGCTTCCAGCCAGCACTGCAGGGTTAGATCGGCGGTCAGCGGCGTCTGGTCGCTGGGCTTGAAGACCACACAGTTTCCCGCCAACAGCGCGGGTACCATGTGGCCGTTGGGCAGGTGACCAGGGAAATTGTAGGGGCCAAACACCGCCATCACACCGTGGGGACGGTGGCGCAGCACGGCTTTGGCGCTGCCGACGTCTTTTTCCCTTTCGCCGGTGCGCTCATGGTAGGCCTTGAGTGAAAGCGCCACTTTACCGATCATTGCGCCCACTTCGGTGCGCGCTTCCCAGAGCGGCTTGCCGGTCTCGGAGGCAATGGCGACGGCCAAGGCTTCGCGGCGGGCGGTCAGCACCTCGACAAAACGCTCGACCAGCGCCTGGCGTTCGGCAAACGGCGTACGCGCCCAGTCGGGAAAGGCGCCGCGGGCCGCGTTGATCGCGGCGGCGACCTGCTCGCTAGACGCCTCGGCCCCCTGCCATAGCAGCGACGCGGAAACCGGGTCGTGCTTGGTCAGCGTATCGGCTTCGCCCGCGACCCAGGCGCCATTGATCAGTTGCTGCTGTTGGGCGTGCATGATTGTCTCCTAGACATTACCGAACGAATATCGAGCTCAGGTTTCCAGCAAGCGAACCTGGTCACCGGTGGTGACCCCGAGGCGTCTGGCTTCCTGCTGGCTAAGCACAATGGTGTTGTCGTGGGTGGGCGCGCGGCCTATCCAGCTGGCCGTGAAGCTGAGCATGTCGGAGGTGGCGGCCAGCCAGCGGCTGACGCTCTCGTCGGCGGCGTTATCGGCCACTTCCACCTGGCAGAGCCGGGAATTACGAATCGCGCGCACGTCCTCAATGTAGGCTTCCACCGTCGGGCCACCGTCGAAGATATCGATGTAGCCTTCCCAGCGCAGCCCTTCCTTCTTGAGCATTTCCAGCGCCGGACGGGTATGCCGATGCACCTGGCCAATGCAGGCCCGCGCCTCTTCCGACATGAAGGTGGTATAGATCGGGAACTTGGGCATCAACTCGCCAATAAAGCTCTTTTGCCCCAGGCCGGTCAGGCGGTCGGCTTCATTGAAATCCATGGGGAAAAAGTGCTTGCCCAGGCTTTCCCAGAAGGGGCTGGTGTTGTGCTCGTCAAATACGCCGCGCATTTCCGCCAGCACTTTATCGGGGAAACGGTCGCGGAACTGGGCGATAAACAGCCAGCGCGCCTTGGAGAGCAGCGCACCGTTGCGCAGGTGCTTGTTGGCCTCGCCGCGGTATTCCGGGCGCAGAAACAGCGAGCACACTTCGGCATCGCCGGTATGGTCGGAGCTCAGGAACAGCGTGTCGATGGTGCGATGCAGATCCAGCTGAACCGAAGAGTGTGCCAGGGTGCCCAGCCGATAGTTGTAAAACGGCACTTCACGACCTACCTGACCTTCAATGGCGCAGCAGCCGGCGAGTTCGCCGCTGTCGTCGTCTTCGAGCACGAAGAAATAAAGCCGGTCGTCGACCGGGGTGCGCTCTTCAAAGGCGCAGGCAGCGGCTTCAATCTTGCCGGCCAGGAACTCACGGTTGTCCGGCAGCGAGGTAAAGCCTACGCCGGCCTGCTGCGCAAGCGCCTGAAGCCCATCCAGATCGTCTCGGGCAATGGGTCGAATGCGCATTACATTTCTCCTTCATCGAGGGCGTCCACCGCGCTCGGCAGGGTCAACGGCGCTGCCAGCACCGCGCGACCCTCTTCAACGCCCAGGCGCTCGGCATGCTCGGGCGACAGCATCAGCTGACCGGTGGGCGACAGCGCATAGCGCGCCACAATGCAGCAAAAGCCATCCAGCTTCTGATTGGCAATCATCGCCGGTTCCGCATCGGGCAAGGCATGTTCGGGGCGAATTCGCACCGGATGCCAGGCGGCGCGACGGAACGTTTCCAGCTGCTCGCGCTCGGTCTTGACGATCGGCCCGGCATCGAAAATATCCACGTGGCGGGAACGCACGAAGCCTTCCGCCAGCATTTCTTCCAGAGGCTCCTCGTGAGCGGGGTGCTCCCGGCCAATGGCCGCCCGCGCCTGGGGGGTCAACAGCGGCAGGTAAAGCGGAAACTGCGGCATGACCTCGGCGATAAAGCTTTTCGAGCGCACCCCGGCAATATGATTCATCTCCTGGAAACTGCGCGCAAAAAAGTGCCGGCCGACGCTTTCCCAGAACGGAGATTCGCTGCGCGTATCCAGATAGCCGGGGAACGCCACCGCCAGAATGCGCGAAAAGCGCTCCGGATACTGGGCGATAAACATCAGCCGCGCGCGACGCAGCAGGCTTTCCGCGCTGGTGCCCTTGTAGCGGGGGTCAAGCGACAGCGCGCAGAGCAGCGTGGCATCCGAGACTTCGTGGGATAGCGCCAAGGTCTGCACTTCGCGGCGTACGTTGAGCTGCTGCGAGGCGTGAATCAACGTTTCCTGACGGTAGGTATAATACGCCTCGTTGGCGCCCGCCTGGGCGCGAATGGTCGCCGTCCCCAGGACTTCCTCGCGGGCATCGTCCGCCAACACAAACGTATAGTGCTCGTTGCCGGGGAACTCCACCTCGTCATTGAAGGCGGCCTCGGAGCGCATAATACGCTCCTCGAGCCGCTCGCGGTTGGCGGGCAGGTTGGTGAGCCTGGGCACCGCGTGCTCGGCCAGTTGCTCCAGCGCCGGCAGGTCCGCCATTTTTACCGGTCGAATTACCAGCATCCTCAACGTCCCCTGTGGTGTGGCTGCGTGCGGCTCGCTCATTCGGCGGCCACCAACCGCCCGATGGCGCGATCCAGACGGGCCATGCCTTCCGCAATGTCCGCTTCAGGGATCACCAGCGACGGCGCCATGCGCAGCACGTTGGGACCGGCAATCAGCGCCATCAGGCCTTCCTCGATCGCCAGCGGCAGAATGTCCTTGGCGCGGCCTTCGAAGGCATCCGACATCTGCGCGCCCATCAGCAGCCCCATGCCGCGAATCTCCTTGAACACACCATATTTGCGATTGATGGTCTCAAGATGTTCGCGGAACAGATCGTGGCGTTTCTTGACGCCCTCGAGCACCTCGGGGGTGTCGATGAACTCCACCGCCGCAAGCGCCACCGCCGACGCCAGGGCGTTGCCGCCATAGGTGGAACCGTGGGTGCCGATCGCCAGGGACTTGGCGACCGCATCGGTCGCCAGCATGGCACCGATAGGGAAGCCGCCACCGAGGGATTTGGCGCTGGTGAGAATATCCGGGGTAATGCCGTAATTTTTATACGCGTAGAGCTCGCCGCTGCGGCCCACGCCGGTCTGCACCTCGTCGAAGATCAAAAGCGCCTGGTGTTCGTCGCACAGGTCGCGCAGCCCCTGGAGAAAGTCTTGCGTGCCGGGCACGATGCCGCCCTCGCCCTGCATGGGCTCGACCATGATCGCGCAGGTGTCGTCGCCCACCAGCGCACGCACGCTTTCCAGGTCGTTGTAGGTGGCGTGCAGAATGCCGCCCGGCACCGGGCCAAAGCCCTGGGAGTACTTGGGCTGACCGCCCACGCTCACGGTAAAGAAGGTGCGCCCGTGAAAGGACTGATAGAACGAGATGATCTTGTCCTTGTGCTCGCCGTGGTGATCCACCGCCCAGCGGCGCGCCAGCTTCAGCGCGGCTTCGTTAGCTTCACCGCCGGACGAACACAGAAACGCCTTGTCGGCAAAGGTGCGCTCGACCAGCGCCTTGGCGAGATTGAGCGCAGGCTCGTTGGTGAATACGTTGGCGAGGTGCCAGAGCTTTTCGCCCTGGGCCTTGAGGGCATCGACCAGCACCGGGTGGCAATGGCCCAGGGAGTTGACCGCGATGCCCCCGGCGAAATCGATATATTCGCGCCCCTCCTGGTCCCACAAGCGGCTGCCTTCACCACGCACCGGAATGACCTGCTGCGGCGAGTAGTTGGGCGTCATGTAGTGATCGAAATCCTGACGGCTTGGGGTGTGGCTCATGGGACGCTACCTCCAGTGGAGTAAAGGAATGAAAACAGTATAAGGCGGCAACGCGGTTGGCCGCTTTCAGCAATGGGACGGCAAATTATGAATAGCGACGTAGGTTGGTACACGTGCACGTTTAAGCGAATCACCTTGAAGAATCCGATAACTGCCCCATAGTCATTAGCAAGCTACAAGATTGTGCGTCGCTTGGCGAGGCACGGCTATTTTCGACCAGAGGAGCAAAAGCATGCAGATTGATCTTAGCGGCAAGCACGCGATCATCACCGGATCCACCGCCGGTATCGGCTTTGCAATTGCCGAGGGGCTCGCCAACGCCGGGGCCGAGGTGGTCATCACCGGACGCACCCAGCAGCGCGTCGACGACGCCATCGCAACGCTCAAGCAGCACGCCCCCAACGCCAAGGCGACCGGTGTGGCCGCCGACCTGGGCACCGCCGAGGGCTGTCAGGCGCTGATCGACCAGCAGCCGGAGACCGACATCCTGATCAACAACGTGGGCATCTTCGGCCCGCAGGACTTTTTCGAGGTGGATGACGCCACCTGGCAGCAGTTCTTCGACGTTAACATCATGAGCGCCGTGCGTCTGTCGCGCCACTATGCGCTGGGCATGCGCGAGCGCAACTGGGGCCGCATCCAGTTCCTGTCCAGCGAGTCGGGCATCAACATTCCCAGCGAGATGGTTCACTACGGCATGACCAAATCGGCGCTGCTCTCGGTTTCGCGGGGTCTGGCGAAAGTATTGAGCGGCACCAATGTGACCGTCAACGCTATCCTGCCGGGGCCGACACGCTCCGAAGGGGTGCTCAACATGCTTGGCGAGATCGCCGAGAAAGAAGGCGTTTCCCAGCAGGAGGTGGAAGCGCGTTTCGTGCAGGAGAACCGCCCGTCGTCGATCATTCAGCGCCTGGCAACCCCCGAGGAAGTGGCCAGCATGAGTGTCTACGCGGCCTCACCCCAGGCCAGCGCCACCACAGGCGCCGCCCTGCGCGTGGAAGGCGGCATCGTCGATACGCTAACCTAAACGTTCTTCCCTCGGCGTCATGCCGAAATGGTGACGATAGGCGGTGGAAAAGTGTGCCCCCGAAGAAAATCCGGTGGCAAACGCGATATCGCCTACTGCCCGGTCGCTCTCGCGCAGTTGCTTGCGCGCTTCCTGCAGGCGCAGGTCGAGGTAGTAGCGACTGGGCACTGCCTGCAGGTACTTCTTGAACAGCCGCTCCAGCTGGCGCCGGGAAATCCCTAGATGCTCGGCCAGCTCCAGCGTCGACAGCGGCTCCTCGATATTGACTTCCATCAGCGTCACGGCATCCACCAGACTCTGCGGCGCGTGGCCCAGGCGGCTGCGCAGCGGCACGTGCTGACGTTCGTCCGCCAGGCGAATGCGGTCGCAGACAAATTGCTCGGACACCTGCTCGGCCAGGCGTGCGCCATGATGCTCGCCAATCAACGTCAGCATCATGTCCATGGCGGCGGTTCCGCCCGCGCAGGAAAGCCGGTCGCGGTCAATCTCAAACAGCTGCTGGGACAGCGTGACCTGGGGATAGGCCTGGGCAAACGCATCGAAGCGCTGCCAGGGCAGCGTGGCGCGGTAGCCTTCGAGCAACCCGCAGCGGGCCAGCACCTCGCTACCGCCGGCCAGCCCCCCAAGCTTCACCCCGCGCCCAAGATGCCCGCGCAGCCACTCATTGAGTTTGGCAGGCAGTGCATAAGGCAGCGGGGTCGGCGCGCAGACCAACAGCAGATCCAGCGGGCCAAGCGGGTTTTCAAGCGCGTGCTCGGCGAGTACTGAAAGCTGCGCGCCGCTGCGCACCGGTTCGCTATTCATACTCAGCGTCACGGTGTGATAAAGCATTTGCCCGCTGAGCTGGTTGGCCATCTGCAAGGGTTCCAGCGCGCTGGCATGGGCCAGCAGCGAAAACCCCGGCAGCAGCACAAACGCGACCCGCCGTCGCGAGGCGGCATGGGGAGAGTTGACTGCGCTATGCTGCATGGGAAACCGCCGTGACGAAAACAAACCGCCATCTTAACCAATTGGTCGAGTAAAGGCAGCGACGGCGTCGCGGGGAAAAAAATACGCCGTGCAAATGCAAAAACGCCGGGCCAAAAGCCCGACGTTCTGCGATGACGCAACGCGCGTGTAGCGTCAGGGCCATACGCTTATAGGTTGACCACATCAAACTCGACCAGCGTGTCGACGTCGGCATCGTAGTCGACGTCGTCACGCTCAAAGCCAAACAGCTTCAGAAACTCGTGCTTGTAGCCGGCGTAATCGGTGATCTCGAACAGGTTGTCGGTGGTCACTTCCGGCCACAGATCCTGGCAGGCCTGCTGGATATCGTCGCGCAGCTCCCAGTCATCCAGGCGTACGCGGCCCGCCTCGTCGGTCACCAGCTCGCCGCCCTGCGGGGCGTAGAGCCGCTCGCCGAATAGACGGTTGAGCTGATCGATGGTGCCCTCGTGGACGCCCTGCTCTTTCATGATGCGATAGACCATGGCGATATACAGCGGCATGACCGGAATGGCCGCGCTGGCCTGGGTGACCACAGACTTCAGCACCGCCACGTTGGCACCCCCACTGGTCTCTTTCAGCCTGGCATCGATTGCCGCGGCGGCACGGTCCAGGTCTTCCTTGGCTTTGCCGAGGGCACCGTGCCAGTAAATCGGCCAGGTGATTTCCGTGCCGATGTAGCTGAACGCCACGCTGCGTGCGCCCTTGGCCAGCACGCCGGCCTGGTCGAGGGCGTCCATCCACAGCTCCCAGTCCTCGCCGCCCATCACGGTGATGGTGTCGTCGATTTCCTGCTGGGTGGCGGGCTCCACCTCGGCTTCGATAATGGCGTCCTTGTTGGTGTCGATCGCCGTCGCCCGGTAGGTCTCGCCAATCGGCTTGAGGCTCGAACGCTTGAGCTCGCCGCTATCCGGCAGCTTGCGTACCGGGGATGCCAGCGAATACACCACCAGGTCGATTTCGCCCATGTCCTGCTTGATCAGCTCAATGGCTTTTTGCCGCGCTTCGTGGGAGAACGCATCGCCGTTGATCGACTTGCTGTAAAGGCCTTCCTGCTTGGCGAACTTGTCAAACGCCGCACTGTTGTACCAGCCTGCGGTACCGGGTTTGCTCTCGGTGGCCGGTTTTTCAAAGAACACGCCCAGGGTATCGGCCCCATAGCCAAACGCAGCGGTGATCCGCGCCGCCAGGCCGTAACCGCTGGAAGCCCCGATCACCAGCACCTTCTTGGGCCCAGCGCTTTTATCCAGGTTGCGTGCGCGAGTGGCCTCGATCTGCTCGCGAACGTTCTGCTCGCAGCCGACCGGGTGGGTGGTCGTACAGATAAAGCCGCGTACTTTGGGTTTGATAATCACAGTGAACCTCTTCTTCGCCATAACGTGTTCGGTGTCGCACCGTCTATGAGTGACGCCATTCTAGCGGTCTCGGGCGGCGCTGTCCGCTATTGAGCTTATTGACCTTTCGCGTCAGGATATCGTTTTACCCAGACCGCCTGCGAGGCTTTATCATGAACGCACAGCAGCTAGTCGATGAACGCGGTGATTTATGGTTGGCGCTGGCCCCGCTGTGGCTGGATCGCGAACCCAGCGAGCGCGACTATGCCCAGATGGTAGAGGTGGTAGAACGTTATCAGATGTCGTTTAAGGAATTGGAGTGGATGTTCCGGCTGGAAATGGCCCCGGTCATGGCCCGCTATCAGCTATCGATTGCCAGCGAATGGCGGCAGTTCAACGACCGCAAACTGATGCAACAGCTCGTCGGTCACAATTTACGTTTAACGGGCTGGCGTCGCAAAAGCTGGGCGCTGTTTTCCGGGCTGACCACAATGATGGTGCGCCACCGCTGGAATGAGCTGATGAGCAGAGTGATGGTCGCCCGAGGCGAGACCTAAGAAACCTAAACCTCGTCCAGGGCGCGCTCCAGGCGCAGTCGGAGTTCACGGCCATGGTCGCGGGGGCCGAAGCGGGCAATCACCTTGCCGTCGCGGCCGACCAGAAACTTGGTGAAGTTCCACTTGATCATGCGGGTGCCCAGCAGGCCGGGCGCCTCACGCTTTAGCTGCACAAACAGTGGATGGGCCCTAGGGCCGTTGACGCAGACCTTTTCCATCAGCGGAAACGTCACCCCGAATTGCTGTTCACCAAAGGTACAAAACGCCTCGGCACTTTCCGGCGACTGCTTGCCAAACTGATCGCAGGGAAACCCCAGCACGGTAAATCCCCGGTCGCGGTAGCGCTGATAAAGCGCCTCCAGCTCCTTGAGCTGTGGCGTAAAGCCGCAGCGACTGGCGACATTGACCACCAGCAGCACCTGTCCCTGCAGCGCCCGCAGGTTGAACGGCTGCCCCGTATGGGTATAACAATCCTGATCGTAAAGTGTCATATCTCGCCTCCCCCCGGAACGCCTGACCTGACCATCGCTTACCATGCCATGTCTGCACCCTAGGCACCAGTTTACAACGCCTGGCAGGATCCCCCTAGCCCATCGGGCCCGCCACAACGCGCAGCGCCAGCGCCAGCAGCAAGACGCCGGTAATCCGATTGATCCAGTGGGCGCGCTGCTGAAGCCAGGGCAGCACCCGCGAATGGGACAGCGCAACGGCCACCAGCACGTACCATCCGCCGTCGATAACCATCGCCGTCACCACGATCAATACTTTGCCGAGCAGGCTCATGTCGGGTGTCACGAACTGGCTCAGCAGGGCAATGAAGAAAATGATCAGCTTAGGGTTGCCCAGCGCCACCAGCACACCTTCCTTGGCAGCGCGAGCGCTTGAAGTGACCACCCCCTGTTGCTGCATGGCCCCTGCGCCACCCGCGCGCAACGCCTGGATACCCAACCACCCCAGGTAGGCGGCCCCCGCCCAGGTAATCAGTTGAAAGAGCGCGGGGGACTTGGCGATCAATGCGCCCAACCCCAGCACGGTCAGCAGCGCATAGGCGCCCACCCCGCCGGCATGGCATAGCGCGGCCGTCATGCCGACCAGCCTTCCACCCCCCAGGGTATGGCGCAGCACCAGTGCCAGGCTCGGCCCTGGCGACATGGCCCCCATGGCGCATACCGCCGCCAACGATAACCATAGTGAGAATGGCATATAGGTCTCCTTGCTCGTTTATTATTCCTTTTGCCGCCGGCAGATAGCGACGCGCACAGTGTACCTCACGTCCATCGGGTCGACGCCTGCGCGTGCGCAAATAACGCTGTTAGCATGATACGCTGTTGGGTAAACTTTGGCCTTTTGATAATGCCTCTGACCTGCAGAGGTGATTGCTGATTACAGGACGTCAACATGGGTAGGGCTTTTCAGAACCGTAAAGAATCCATGGCCAAAACGGCCGATGCGAAGACAAAAGTCTACAGCAAGTACGGGCGCGAAATTTATGTCTGCGCCAAGGCGGGCGGCACCGATCCCCACAGCAACCTGACGCTGCGCGGCCTGATCGAGCGTGCCAAGAAAGACCAGGTCCCCTCGCACGTCATCGACAAGGCGCTGGATAAAGCCAGCGGCGCCGGCGGCGAAGATTTTTCCACTGCGCGCTACGAAGGCTTCGGCCCCGGCAACGCCATGGTGATCGTCGAGTGCTTGACCGACAATCCGAACCGCACCTTCGGCGACGTGCGCGGCTGCTTCACCAAGACGAAGAGCAAAATCGGCACCCCCGGCAGCGTCAGCCACATGTTCGATCACTGCGCGATCTTCGCCTTTGCCGGCAGCGACGAGGAAGCCGTTCTGGAAGCGCTGATGGAAGCGGACGTCGATGTCACCGACATCGAGCACGAAGACGGTCGCATCACCGTTTTTGCGCCGCACACCGACTACGCCAAGGCCAAGCAAGCACTGCTCGACACCTTTGGCGAGATCGACTTCGACGCCGACGAAATTCAGTTCCTGCCGCAGACCACCACCCCGCTGGAAGGCGACGACGTGGCGATGTTTGAAAAGCTGCTCGGCATGCTGAATGACCTGGACGACGTGCAAAACGTCTACCACAGCGCTGAGCTGCCCGCCGAGAGCGAGTAACTCCTCGCGTCAAACGGGCGGCGTCAGGCTGTCTACGGGGACAAAAATCCAGCCTTCCTCCGCCGGCATGGAGTCCGGCGGCCAGGCAACACTCTGCGCGGCATGACGCAGGCTCCAGGCCAGCAGCGCACACAGCCAGGCATCCTGGATATCCTGCTGTTTCGGGGTTGGCTGGTGCAGCATGGTTTCAAGCGTTGCGGGCATGTTGACGCGTTGGCGCAGGGCCGCAAACGCCGGGGAGCGTTTGGCAGGCGACGGGTAGCCTTCCACCACGGTCAGGGTCCGGTCGTCGCTTAGCCACTGGCCGCACGCGGCAATATGCGGGGCAAAGCGCGCCAGCAGGTGCATGCCTTTGGTGGCCTGGCTGCCGATCATATCCTTGATCGGCGAAAGTGGCGTGATCCCCCGCTGAAACAGCCAGCGCTCCGTCTCTCGATAAAGATAGGGATTTTCCTGGGAGCGGCCGAGCGCACTCACCGCGTCACCCCGTGCCAGCGCCAGTAGCGCGCGTGGCAACGCCAGCGGCGTATCGATGGCCATCACCACATGTTCGGCGCCCTGCGCCTGATGCCGACAAAGGCCGAGCAGGCGGTCGATCAGGTCGCGGCTGTCTCTCGCCTCATTGAGCGTCGTGCGCAGATTCCCCCGCCACGGTGTCCCAACCAGATTCAGCGCGTCATCCAGCACCACCAGCGCATCGCGGCTGGCGGGGTTGGCGTCGCAGTTCCAGCCACCTACGTCCCAGCCCACGTAATACACCGGTTGAGAACTCCCCGTTGGAAGCGGCACGGCCTGCTCCTGATGCTAATAAAAGAGCGGCCATTCTATGCGATATGGCCGCTCCTGTTCACTCAAATGCGTTTAAACGACGGCGTCGTTAGAACGTCAGGCAGATCTTGCCAAAGTGCTTACCGGCTTCCTGATGGCGGAAGGCGTCGGCGATCTCGGTCAGCGCAAACTCACGGTCGATCACCGGCCGCATGCCGTTGGCCTCGATGGCGCGGGTCATCTCGATCTGGTCGCGACGGCTGCCCACGATCAGCCCTTTCAGGGTGGCCTGTTTGGCCATCAGCTTGGCGGTGGGAATCTCGCCTTCGCGGCCGGTCAATATGCCAATCAGCGCGATGTGGCCACCAATCTTGACCGCGTCAATCGACTGCGGCAGCGTGCCTGAGCCACCGACTTCCACCACATGATCCACGCCCTCGCCTTCGGTCAGCGCCTTGACGGCCTTGCCCCACTCGGGCGTTTCCTTGTAGTTGATGGTGTGCTCGGCGCCGAGCTCACGCAGGCGCGCGAGCTTCTCGTCGGACGACGACGTGGCGATCACTCGCGCGCCCATCATTTTGGCAAACTGCAGCGCAAAAATGGACACGCCGCCGGTGCCCAGCACCAGCACGGTATCGCCGGCTTTCAGGCCACCGTCAACGACAAGCGCACGCCAGGCGGTCAGCCCGGCGGTGGTCAGCGTGGCCGACTCGGCGTGGCTGTAGCCTGCCGGCTGGTAGGTAAACGACGTGGCTGGCGCAATCACCTGCTCCCGCGCATAGCCATCGATGCCATCGCCGGGGGTCGTGCGGAAATCACCGACCCGCGCGGGGCCTTCCAGCCAGCCGGGGAAGAACGTCGACACGACCGGATCGCCAACGGCGAATTCCGTCACGCCCTCGCCCACGGCATCGACAACGCCTGCGCCGTCCGACATGGGAATCCGGCCATCGTCGGTAGGGATCATCCCCGCCACGACGGCATAGTCATGAAAATTCAGCGAGCTGGCGTGCAAGCGCACACGAATTTCGCCGGCCCCCGGCTCGCCGGGTGCGGCTTGATCGACCACGGTCAGTTTATCGAGACCGCCGGGTGCTGTCAGTTGAATCGCCTGCATGAAAACCTCTCGGTTGGAATGACTGGTACATTAATCGTTGGGGCGACCGGCACCAACATCAAGGCCAATGAATCCACCCGACTGGCGACGCCACAGACGCGCGTAAATACCGTCGCGGGCCAAAAGCTCGGCATGGGTTCCGCTTTCCACCATACGCCCCTCATCCACCACGATCAGCCGGTCGAGCATGGCAATGGTCGACAGCCGGTGGGCAATGGCAATCACGGTCTTGCCCTCCATCAGCGTATCGAGCTGTTCCTGAATAGCCGCTTCCACTTCGGAGTCCAGTGCGGAGGTGGCTTCGTCCAGCACCAGAATCGGCGCGTTCTTGAGCAGCACGCGGGCGATGGCAATGCGCTGACGCTGGCCCCCGGAAAGCTTCACGCCACGCTCGCCGACGTGCGCATCCAGGCCGCGCCGCCCCTTGGGGTCGACCAGATCGTTGATGAACGTATCGGCGTGGGCGCGGCACACCGCCTCCCAGACATCGTCATCGTTGGCATGCGGGCTGCCGTAGCGGATGTTGTCGCGCAGCGAGCGGTGCAGCAACGAAGTGTCCTGGGTCACCATGCCAATCTGATGACGTAGGGAGGTCTGGGTGACCTCGGCGATGTTCTGCTCGTCGATCAGAATCCGGCCGCCCTGCAGGTCGTAAAAGCGCAGCAGCAGATTGGCGAGGGTCGACTTGCCCGCCCCGGAGCGGCCAATCAGGCCGATTTTCTCACCCGGCGCGATGTTCAAGCTCAAGCCATCGAACACGGTCTTGTTCTCGCCCTTGGCCTGGGCATAGCCAAAGCGCAACCCTTCAAAGGCAATTGCCCCATGGGGCACGCGCAACGCCTTGGCATTGTGCGCATCGCGCACCGTCGGTTCCTGGGCAATGGTATTCATGCCGTCCTGCACCGTACCGATGTTTTCAAATAGGCCGGCGACTTCCCATAAAATCCAGTCCGACATGAAACGAATCCGCATGACCAGCGCGATGGCAATGGCAAGCACACCCAATGAGATCGCGTCCAGGTACCAGGCACTGATCGCCATCCCAGCTGTGCCCACCAGCAGTGCCGTATTCAGCAGTGTCAGGCACACGCTCATGATGGTGACAAGGCGCATTTGACGGTGCACGGTGCCCATGAAACCTTCCATGGCGTCCTTGGCGTAGCCCTGCTCGCGCAGGGTATCGGCAAACAGCTTGATGGTCTGGATGTTGCTGTAGCTGTCCACTACCCGGCCGGTCATCTGCGCCCGGGCATCCGCCTGGGCCATGGAGACATCGCGCAGGCGTGGCACGAAAAAGCGCATGATCGCCAGATAGCCCACAAGCCAGATCCCCAGAGGCAGCAGCAGCCAGGGGTCGGCACGGCCCAGTAAAATCGCCGCACCGGTGAAGTACACAATGGCATAGACCAGCAGGTCCATTACCTTGGTGACGGTTTCGCGAATCGCCAGCGCCGTCTGCATGACTTTCTGCGACACCCGCCCGGCAAACTCGTCCTGATAAAACGCCAGGCTCTGGCTGAGCATATGACGGTGCGACAACCAACGACCAATCATCGGGTAGTTGCCGAAGATGCTCTGGTGGGTCACCAGCGACTGCAGCAGTACCAGCAGGGGCAGGCCAATCAGCACCATCACCCCCACCCCGGCCAGCCAAGGGCCGTTTTCGGCCCAGAAATTCGCCCGCTCGACGTTGCCCAGCCAGTCCACCAGCTCGCCCATATAGCTGAAAAACACCACCTCGGCGGCGGACACCAGGCCAGTAAACAACGACATCAGCAGCAACAGCGGCCACACCGGGCGGGAAAAGTGCCAGATAAACGGCGCCAGGCCCTTTGGCGGGGTGGCCACCTCGCCTTCGGGGTAGGGATTTACTCGGGTTTCAAAGTAACGAAACAGCGGCGTGAGCAGTCGCGAAAGCATGTAGGTCCTTACGTTACTTGTGAGCCGAGGATGGCGGGTGGCGCGGGCGTCGAACGTCAGTAGGGCTGGGGCGGCTCCGGGTAGTCCTCATCGTCATCGCGCATCCGCGCCTGTCGCTCGGCTTCTTCCTCTTTGGCGTCGTCGATCACTTCCATGAGTTCACCGACGTCGGCAATGTGATTATCGAAATCGAAGTGGCCGGTCAGTTGGCTATCCGGATGCAGCTCGCCGGATTCGTACAGCGCCCACATTTCCTTGCCGTAATGGGTGGTCAACAGCTCAGGGGCAAAGCGCCCGAAATAGTCGCGCATATTGTCCACATCGCGGTAAAGCATGGCCGCGGCGCTGTTGTTGCCGGCGGCGTCCACCGCCTGGGGCAGGTCGATGATCACCGGGCCTTCGGCATCCACCAGTACGTTGAATTCCGACAGGTCGCCGTGAATCAGGCCAGCACACAGCATGCGAATCACATCTTGGATGACCTTGGCGTGATAGCGCAGCGCCTGCTCATGGGTCAAGGTGACGTCACCCAGACGCGGCGCCACCACGCCCTCGGCGTCGGTTATCATTTCCATCAGCAGCACGCCGTCTACAAAGCCGTAAGGCTTGGGTACGCGCACATCGGCGGCCGCCAACCGATAGAGGGCATCTACTTCGGCGGTGAGCCAGGCCTGCTCCTGCTCTTTTTGCCCGTAACGGGTTTTCTTGGCCATCGCCCTGGCGCGGCGGCTGTTGCGCTCTTTGCGCCCTTCCTGATACTGCACCGCCTGCTTGAAGCTGCGCTGCTTGGCTTCCTTGAACACCTTGGCACAGCGTTCTTCGTCACCGCAGCGCACCACATAGACCTGCGCTTCCTTGCCGCTCATCAACTGCATCATGACTTCATCGATCATGCCGTCATCGACCAGGGGCTGTAATCGTTTAGGGATTTTCATGGGTCGCTGCGTTGGCTCCTCTTGTTACGAAAGCGTTACGAACGCTCAGCTATGCGCTCAATGGCGAATGCGACGAACGCGGAAGGCTCGCCCTTTTAATTTATCCCGCTCAAGCTTGGCCTGCGCCTGCTGAACCACCTCGCGGGCGACCGCCACATAGGCGCTGCGTGCCTGCACGCTGATTTTACCCACCTGATGCCCCTGGATTCCGCCTTCGCTGGTCAGGGCGCCGAGAATGTCACCCGGGCGCAGCTTGTCTTTCTTGCCGCCTGCCAGCTGAAGCGTCGCCATCGGCGGCTGGAACGGCGTGTTACTGCTGACCTTGGGCAACGGCTCGGTGGCCAGGCTTTCGCCCAGCACGTCGGCCAGCCGTTCGAGACGATAGGCCTCCTTAGGGGTTACCAGGGTGCAGGCAATGCCGCTCGCCCCGGCGCGCCCCGTGCGGCCTACACGGTGGACGTGAACGTCGAGTTCCCGGGCGATCTGGTAGTTGAAGACGGCGTCCAGCTGGGCAATGTCCAGCCCGCGAGCCGCCACATCGGTGGCGACCAGAATCGAGGCGCTCTGGTTGGCAAACAGCACCAGCAGACGGTCACGATCTTTCTGCTCCAGACCACCGTGGAGCGCTACGGCGCTGAAGCCAGCGTCTACCAGCCGATCCGCCACCGCCTGGGTTTCCCGCTTGGTGTTGCAAAACACCACGCTGGTGGTGGGCTGATTGACCAGCAGCAGCTGCTTGAGTGCGTCAAAACGGGCCTCCTCGTTGGCCACGCTGTAAAAATGCTGCTCGATGGTGCTGGCGTCGTGCATCTCGGCGACCTTGACCGTCACCGGATCGTGCATGACGCCACGCGTCATCGCCGCCAGGTCGCCGGACGTCTGCTCCTCGGGGAACGTCGCGCTGAACAGCAGCGTCTGGCGATCCGCCGGGGTGTAGGCAATGATCGCGTCAATCGAGTCCTGAAAGCCCATGTCCAGCATGCGATCCGCTTCATCCAGCACCAGCGCCGTCAGCGACCCTAGCGTCAGGGAGCCTTTGCGCAGGTGCTCTTCGATGCGCCCCGGCGTGCCCACCACGATGTGTGCACCGTGTTCCAGGGAGGACAGCTGCGGCCCCAGCGGCGCCCCACCGCAGAGCGTGAGGATTTTCACGTTGGGCATGGCGCGGGCCAGGCGGCGTAGTTCCTCGGCCACCTGATCAGCAAGCTCCCGGGTGGGGCAAAGCACCAGGCCCTGCACCGCGAAGGCCTCAACGCGCAGGCCGGCCAGCAATGCCAGACCAAAGGCCGCAGTTTTACCCGAGCCGGTCTTGGCCTGGGCCATTACGTCGCGGCCGGCCAGCATCGGCGGCAGGCTTTGCGCCTGAACCGGCGTCATCTGGTGATAACCGAGAGAGTCGAGATTGCTGGCGAGTGCGCTAGGCAGCGCCAGGGATGCAAAAGAAGTGTCTGACACAGAAATTTCCTGAAGGGGCGAAAATGCCCTGCAAAGCATGAGCGGCCTGAATGCCTCGCACCATACCAGAAAGTGCCTCGCCCCGCGCTGTTGTCATGCGGCGATAGGCGCCAGCTGCGCCTGGCTGAGCGCCATCAGGTCGTTTGGCGCCAGCTCGATTTCAAGGCCGCGACGACCCGCGCTGACATACAGCGTAGCAAAGCGCTCGGCGGAGGCATCAAGAAAGCTGGCCAGGCGCTTTTTTTGGCCCAGCGGGCTGACGCCGCCCAGCACATAGCCGGTCGCACGTTCGACCTCCGCGGGGGCGGCCATGGTCGCCTTCTTGGCCCCTGCCGCCTTCGCGATCTGCTTCAAGCCCAGCTGTTTATCCACCGGCACCATGCCCACCGCCAGCTGTTTGCCGTCGAGCTTCACTACCAGGGTTTTAAACACCTGGGCGGGTGGAACGCCTAGCTTCTCCGCCGCTTCAAGGCCGAAGGACTCGGCGGCGGCATCGTGTGCATAGTCGTGAACGTGAAAGGCAATGCCCGCGTGTTTTGCGCTGTTAATCGCCGGTGTCATGGATCCGTCTCTGTGTTGGTGGGCGCGTCACGTCCTCGAAACGCTTGGCCCCGTCATGTGAATGATCAGGTGGCCAGGGTGATGCTGGTCACCGGTCGCAGGTTGCGCGCTTTGCAGTGCTGCTCGACGCTTTCGACAATTCCTTCGGCATTATCAATCTGGCGCTTGTCGACCTGGATGTCCACCACCAGGAAGCTGCCCACCTGTGCCAGGCGCACGTCGTCATCGGCGATATCGAAATCGGCCACTTCCTTGACCACATCCTGGCGGACGCTGCCTACCGGCTCGCCAAACATCAGCTCGCGCAGGGCCCCGCGCACCATGCGGATCGGCATGGGCAGGAAGTAACCGGCAATCATCAGCACCATCACCGGGTCGGCAAACCGCGCATAACCCGCCCATGGGGTCAGCGTCAGTCCCCAGGTCAAGGCGAACCCGAGCATGACCGCGGCGCTTAACCCGGTATCCATCTGCCACTGGCGCAGTTCGGCGGTGAGCAGCGAGGAATCGGCGATGCGCGCATAGCGCTTGAGCCACCACCAGGTCAGCAAACAGCCGCTGACATTGACGGCCCCGAAGATCAGCGCCAGGTCGAGGGTCACGACCTGCCCTCCGTGCACCAGGCTCCACAGTGCCGACACCAGCGAAAACAGACACACCAGCGCAATCACTACGCCTTTGAGCAGTACCGCCAGCGGCTCTACCGTCAGCCGCCCAAAGGGATAGTGATCGTCAGCCGGTTTGCGCGCCTGCTTGAGCGCCAACAGCGAAAGCGAGGCCAGCACCAGGCTGAGCAGCGAATAGCCGCTATCGAACAAAATGGTGATCGATCCGCTCGCTAGGCCAAGCACCAGCCCGGCCAGGGCAAACAGGCCGGCCGATAGCGCCGATAGGCGTAGCGCGCGGCGCTCAGCGATAAAGGGGGTCACGGGGGCTCCGTTTAGTTCGTGGGGAGGGCCCATGATAACCGACGGCGCTGGCGCAGCGTTGAAATAGTTTTAGTGGCAAAAACCGCCAACGCCTTCCAAGCTATTAAAAAGCGCTAAATAAGGAGGTACCAGGACACGCCATCTCAACGACACAGGCAAGTGTCATTAGGGCGTAAGACGCACCTGCCAGTGTCGATGTTGCCGTCAACCACGGAGTGAATGCCACGATGGTACGACTCGATAAGAAAGCAGCCAGGCTTTACGTGCTGGACACCAATGTCCTGATTCATGACCCCGCCGCGCTCTACCACTTTGACGAGCACGATGTCGTTATCCCCATGACCGTACTGGAGGAGCTGGACAAGCACAAAAACGGTATTCGCGAAATCGCCCGCACGGCCCGCCAGATCAGCCGTACCCTCTCGGATTTAACCAGCCAGGTCACCTTCGACGAAATTCAGCAAGGCATTCCCATTCCCCGCATTACCGGCGAGTCCGGTCGCCTCCATTTTCTCTGCTACAACGATCTGCAGTCCTTCAGCTCGCTGGACGACAGCCCGGACAATCGCATTCTGGCGGAAACCTGCCGGCTGCGCGATGAACGCCCCGATGCCTCGGTCATTCTGATCACCAAGGACATCAATCTGCGGGTAAAGGCCGCGGCCTTGAAAGTCCCCGTCGAGGATTACCTGAACGACCGCGCCTTCGACGACAGCGACGCGATGATCGAAGGCGCCCAGGTATACACCTCTGCTGGCCCGCACGGCGCCTCGCTTTGGGAAGCGCTTAACGTGGACGTGACCGTCGAACGCATCGACCATCACACCTTCTACCAACTAAGTGGCGACATGCCGCGCCACTGGCACGTCGGCATGCTGGTGTCGGATAGCGAAAACGGCGCCGAGTTCGAGGCGATCATCCGTGAGCTTTCACCCTCGTCGGCGCGCCTCCAACTGCTGACCAACTACCGCCATCACGCCGGTGTATGGGGCGTTCACGCCCACGACAGTCGGCAAAACTTCACCCTTAACCTGCTGATGGATCCAGAGATCGACCTGGTCACCATCGCGGGCAACGCAGGCACCGGCAAAACCTACATGACGCTGGCCGCCGCTTTCCAGCAGACCCTGGATCAAAAGCAGTTCGAACGCATTGTGTTTACCCGCGCGCCGATTCCCATGGGCGAGGATATCGGCTTTCTACCCGGCACCGAGGAGGAGAAAATGTCGCCGTGGATGGGGGCTTTCCACGACAACATGGATAACCTGCTGCGCAATGAAGAAGGCGAGTCCACCTGGGATAACGGCGCCACACGGCAGCTGATTGGTTCACGTGTGCAGATCCGTGCACCGAGCTTCATGCGCGGGCGCACCCTCAACGACACCTTCCTGATCATTGACGAGGCGCAGAACTTTACGCCCAAACAGCTGAAATCCCTGGTCACCCGGGCCGGGCGCAATACCAAGATCGTCTGCCTGGGCAACGTCGGACAGATCGACACGCCTTACCTGACCGCCAATACCTGCGGCATGGCCGCCGTGGTAGAGCGATTCCGCGACTGGCCACATGCCGGGCATATCACGCTGAAAAGCGTCGAGCGTTCACGCCTGGCCCTGGCCGCCGAAGAACTGCTTTAAACCTATCTTTGCATCAGGCCCGTGCCTTCCGCCATCGGCGGGGGGCATCTACCACGATACTGCAACCGGCTCGTTCAGCGCGTCTGGTCGCCGCGATGGGTACCATCTAAAGGAGGCGTCAGGGTGTCTTCATCGCCTTTCCAGGGATGCTCGCTTCCCAGGGTGTCGGCGGCGTAGGCATTGCGGGAGCCCTGGGGGCGCGCCTGGCCGATGGTCGTGTCCTGGCGGGTCTGGCGCTCGAGTTCGCAGTTGATCTCGGCGCCCAGCAACACTACAAAGGCCGAGAGCAGAAACCACAGCATCAAGACCACTACCGCCCCGAGGGAGCCGTAAAGTTCGCTGAAGTTGGCAAAGTAGCGCACATAAAGCGACAGGCCGGCCGACCCCAGCAACCATAGCAGCGTGGCCACCAGGGTGCCGACGCTCAACCACTCCCACCTGGCCGAGCGGCGGTAAGGCGCAAAGCGGTAGAGTAGCGCAATGACCGCACTCATCATGACCAGCAGCGCCGGCCAGCGCATGAAATCGATGACGCGATCGAACGGCGACGCCACCGCCAGGGCATCGACAAGCATCGGCACCAGCGCAATGAAGCCAAGCGTCAGCAGCGTCATGCCGATCAGCCCGAACGTCATGGCGGTCACCAGCAGCCCTAGGCACCAGACGCTGCGCTGCTCCCTCTCACCGTAGACGACGTTGAGCCCGACAATCAGCCCGCTGACGCCTTTCGAGGCAATGAACATGGCGATCAGCAGGCCCACCAGCGCCGCCATTTCATTACTCGAATCAATGCCGTCCACCACGTCCTGAGCCTGCTCGTCGATGAGTTTGGCGGCGTCGGGGGGCATCAAGCGAATCAGGTTATAGAGCTGCTGGCTGGCCTCGCTAGGATCGAAAAACAGCCCCCAGATCGAAATGACGGCGGCAATGGTCGGAAACAGCGCCAGCAATGCATAAAAGGCAACGCCCGCCGCCAGCAGCATGATGCGGTCGCGCCGTGCCGAGCGCATGACCCGCCAGACAATATCGTGCCATCCCGCCCTGGGGATTTCGTTGGGCAGCTCGGCTTGGCGGCCACGCGAAGATCGAAACATGCCGACTCCTGAAAACGCCTTAGCAACGCGGATACGACGGCTGTCGTCAGGCACTCAGCCGCTGCAGCAGCCAGCGGCCGATATCACTTACCTGCTGCGGGCAAAGCGAATGGGCCATGGGGTACTGGCGATAGTTGACCGCATAGCCCAGGCTCGACAAGCGGTCTGCTCCGCTTTTGCCCAGACTTTCCGGCACGATGGGATCAAAGCTGCCGTGCTGGACCTCGATCGGGATCTGCTTGTTCGCCTCGGCCAGTGAAATGCTGTCAACGGTGGCAAAATAGCTCGACATGGCCAGCAGCCCGCCCAGCGGCTGCGGGAAAGAAAGCGCTGCGTGATAGGCCACGGCGCCGCCCTGGGAAAACCCGGCCACAATGATCCGCTGACTGTCGATGCCCTGGTCAATCTGCTCCTGGATGAGCCCCTGCACGCGCTCGGCGGATACTTTCAGTTGATTTTCGTCCACGCGGCGGCCGAGATCCATGGCCAGAATATCGTACCACGCCGGCATGACCATGCCGCCGTTGATGGTGACCGGCAGTCGCGGTGCATGGGGCATGATAAAGCGCACGTTTGCGCTGCCAGGCAAGCCTAACGCCGGCACCAGCGGCTCGAAGTCGTGTCCGTCGGCACCCAGGCCGTGCAGTATGAATACGCACGCATCGGCGGGCTTGCCGCTTTTCGGTTCGATGATGAGTTCGCCAGGCGCTGTCATGATCATCCATTCCTTACTTGAAAACGTCACCCTAGCGCAAAGCAACGGCCGGGGCGAGTCATGTGGCTATTTTTCATACGCATACAAAAAACCCCGCATGGGCGGGGTTTTTTAGCTCATCAGCGCTAACCGCTGATGGCAGACATCAAGACGCTAGCTTATAGCGCTTTGATGTTGGAAGCCTGAAGGCCTTTTTTACCCTGAGTGACGTCGAAGGAAACCTTCTGGCCGTCTTGCAGGGTTTTGAAGCCGTCAGCTTGAATTTCGGAGAAGTGCGCGAACAGGTCGTCGCCATTGTCGTCCGGAGAAATGAAGCCGAAGCCTTTAGTGTCGTTAAACCACTTAACAGTACCAGTTGCCATGATCGAAATCCTCGATTAAGCGTATTTAGAGCCGGGTAATACCCGAGTTGCAGTGGGTAGAACAAGAAACTTTCACCAGACTCAACGCTTGCGGCGCTTCGATACTGCTGACTACGTTCGACTTGCTAACCTACTGCCGAGAAGAATGCGCCTTGTTTCAGCACACGTCAACACTGTGACGTAAAAAAATGTCAGTACGATGACCGTGCCGATAATATCCATCCGGCCGCCTTTTCGGCGATCATCAGCGTCGGCGAATTGGTGTTGCCGCTGGTGATCGTCGGCATCACGCTGGCATCCGCCACGCGCAGGCCACTGACGCCGCGAACGCGCAGTTGGCTGTCGACCACGGCCATCGGGTCGTCTTTCCGCCCCATGCGCGCGGTGCCCACCGGATGAAAAATGGTCGTGCCGATATCCCCGGCCAGACGCGCCAGCTCATCGTCGCTCTGGTATTCGAGGCCGGGCTTCACTTCTTCGGGCTGGTACTTGGCAAAGGCGGGCTGCTCAGCAATTTTTCGCGTGACCCGCAAGGAATCAGCCGCCACCTGGCGATCCTCCGGCGTACTCAGGTAATTCGGCGCTATCGCCGGTGCCTGGCGCGGGTCGCGGCTTTTAATCCTGACCGTCCCGCGGCTGCTGGGATTCAGGTTGCACACGCTCGCCGTAATCGCGGCGTACGGGTGCAGCGGCTGGCCAAAAGCCTCCAGGCTTAACGGCTGAACGTGGTACTGGATATTGGCGTCGTCATACTCCTCGGAGCTGCGGGTAAATATGCACAGCTGCGACGGCGCCATGCTCATGGGGCCAGTACGTTTAAGGGCATATTCCAGGCCAATTTTGGCCTTGCCTACCAGTGAATTGGCTATCGTGTTGAGCGTCTTACCCCCCTGAACCTTATACACCGAGCGAATTTGCAGATGATCCTGAAGGTTTTCGCCCACGCCGGGCAAGGCGCTCACTGCCTCGATATCGTGCTCGGCCAGCAGGTCAGCCGGACCAATGCCGGAAAGCTGCAACAACTGAGGCGAACCAATCGACCCGGCAGACAGGATGACTTCCCGGTTGGCGCCCACACGCAGCGTTTCACCGTTGCGCACCACCTCGGCACCCACACAGCGGGGTGTTGTGCCATCCTTAGCAAATAGGAGTTGGTTGACATGGGTTGAGTGCCAGATGGTCAGGTTATGACGCTGTCGCACCGGCTTCAAAAACGCTTTTGATGTATTCCAACGCCAACCGGCGCGCTGATTGACCTCAAAGTAGTCCACCCCTTCGTTGTCGCCGCGATTGAAGTCGCGTGTTCGGGGAATACCTGACTGTGCCGCTGCTTCAGCAAAATCATCCAGCACTTGCCAGCTTAGCCGCTGCTTTTCCACCCGCCATTCACCGCCGTGGCCATGGAAGTCGCGGTGCTCGGGGTCAGCATCGCCGCCTTCATCCAGGCGATGATGGTGTTCGTGCTTGATAAAATCAGGCAGGCAGTTTTCCCAGCGCCAGGTATCGTCGCCGGTCACCTCGGCCCAATGGTTATAATCCCGCGCCTGGCCTCGGATATACAGCATGCCGTTGATGCTCGAACAGCCGCCCAGGGTCTTGCCCCGCGGGTAAATTAACGAGCGACCGTTGAGCCCTTTATCCGGCTCGGTGCGGAACATCCAGTCAGTGCGCGGGTTATTGATGCAGTAAAGGTAACCCACCGGAATATGAATCCAGTGATAGTTATCGCGCCCGCCCGCCTCGATCAGTAGCACCCGATGATCGGGGTTGGCGCTCAATCGATTGGCCAGCAGGCACCCGGCGGTACCTGCCCCCACGACAATGAAGTCAAAGGTGTTGTTTGTTGTATCGGTCATGAGCTGGCTCCCGCAACGCGTCGGCGTTTACTTGGCGGTGGGCATGACGAAATCAGCCCCACCATCGATCGAGTCGGACCAGCGCTGCATGATCGACTTCTGCTTGGTATAGAAGCGCACGCCTTCTTCGCCGTAAGCATGGGTATCGCCAAACAGCGATCGCTTCCAGCCACCGAAACCGTGCCATGCCATGGGCACCGGGATGGGCACGTTGATACCCACCATGCCCACCTGAATGCGACGACCAAACTCCCGTGCCACGCTGCCGCTTTCAGTGAAACAGCTGACGCCGTTGCCAAACTCATGGTCGTTGATCAATTGAATCGCCGTGGCCGCATCGGGCACCCGCACGCAGACCAGCACCGGGCCGAAAATTTCTTCTTTGTAGATCGTCATGTCCGGGGTGACATGGTCAAACAGCGTGCCACCCATCCAAAAACCGTCTGCGCAGCCGTCGCCGGTCTGGGAAGCGTCAAACTCACGCCCGTCGACAAGCAGCTCGGCCCCCTCTGCCACGCCCTTGTCGATGTAACCGGTAATGCGCTGGTGCGCTTCCCGCGTCACGATCGGGCCCATTTCGGCGTCCAACTGCATGCCATCTTTGACCTTGAGCGATTTGGCGCGCTCCGTAAGCGCAGGGACGACCTTGTCGGCGACGTCGCCGACCAGCACCGCCACGCTGATCGCCATGCAGCGCTCCCCCGCCGAGCCATAGGCGGCGCCGACCAGAGCATCAACGGCCTTATCCAGATGTGCATCGGGCATCACCACCATATGGTTTTTCGCCCCGCCGAGCGCCTGAACACGCTTACCGTGGCGGGCACCGCGCTCGTAAATCAGGTTGGCGATGGGCGTGGAGCCGACAAACGACAGTGCCTTGACGTCAGGGTGATCCAGCAGTAGTTCGACCGCTTCCTTGCCGCCCTGCACCACGTTGAACACACCATCGGGCAAACCGGCCTGCTTGAGCAGATCGGCAATCATCAATGAGGCGCTGGGGTCCAGCGGGCTCGGCTTGAGGATAAACGTATTACCCGTCGCAATGGCCACAGGAAACATCCACATGGGCACCATGACGGGGAAGTTGAACGGCGTAATCCCCGCCACTACACCTAGCGGCTGGCGCACCGTCCAGTTATCAATCCCGGTGCTGACCTGTTCGGTGTAGTCGCCCTTCATCAGTTGGGGGATACCGCAGGCAAATTCGACGATGTCGATACCCCGCGCCACTTCCCCCTGGGCATCGGTAAACACCTTGCCGTGCTCCTTGGTAATCGCCTCGGCAACGGCATCCTTGTTGGCATTGAGCAGCTCGAGGAACTTGAACATCACCCGTGCCCGACGAATCGGCGGCGTGTCGGCCCAGGCAGGAAACGCGGCCTTGGCCGCCTCCACCGCCGTGTTGACCTCCCGCTCCCCGGCCAATGAGACGCGCCCTGTCGCCTGCCCCGTGGCCGGGTTGAACACATCCTGGGCAGCGCCGGCCCCTTCGCTGGTCCGGCCGTTAATGAAGTGATGGATGGGGGTCGTCGTTGTTGGGGTGGTCATGGAGGCAACCTTTATAAGTGTCATGAGGGTCAAGGGATCGATAAGACCACATTACCGGGCTTTGCAGGGCAATCAATTGAGTAATTCTTAACCGCGATATAAGCTTTCCTGATATCACTTACCTTAAAGGGAGCCGCCCATGCAGGAATACGCCACGCTACGCGCGTTCGTGGCCGTTGCCCGAACGGGTAGCGTCTCGCGCGGCGCCGAGCAACTGCACCTCACCCAGCCTGCCGTTAGCCTAAAGTTGAAGCAGCTACAGGCCAGCCTGGGGCTGGTTCTGTTCAACCGACGTCCCCAGGGCCTGAGCCTGACGGCCGATGGGCTCGCCCTGCTGCCCGCCGCCGAGAAAGCCCTGGCCAGCGCCAGCGTCTTTGACCAGACCGCCAGTGCGCTGCACAGCACGCTGCGCGGCAAGCTGACCATCGGCACCATCGTCGACCCTGAATTTATTCGCCTCGGGGCGTTTTTGAGCCGCCTGATGTTGCGGGCGCCCCAACTGGAAACCGAACTACACCACGGCATGAGCGGACGTGTGCAGGCGCGCATCGAACAAGGCGAGCTGGACGTTGGTTTTTACCTGGCGCCACCCGGGGAAGGCACCGGCCACCCGGCGCTTGCCTGGCGGGAGCTCACCCAGTTTGACTACCATGTGATTGCCCCCGCCGGCTGGGAGGCGCGGCTGACGGACACGCGTTGGGCGTCGCTGGCCCGCCTGCCGTGGATCGTCACCCCGCCCGACTCGGTGCATCACCGCTTGCTGCAACGTCGCTTTGCCGCCAGCCAGGTGACGCCCAACCGCGTCGCCCAGGTCGATCAGGAGGCCTGCATGCTCGATCTGGTGCGCGCCGGCGTCGGGCTGAGCCTGGCGCGGGACGCCCTGGCCATGGCCGAACGCCAGGAGAGCGGCCTGGCGGTGGCGGATCAGGTGCGCCTGCCCTGTTCGCTGGGCCTTATCTGGCGACATGATCGTGCCACCGAGCCCCCCATCGCCGCCGCGCTAAAAACCCTGGACGACGTATGGCCCCCACGCCATGGCCAGGTTCAATGAGGAGATAGCGATCAACTGTAAGGAAAGTGAACTACCCGACGACTTAACAACTCAGAATTGGCAACGATATGGTTCACCTCCCGGGAGTCGACCCCATGATGCAACATCTATCACTTCGCCCCCTTGCTCTGGGGATCGCTACAGCCGCCCTTGGCATCACCAGCACGTCGCTGCAGGCCGAAACACCCGCGGAAGCGGTATTTGCTGGCGGCTGCTTCTGGTGCATGGAGCCCCCTTACGACCGCCAGCCCGGCGTGACGGCGACCATCTCCGGCTATACCGGTGGCGAGCTGGAAAACCCCACCTACGACGATGTCAGCAGCGGCGACACCGACCATATAGAAGTGGTCAAGGTCGAATACGACGCGGACCAGATCAGCTACGAGCAGCTGCTCGAGATTTACTGGCGCAATATCGACCCGTTCGCGGTCGGCCGGCAGTTCTGTGACCAGGGCGACCAGTACCGCTCGGCGATTTTTTATCAGAATGACGAGCAGCGCGAGCTCGCCGAAGCCTCCAAAGCCGAGATGGAAGACCGCTTCGACGAAGAAATTGCCACCGACATCTTGCCCGCCGATACCTTTTGGAAGGCCGAGGAGTACCATCAGGACTACTACGACAAGAACCCCGTGCGCTACAAGTTCTACCGCTTCAGCTGCGGCCGTGACGATCGCCTGGAAGAAGTCTGGGGCGACGAAGCCGGTGGGCCGACGTTCGACTAATCGAGTCTTTATGGCCCTATAGGGTTTGCCTATTAGGCAGCGGCGACGGTTTTCTACTATAGTGCCTCCAGTACGAGTAGACCGGTCGTCTAGCTTGATGATAGATTTGGACGCCTCGCGCCGACTTCTGCATTGATTCAGACAATACTTGCTTGATTGGACGCGGTTTTAAAAAGTATTGATTCAACGCGTTGATCTAAAGATAGGAGATCTTATGAGCAACAGCATCACCACGGTAAACCCCACCACCGGCGAAACGCTCGAAACCTATGCGCTAATGAATGAAAGCCAGGCGATTCAGGTGGTTGAGGCCAGTCACCAGGCATTTCTCGATTGGCGTCTCAAGTCTCTCGACCACCGTGCCAAGGTGGTCAAAGCCATCGGCGAGGCGCTCAAGGCGCACAAGGAAGAACTTGCCGACTTCATGGTCAAGGAAATGGGCAAGCTGCCCTCGCAGGCCTATCAGGAAGTCGACCTGTGTGTAGGCATCTGCGATTACACCGCCGCGCGCGGCCCGGAATCGCTGGCCGATGAGACACGTAACCCGAGCAACGGTGAACGCGGCATCGTGACCTATTCGCCGATGGGCGTCATCTACGGCATTCAGCCGTGGAACTTCCCCGCTTATCAGGTCGTGCGCTATTCGATCGCCAACATCATGGCGGGCAATGCCGTGCTGCTGAAGCATGCCGAATGCGTTACCGGTAGCGGCCTGCTGCTCGAGAAAATCTACCGCGAGGCGGGCCTGCCGGAAAACGTTTTCCGTACGCTGGTGATTTCCCACGACGTCTCCGATCAGGTCATCGCCCATAAGGCGGTGCGCGGCGTCACGCTCACCGGCAGCGACGGCGCGGGCCGCAAGGTCGCCGCCAAGGCCGCCGAGCACCTGAAAAAGACCGTGCTCGAGCTGGGCTCCAACGACGCCTATCTGGTACTCGACGACGCCGACCTGGACGTCGCCGTGGACACCTGCGTGATGGGTCGTGTCTACAACACCGGGCAAACCTGCGTGGCCGCCAAACGCTTTGTGGTGACCGAGGCCAACTACGAGGCCTTCAAGGAGCGTTTCGTCGAGCGGATGAACGCCCTGCAGGTGGGCGACCCCACGCAAGACGGCACCGATGTCGGCCCCATGGCGCGCGTCGATTTACGCGACGACCTCCATGAGCAGGTGGAAGAAAGCGTACGCCAGGGCGCGACGATTCTATGCGGCGGCCAGAAGCCCGACGGCCAAGGCGCCTTCTATCCGGTCACCGTGCTGGATAACGTCACCCCCGGCCAGCCCGCCTACGATGACGAGCTGTTTGGCCCGGTGGCGGCCTTGATTCGCGCCAAGGATGACGACGATGCCATGCGCATTGCCAATGACAGCCGTTATGGCCTCGGCGGTGGGATCATTTCCAAGGATGTGAAGCGTGCCACCGAGCTTGCCAGCCAGTACTTCGATACCGGCATGGTGTTCATCAACGGCTTTGGCGTGGCCACGCCGGAAATGCCATTTGGCGGCGTGAAAGACTCCGGTTACGGCCGAGAGCATGGCGGCTTCGGTATGCACGAATTCGTCAACGTCAAGTCGGTCATTGTCGTCAAGGAGTAAGCTCCGAGCACGACGCGCTAGCCGATACGAAAACGCCGCAGGCTTCTGGCCTGCGGCGTTTTTACGCGTGCTTAAAAGGTGATGGGCGTCAAACGCTGCGTCGCTGGGTGCGCCGCCAGACAAACAGGCCACCGGCGATAATCCCCCAGGTCACCAGCGCGGCGATCACATCGTCTATCACGATGCCAACGCCGCCGCTGACATATTCCGCCAGATGAATCGGTGGTGGCTTGAGTCCATCGAAGAAGCGATAGACCACAAATGCCAGCGCCATGACCAGCGGTTGGCGCGCGGCGCCAAGGCCGATGACCGCCAGCGGAAATGCCACGTATTCATCGGCGACAATACTGCCATGATCCAGCCCGGCGTAATGCCAGGCGGCGACGTGACAAACCGGCACCGCCGCTACCAACAATACGCCGACCACCGCCGCTTGCCGGCTCGTTGGCCTGCCCAGCAACCACCAAGCCAGTGGTATACCCAGCAGTGAACCAAAGGTACCCGGCGCTACCGGCGCCAGTCCCAGCCCGAAGCCGGTGGCCACCCAGAAATTGATCGTCTCCAGCATTAAACCGCCTGCTGCGCCTGGCGCTCGAGCTCGGCGGTCATTTCCTTGGACAGATCAAGGGCGCTTGCCAACTGATCGAGCCAGGCGCGCTCCATGGGGTTTTGTTCGTCGGTCACGGCAACGCTGATCAGGTACATTTCCCGCGCCGCCTGGGGTGAATCCGCTTCACTGGCTAGTGCCTGGGCGTCCAGTGGTGCCTTTAGCTGCCGCTCGACCCAGTTATGCATGTCCTGATCAGCGCCCAGTTCGTCAATCTGCTCGGTGATCAGCGCCTGTTCCTGCTCATCAATGTGGCCATCGGCCCGGGCGGCCATGATCATCGCTTGCAGCAACTCCAGGCTGCGGCGCTCCTGATACTCGCCGTCCAGCACGTCGACGCGTTCGCCTTCGGCGCTTGCCTGGGACTCGCCGGACGCGTTCTTACTGGCTTGAGAGCTCTGCCAGGCCTTCCAGGCGAGCACGCCCACCCCGGCAATGGCGCCATACTTGAGCGCTTTACCGCCCAGCTTGCGACCGCGCTTGGAACCCACCAGCATGCCCATGGCACCGCCACCCAGCAGGCTTTTCATGTCCACCCCGCCGGAACCGCCGCCCTTGGCGCCCTGGCTACCGCCACCGAACTGCTTGGAGAGGCCGTCGAGCATGCCTTTGACATCGACACCGCTGCCTTTTTGGCTGCCTCCTGACTGCTGCATGAGCTGCTGGAGAATCTTGCTTGCATTCATGGTTCCACTCCTTTGAGTTAAACATCTGACCACGGTGATTGAACGGATAGTACCGCGCTAGGCTAGGGCGTGCCCTGGAGCGCGATGGTGCTCCCCTGGCGGCTGGCCAGCACGTCTATACGGACTGGCATCTGCTCCTTGAGTTCGCTGACGTGGGAAATAATCCCGATCATCCGCCCGCCCATCTGCAGTTCGCTGAGCATGGCAATCGCCTGTTCCAGCGCATCCTGATCCAGGCTGCCGAAGCCTTCGTCGATAAACAGCGTATCAAGCTGGATGCCGCCGGCGTAGGCCTGAACCACGTCGGAAAGCCCCAGCGCCAGCGACAGCGCGGCCATGAAGGATTCGCCGCCGGACAGCGTTGCCACCGGGCGGTTCCTGCCGGTGTAGGTGTCGGCGACATCCAGTTCCAGCCCCGAAGCTTTATTGCCTTTGGAAGGATCCTCGCGCCGCACCAGCTGATAGCGCCCGCGGCTCATGCGCACCAGCCGTTCGGAGGCCTGGATCAGCACGTCGTCCAGCAGCACGCCGAGCACGAAACGCTGCAGGCTGATGCGATGCCCGGTACGCCCATTGGCCACCTCGCTGAGCGTTCCCCACACGCGATACTGCGCCTCCAGGTCGGCTTGAGCGGCCTGGGCGGCGTCGAGTTTCTTGCGTGTGGCATCCAGTTGGGCAACCCGCGTCGCCAGCTGCTGATAGGTCTGCTGGTGGGCCTGCTCCTGGCGCTTGGCGTCGGCGACGTGCTCAGCCAGGGCGGGCAGGTCCGGCGGCGTTTGCCCTTCAAGACGGGCCTGGTTGGCCTCCAGCTGCCCCTCAAGCTTGGCCTGCTCACGCTGAAAGTCCGTCACCGTGTCTTGCAGTTGCTTGTGTTCGGCTTCGCTAAGCCGGGCCTGGTTAAAGGCAGCTTCATCGTCAAAGGCGCTATCGGCCAGCGCTTGCTGCCAGGCTTGCCGGGCCTCGTCGAGCGCGCTTTCGGCGCGGACTTCGCGCTGGCTGACATCCGCAAGCGTGGTCTCGGCGCGGGCCAGCGCGGTTTGCGCTTGCTGCGCCGTTTGCTGGGCGAGTTGCCAGGCGCTGTCGGCCGCCTGGATAGCGGCGCTGAGCTTGGCCTGATCGGCCTCCAGCACCTCAAGGGAGGCGTGTTCGCCAAGCGCCTCGCGCAACCGCTGGCAGTGGGCGTCCTTGTCGGCCAGCTGCTGGGCGAGCCGGGCATGGTGCTGCTCGGCCTTGATCAGCGTCTGGCGAGCCTGCTCGAACGCCGCGCGCGCTTTTTTCACATCGGCTTGGGTCACCGGTGTCTGTTCAGCGACGGCGGGTGCCGGATGCTCGCGGCTACCGCATACCGGGCACGGTGCATCGGCTTCCAGCCGCTGGGCGAGCAGCGCAGCCTGGCCCTGGTGCCAGCGCATTTCCTGCTCGGTGGCATGCTGCTCGGCGGCCTCGGTGACCGGCCGCTGGCGGCCGATCTCGGCGCTGGCCTCCGCCACCTGGTCGGCGAGCCGGTGGCGCTGGGCGTCGAGCGCGGCCAACTCCTGGCACTGCTTGACGGCCTGCTGCAGCTGGAACGCCTGCTCGCGCCAGGCGGGCAGCTGTTCGGCATCGGGCCTGGCCGCCTCGAGGGCACGCTGCGCATCGGCCTGCGCCGCTTGCCGCTCGGCCATGGCCTGCTTGGCCTGGGCGCGCTCGTCGCGGGTCGCCCGGGCCGTGTTAAGCGCCGCCTGCAACTGCTGATACGTCGGCGCCAGCGCCTGGGTTTGCCCGTGGGCGGCCAGCCGTTTTTGCGCCGCCTGTATCTCGTCCTTGCGGTCGAGCAGCGCTTGTTTGGCGGCGTTGAGCGTGGCCTGCTGATCGAACGCCGCCTGAAGCGTCTGGCCCTGACGCTCGGCCTGCTCAGCGGCCTCGCGGCGTGCCTTGGCGTCCAGAAACGTCTGCTCGGCGGCCTGGCACTGGGGCGCCAGGGTGCGGCGTTCGTCTTCCAGGGCGGCGTCGCTGTCCACGTCACTGGCCTGCAGGATGCCCTTCACACGCTGGCGATGGTCGTTCACCTCGCGTTCGATCTGATTGGCCTGGGTGCGCAGGCGCTCTTCAATGCGCTGGAAAATCTGGGTTTGGAACAGCTGGGAAAAGATTTTTTCACGATCTTTGGACTCAGCCAGCAGTAGCTCGCGGAATTTACCCTGGGGCAACACCATGACTTGCCGGAACTGGCTGGCGTCGAGGCCTATCAGGCCCTGAACCTGGGTCGTGGCATCGCTGACGCTTTTGGCCACCAGGCATTCGCCCTGCTCGCCGTCGGCGGTGAGCCGCCAAAGCTGCGCCTCGGCATTTTGGGTGGTGGTGCCTTCGCCGCGCGCCTTGGGGCGCACCTGCTGGGGAACCCGACGCACCCGGAAGGCCGCACCGCGCAGGCGGAAGTCCAGCGTCACCTCGGTGAGCCGCGTTGCCGCCGCCTGATCGCAGCGCATCTGGCTGGCATCGCGCTCATTGCCGGTGGTCTGGCCATAAAGGGCAAAGCACAGCGCGTCAAGAATCGAGCTTTTACCCGCCCCGGTGGGGCCGTTGATCAGGAACAGTGGGCTTTGGCCGAGCGCCGCGAAATCAACGGTTTCGCGCCCGGCAAAGGGGCCAAAAGCCTGCATGGACAAACATAGCGGCGTCATTGTCCGGCCTCCTGGTCGCGGCCAAGCTCGCCTATCAGTTCGCTGATCGCTTGGGCCTGTTCGTCGCTCATGGGCTCGCCGCTGGTCTGGGTAAAGAAGTCGCTGAACATATCCAGCGCGCTGAACTTAAGCCGCTCGCGGTCAAGCGTCTGTTGGCCACGCCCTTCCAGCATGCCGGGCTTTTCCAGATGGAGTACGTTGGGGTAGACCTCGCGCAGCTTGCCCATGGGGTCAAGGATGGCGTGGCGGTCGGTCAAGCGCACCAGCAGGTAGTCGTCGGCGTCGGCATCCGTTCGCCCCTGGTCGATCAGCGCGTCCAGCTCGCCCTCCAGCACGCGCACGTCGCGGCGGGGGGCCAGCGGAAGGTGTTCAATCCCGGTGACGCCGCTGGCGTCGATATCCACCAGGGTAACCCCTTTGCGCTGCCGGGCTTCGGAAAAGCTGTACTTGAGTAGCGAACCGCTATAGCGGATATGCTCGCCGCCTCTATACTGCGGGCCGTGCAAATGCCCCAGCGCCACGTAGTCGAAGGCCTGCATGGGCTCCCAGGCCACGCTTTCGGCGCCGCCCAGCGTCAGCGGCCGCTCGGAATCCGAGGCGCTGCCACCATCCACAAAGCAGTGGCTCATCAGCACCGTGGGGCGAGCGGAGTGGCGCCGGGCGTTGATCCGCTCGACCAGGTAACGGTGGGCGCCGTCGAAATCGCGCACGTCCACCGATAGCTGGCTGCGTACGTACTCCGGATCGGCGTAGGGGATGCCGAAGACATCCACCTCCACGCCGTTGGCGGACAGCGTCACCGGCTGGTCGCAGTCGCGCAAATCCGACAGGATATGCAGCCCGGCCTGGCGCAAATGGCGCGCGCCAAAGCCTAGCCGCTGGGCGCTGTCATGGTTGCCGGAAATCATCACCACCGGCAGGTTGCGTTCGCTGCACAGCGCCGTCAGTACGTCATCCAGCAGTGCCACTGCTGAAGCAGGGGGCACCGAGCGGTCGTAGATATCCCCGGCGATCAACACCGCATCGACGGCCTCCCGGTCGATGATATCGACCAGTTGATCGAGTACGTAACGCTGGTCATCCAGCAACGACAGGTTATGAAACAGTCGCCCCAGGTGCCAGTCAGCAGTATGTAGTAGGCGCATGGCAAACTCAGCAGAAAAACCTAGGGGCATCATACCAACCTCACTACCGAAACGCCCCGCTCGAAGCGGGGCGTTTTGCTTGAGGCTTGAGTTATCCTTTAGCTAGCGGCGAAACGCCTCCGGATAGCTGGTCAGATCAACGCCCCACATCATCGGTAGCAGGAAATAGACCGCAGCGACGATCAACACCAGCGCCAGGATATTCAGCCCGAAGCCGTTGCGTACCATCTCGGCGATCTTGATTTTGCCCGTGGCGAAAATAATCGCGTTGGGCGGCGTACCCACCGGCAGCATGAAGGCGCAGTTGGCGGCCATGGCCGCGGGCACCATCAGCACGAAGGGATGCACGTTGAGCGCCAGCGCCAGCGACGCCAGCACCGGCAAAATCATCGTCGCCGTGGCGGTATTCGAGGTGATCTCGGTCAGGAACAGTACCATGGCGCTGGCCATCAGAATCACCAGCAGGAAGTTGACGCCTTCCAGCACGCTCATCTGCTCGCCGATCCACTCGGCCAGCCCCGAGGCGCTGAAGCCCGCCGCAATCGCCAGACCGCCACCGAACAGCAGCAGGATGCCCCAGGGCACATCCTTGGCCACCTCCCAGTCCAGCAAGCAGCCGCCGCGACGTTTGGAGGGAATCAAAAACAGCGCAATGGCCGCGACCATGGCAATCATGGTGTCGTTGATGCCGGGAATATTGAGCAACTGCCCTTCCCATAAAAACGAGCGCGTGATCCACATAAAGGCGGCGAACAGGAACACGGCCAGCACGGCTTTTTCTTCAAAGCGCGTGGCGCCCAGGGCCTGCTTCTCCTTGTCAATCACCGCCTTGCCCCCAGGCAAATCGGCAAACCTGACGCGATAAACTACCTTGGTCAGCAACAGCCAGGCCGCAAAGAGCAGAATCACCACCACGGGAAAGGCGAAGAACATCCATTCGGCAAAGGAAATCTGAACCCCGAACAGCTCCGACACGGTGGCCGCCAGGATGATGTTGGGCGGCGTGCCGATCAAGGTGCCCAGGCCGCCGATGGTTCCGCCGTAGCCGATACCGAAAATCAGCGCCTTGCTGAATTTATCGATATCCTCGCTGTAGTCGCCATCAGTTTTGCTCAGTTCCTGGGTGACTTGATACACAATCGCCGTGCCAATCGGCAGCATCATCATCACCGAGGCCGTGTTGGACACCCACATCGACAAAAATCCGGTGGCCGCCATGAAGCCAAGCACGATGCGATTGATACTGGTGCCCAGCAGGCCAATGATCACCAGCGCAATACGCTTGTGCAGCCCCCATTTCTCCATGGCCAGGGCGATCATGAAGCCGCCCAGGAATAGGAAGATAATCGGGTTGCCGTAGGCCGCTGTCACCCGACTGCTTTCCAGCACCCCGGTGATCGGCAGCAAGACAATGGGCAGCAGCGACGTGGCCGGAATCGGGATCGCCTCGGTAATCCACCACACCGCGACCCATAGCGTCGTGGCCAGCACCATGCGGCCTTCAAAACTCAGGTCGGCGGGATGAAAGAACAGCACCACAAAGGCGAACAGCAGCGGGCCAAGCAGTAGCCCTACTTTTTGCGGTTTTGTATACGCCGGTGGACGCGACTCAGGGCCCGCGCCATTATTGCCAGACGCACTACCGCCTCCCGAACCGCCCGTGGTAGGCAACGCGCACAGTAACAGGGTTTTTGCCTGCTGGTGGGAAGCCCAAAGCTGGTTCCACACCGTCATCATTCCATTGCTTAGCATACGACGTACTTCGCTCACCGAAAGTGTGTAAGGTTATGAAGAATACACACGACCCACCCATAGCAACTGGAATCGCCAGGGCACGCGCCTTCTTCGGCCCCCGTTTTCCATGCCCCTGCGCCTGGCGTCCAGTGATTTATTCGCTATTAATACCAAAGTATAACGACTTTAGTTTAATTCATAAGCATTACCTCATGGGCCGGATCGCCATTCGGCCGGTATGTTAGCTTGCTGATTTCATCGTCATTCCCCCCAAGGAGCGCCGTATGCTAGACCGCTGGACCATGCCCCTGACCCACCGCCCCCTTGAACGGCTTGCCCATCGGCTTACCGGGCGTGCCACGCCCGACCAGGTGACCTTTATCGCTTTCCTGATCGGCATCAGCGCCCTGCCACTGCTGGCTTGGGAATACTACGGCCTCGCGCTGGTGGCCGTGGTACTCAACCGCCTGGGTGACGGCCTGGACGGCGCGCTGGCACGGGTAAGCGGTCGGTCGAGTGAGGCAGGCGGCTTTCTGGATATCGGCCTCGATTTTGTGTTTTACGCCGCGGTGGTGCTGGGCTTTGCTCTGGCCAACCCGGCGGAAAACGCCCTGGCGGCGGCGCTGCTGCTGTTTGCCTCTATCGGCACCGGCACGTCGTTTCTGGCCTTTGCCATTGCCGCCAAACAGCAGGCCATCGAGCGTCCCCACTTTCCCAACAAGGCGTTCTACTATCTGGAGGGCCTGACCGAAGGCACCGAGACCGTTGTCGCCCTGATGCTGTTCTGTCTGTTTCCAGCGCACTTCACCACCCTGGCGGTGGTATTTGCCGTTGCTTGCCTGATCACCACGGCCACACGGCTATGGGGCGGCTACTGGACGCTGCGCCGCCATAAGGCCGGTGCTCAAGGCACCGCCTGAAACCGCACGCTATGTGCGCCAGCGAACCGACGTAAGCCCCTGGCAGGATCATTGTCCCGGTAAGTCATCAGCGTTTTTTGCGGCCTGTCGAGCCCACTTTCACCGGGATGGTATCTGTGAACCAATATGTCCGTTTTGTGCGTCCGCACCATGCGTTTGCCGCGCCGTGGGATTCGACGCTGCCCGTCAGAGAAGAATTGTTCAGCGCAGAGCGGCTTGAACAGCACGCCGGTAGCCTGGCGCATGCCCAGGAGGTGACCGCCACGCCTCCCAAGGTAGTGTCGCTGACGCGCCGACTCAACGATAACGCCGCCACCCTGCTGAAGGCTTACCGCGCCAGTGCCAAAGCCCTGGCAGAGGGCCGCGATATCGTGCCGGCCGCCGCCTGGTTGCTCGACAACTACCATCTGATCGAAGCCCAGATTCGCGAGATTCGCGGCGACCTGCCCCCCGGCTATTACCGCCAGCTACCCAAGCTCGCGAAGGGCCCGTTTGCCGGTTATCCAAGGGTTTTCAGCATTGCCTGGGCGTTTGTGGCGCACACCGACAGCCATCTCGACCTCAACACGCTGCAAACCTTCATGACCGCTTACCAGCGCGTTCAGCCGCTGACCATCGGCGAGCTATGGGCCTTGGCGATCTCGCTACGTATCGTGCTGATCGAGAATTTGCGCCGCCTTGCTGACCAGATGATCAGCGAGCAAACGGCACGGGACGACGCCGATACCCTGGCGACCCGGTGGATGAAGCCTGCCGAGAAGCAGACGGGGCAGGAACGCCATACCTTTCATCTCGAGACCGACAGTTTCACATTCCACACCGGACCGCTGGCCGAGCCCTTCACCGCGCAGCTCGCCAAACGGCTGCGCGGCCTGGATCCGCGCAGCAGCCCGCTGGTGGGCTGGCTGGATGAACAGCTCAGCAGGCGCGGTGAAACCATCGATGACATGGTTCAGCACGCCCAACAGCGCCAGGGCGCGGCGAATGTGACCGTGCGCAACATCATCACCAGCATGCGCTTCGTATCCAGCATCGACTGGGCCGAGCTGTTCGAAAGCATCAGCCCGGTGGACACACGGTTGCGCCAGCAGAGTTGCTTTGCAAAGCTCGACTTTCCCACCCGCAATCAATACCGCAGCGCCGTCGAGCAGCTTGCCCGGGGCTCGCAGCATACCGAGCTTGAGGTGGCGGAAGCGGCGCTCTACTTATGCCGCGAGGCCATGGCCACCGCCGACTACCCGATAGAGGCGGCGCGGATGGGTGATCCCGGCTACTTCCTGATCGGTTCCGGCCGTGCCACGCTGGAAAACAAGATTGGCTTCGAACCCTCCGCACGTCAGTGGCTGCGCCGCACGCTGATTCATCACGGCATGCGCAGCTATTGCGTGATGATGGCGGCGGTGACCCTGAGCCTGATGACGCTGGCCGGCAGTCTACTGCTCTGGCTCCCGCTGCCGCTCGGGGAGGCGCCGCTGGTCTGGCTCATGCTGCTGGGCATGGTGGGGTTTTTACCCATTGTGGACGTCGCCACCCAGATCGTGAACCGGCTGATCATTCACTGCATCGACGCCCAGCCGCTGCCCGGCCTTGACCTCTCCAAAGGAGTGCCGCCCCGGCTTCGAACTCTGGTGGCCGTGCCCACGCTGATGACCGGCGACGATGACCTGCGTGAACAGATCGAACGCCTCGAAGTGCATCATTTATCCAGCGGTGACGGGGCGCTTGCCTATGCGCTGCTGCTGGACGGCGTTGATGCCGACCAGGCGGAACTACCCGGGGAGGCGGCGCTGCTGTCCGCCGCCCACGCCGCCGTCGAGCAGTTGAACCTGCGTTATTGTCCCCAGGCGTCCGGCAGCGACAAGCGCTTCTTTCTGCTCCATCGGCGCCGTTTATTCAACGCCGCTGAAAACACCTGGATGGGCTGGGAACGCAAGCGGGGCAAGCTCAAGGAGCTAAACCGGCTGTTGCGCGGCGCGCTCGATACCACCTTTATCGATCCGCCCCCGCTACCCACCGACGTGCACTATGTAATTACCCTGGATGCCGACACCCGGTTGCCCCGTGGGGCAGCCAGCCAGCTGATCGGCAAGATGGCCCACCCGCTGAACCAGCCACGCCTGGATCAGGCGCAGCGCCGGGTGGTGGAGGGCTATGCCATCCTGCAGCCGCGTGTCACCCCGGCGTTACCCACCGGTGGGGAAGGCTCCATCTATCAGCGGCTGTTCTCGGCGCCCGGCGGCATCGACCCCTACGCGGCGGCGATTTCGGATCTTTACCAGGACCTAGTCGGCGAAGGCTCGTTCGCCGGTAAAGGCATCTATGCGGTCGATGCCTTTGAAGCCTCGTTGATCAACCGGGTGCCTGACAACAGCCTGCTCAGTCACGATCTGTTTGAGGGTATTTTTGCACGCGCCGGGCTTGCCTCCGATATCGAAGTGATCGAAGACTTTCCGGCCCGTTACGACGTGGCGGCCAAGCGCCAGCACCGCTGGACCCGCGGCGACTGGCAGTTGCTGCCCTGGCTGATGGCACCAGGGTTGCCGCTCACCGGGCGCATGAAAATGCTCGGCAATCTGCGCCGCTCGGTGTTACCGCCATTAGTCCTCGCCAGTCTGGCCGTCAGTTGGCAGCTGCCGCTGAGCATGGCCCTCGTCAGCACCCTGTTGCTGCTCGCCGTCGTTGGGGCACCGACCCTGCTCTCCCTGGCGAGCAGCGTTATCCCGTTTCGCGCACGGCGGCAGCTGCGCCACCATTATCATCGCTGGTTTGACGAGCTGAAGCTGGGGAGCGCGCAGAGCCTGCTGCAGGTGGTCTTTCTGCCCGACCAGGCGTGGCGCATGCTGGATGCTATCGCCAAAACGCTCCTTCGCGTGCTGGTTACCCGTCGGCGCCTGCTTGAGTGGACCTCCGCCGCCCAATCAATGAAAAGCCCGCCGCTCACGGTAGTCGGCTTCTATCAGCGCATGGCCCCCGGCACGGCGCTGGGGCTGGGGCTGGCCATCGCCACGCTATGGACGGCTAGCCACGCCTGGCCGATTGCCGTGCCCATGGCGCTGCTCTGGCTGGCCGCCCCCGCCGTGGCCTCATGGCTAAGCAGCCGCAAAAGCGCGGTCATCCAGTCGACGGTGTCAGCGGAGGAAGCGCTCGAGCTACGCCTGATTGCGCGGCGCACCTGGCGCTTCTTTGAAACCTTTGTTACCGCGGCGGATAATCGCCTGCCGCCGGATAACTTCCAGGAGGACCCTCAACCCGTCCTCGCCCAGCGCACCTCGCCAACCAACATGGGGTTGTACCTGCTCTCTACGCTGGCCGCGCGGGATTTTGGCTGGATCGGTACCCAACAGACACTGGAGCGACTCGAATCGACGCTTGAGGTCATGCTTGGCTTGCCGCGCTACCGGGGGCACTTCTACAACTGGTACGCCACCCACGACCTACGCCCGCTGGATCCGCGTTACGTCTCGACCGTGGATAGCGGCAACCTGGCGGGCCACCTGATTACGATCGCCAATGCCTGCGAATCCTGGCTGGCCGCCCAGTGCCTTGCGGATCCTCGCCCGGGGATAGCCGACACGCTGGCCCTCGCGCGTCAGGCGCTCAAGCACGCCACAACGCTGCCGACCACCGTCACCGCCCCACTTGGCAAGGCCTTTGACGCGATTGACGCTCAGCTTAAAGGGGAGGCCCTGTCGTCGACCTGCCTGGCGACGCTCGCCCCCTTGACGGATGACGCCTTGTGCCTGGCGCGCACGCATCTCAACGACCTCGGCGACGAGGCACACAGCGAGGAGGTGTTGTTTTGGGTGGCCGCCCTCAACAGCGCGGTTATCCAGCATCGCGCCGATCGCAACGCCCCGACCGCAGAGGACCTCACCCCGCGCCTGCAACAGCTCGCCGATACCGCACGGCGTCTGGCATTGGGCATGGACTTCGCCTTTCTGCTCGATAGCGAGCGCCAACTGCTGTCGATCGGCTACTCGCTGGATGACAACTGCCTGGATACCAGCTGCTACGACCTGCTGGCCTCCGAGGCACGACTGGCCAGCCTGTTTGCGATTGCCAAGGGCGATGTACCGACCCGCCACTGGTTCAGGCTCGGCCGGGCGGCAACGCCTATCACCTTTGGCTCGGCACTGATCTCCTGGTCGGGGTCGATGTTTGAATACCTGATGCCGTCGCTGGTAATGCGCGCCCCGGCGGGCAGCCTGCTCGAGCAAACCAACCGGCTGGTGGTCAAGCGCCAGGAAACCTACGCGGCGCAGCTCTCGGCGCCCTGGGGCATTTCCGAGTCGGCGTATAACGCCCGCGACCTGGAATTTACCTATCAATATTCCAACTTCGGCGTGCCGGGGCTGGGGCTCAAGCGCGGGCTTTCCGCCGACCTGGTCATCGCCCCCTACGCCACCGGGCTCGCCGCCATGGTTGACCCCAACGGCGCCTGCCGCAACTTCAAGCGCCTGGCGGAAATGGGCGCGCTCGGCCGCTACGGCTTTTATGAAGCGCTCGATTTTACTCGTTCACGGCTGCCCGCCGGGGAAACCACCGTGATTGTGCGCAGCTTCATGGCCCACCACCAGGGCATGACCATCGTGGCCATTGCCAATACGCTCCACCACGGCCAGATGCGTGCCCGCTTCCACCGCGAGCCGATGATACAGGCCAGTGAATTACTGCTGCAGGAGCGTGTGCCCAAGGACGTGGCCATTCTTCACCCCCGTGCCGAAGAGGTGAAATCAACGGCCAGCCAGAGCATCAATGAGGCACAAACCATTCGCCGGGTAGCCACTGCGGCCGACGGCCCGCCCGTTACCCATTTGCTCTCCAACGGCTGCTACTCGGTCATGCTCACCGCCACCGGCGGCGGCTACAGCCGCTGGCGCAACATCGCGATCAGTCGCTGGCAGCCGGACGCCACCCGCGATCACCTGGGCAGTTTCATCTTTCTGCGCGACACCCAGCGCCCCGGCGTATGGACCGCCACGGGGCAGACCGCAAGGGCCGCCAGCGACGCCAAAGACGATCACCACCACGCCCTCTTTGCCGAGGACTACGCGCGCTATACCCATCGCCACAACGACATCACCAGCCATATGGAGGTGCTGGTTTCCGGCGAAGACGACAGCGAGGTGCGTCACCTGTCGCTGACCAACCACGGCCGCCGCGCCCGGGATATCGATATCACCTCCTATTCGGAGCTGGTCTTGACCACGCCGGACGCCGACAACGCCCACCCCGCGTTTGCCAAAATGTTTGTGGTGACCGAATACCTGGAAGCCTGTAACGCGCTGATTGCCACAAGACGACGGCGCTCGCCTGACGACCCGCCCGTCTGGGCGGCCCACTTTGCCGTGGTGGAAGGCGTCACCGTCGGCGAGCTCGAGTTCGAGACCGACCGGGCACGCTTTCTGGGCCGCGGGCGAAGCACGCTGAACGCCGCAGCGCTGGGCGCGGGGGAACACCTTTCAGGCAGCGTCGGCAGCGTTCTGGATCCCGTCTTTGCACTGCGCTACTGCCTGCGAGTGGCCCCCGGCCAAGACGCCCGTATCGCTTACTGGACAGTGGTTGCCGACTCCCGCGACGCGCTGATGGACCTGATCGATAAGCACCACGACCGCAGCGCCTTTGAGCGGGCCAAGACCCTCGCCTGGACCCAGGCGCAAGTTCAGCTTCGCCATCTGGGTATCCAGCCTGACGAAGCGGCGGATTTTCAGCGCCTGGCAGCGCCGATTCTGTACCCCGACCCGCGCTTCAGGGCCCCCGCCGAGGCCATCGAGCGCGGCGCCGGCCCGCAGTCACGGCTCTGGCAGCACGGGATTTCCGGCGACCTGCCCATCATCCTGATGCGCATCGATAGCCTTGACGATATTGCCCAGGTACGCCAGCTGCTTCGCGCCCATGAATACTGGCGTATGAAGCGGCTGGCCGTGGACGTGGTGATCATCAACGAACGGGCGTCCTCCTACGTTCAGGACCTGCAACAAGCCATTGATACCGCTGTACTCAGCAGCCAGGCCCAGCCGCTGTTTAAAAAGGGTCAGGTGCCCGGCACGGTGGTTGCCCTGCGCGCCGACCTGATGAGTCTGGAAGCGCGCATGCAGCTGCAATCGATCGCCTGCATGGCGCTCATGGCCCATCGCGGCAACATGGCCAACCAGCTGGCCATGACCTTGCCGTTGGCGCGACCCGCCACCAGCCAGAAAGACGCCAAGGGCGCGCTTCCGCAACCCACAACCGCGAACGACACGACACCTCCGCCCGCATTGCCCACGCTTGAATATTTCAACGGCCAGGGCGGCTTTGCCCTGGACGGTCGCGAGTATGTCACGGTCCTTGAAGCGGGCAGTACAACGCCCGCGCCGTGGATCAACGTCATCGCCAACGCGGGCTTCGGCTTTCAGGTATCGGCGGAAGGCGCTGGTTACGTATGGGCGGACAACAGCCGCGATAACCAGTTGACAGCGTGGTCCAATGACCCTGTGGCAGACCCCAGCGGCGATGCTCTCTATGTGCGCGATGAAGAGACGCTGGCGCTGTATACCGCCACCGCACGCCCTGTCCGCGACCTGGGTCGCTATACCGCGCGCCACGGCTTCGGCTACAGCCAGTTCGAGCATCAGGCGGACGGCATCGCGATGGCGCTCTTGCACCTGGTGCCGCTGGAGGCCCCCCTCAGGCTGTCGCGGCTGCGCCTCACCAACCATTCCGGGCGACCCCGCAAGCTCTCGGTGACCGCCTATGCCGAGTGGGTGCTGGGTACCTCGCGCAGCGGGTCAGCGCCTTTCCTTATCTCTCGTCCAGACCCCGAGAGTGGCGCACTGCTGGTCGAGAACCCGTGGAATATCGCCTTTCCCGACCGGGTGGCGTTTCTGGATATCGGCGCCCGGCCCGATAGCTGGACGGCCGATCGCGGCGAATTTATCGGCCACGGCGGCAGCCTGGCCGCGCCCGCCGGGCTACGCCGTCGCCGCCCGCTTTCCGGCACCCACGGCGCGGGGCTGGATCCCTGCGCCGCACTCAGCCGCAGCGTGACGCTGGCGGTGGGTGAAAGCATCGACATCACGGTGCTGATGGGGCAAAGCAGCACTACCGCCGAGGCACAGGCGCTGATCGCCCGCTACCGCGAGGCCGATATCGATGCCGAACTTGCGCTGGTAACTGCCCACTGGCAAACGCAGTTGAACACTATCCAGGTCACGACCCCGGACCGCGCCATGGACATCATGCTCAACGGCTGGCTGATGTATCAAACCATTGCCTGCCGGATCACCGCGCGCTCCGGGTTCTACCAAGCCAGCGGCGCGTATGGCTTCCGCGATCAGCTGCAGGATGGCATGGCGCTGACCTTCACTCGCCCCGAAACGACTCGTGAGCACTTATTACGCGCCGCTTCCCGTCAGTTTGTCGAAGGCGATGTCCAGCACTGGTGGCTGCCCCACTCCGGCCAGGGCGTGCGTACGCGTATTGCCGATGACCGGGTATGGCTGGCCTATGCCTGCGCCCGCTATATCGCCACCTCCCAGGACGCCGCCGTGCTGGACGTGCCGGTGAGTTTTCTGGAAGGCGCCGAATTAGCGCCCGGCGAGCACGACCACTTTTTCCAACCCATGACGGCAGGGGAAAGTGCCTCACTGTTCGAACACTGTGCCCGGGGTCTCGACCAGAGCCTGACGCTCACCGGCGAACACGGCCTCCCACTGATCGGCGGTGGCGACTGGAACGACGGCATGAACCGCGTTGGCGAGGCGGGCCAAGGGGAGAGCGTGTGGCTAGGCTGGCTGCTGGCGCATACCCTTGAGCTTTTTCTGCCCTTTGCCGAGGAGCGCGAACCAGCGCCCACCACAGCGACGACCACGCCTCAGGCGCATCCCCAGGCTACGCGCACCGAGCGATGGCGCCGCCACGCCGCGGCGCTTCGCACCGCCCTGGAAAACACCGCCTGGGACGGCCAGTGGTATCGACGGGCCACCTTCGACGATGGCAGCTGGCTGGGCAGCCAGGACAGCGACGCATGCCGGATTGATTCGATCGCCCAGACGTGGGCAGTGCTCTCGGGGGTAGCCGACCCTCAGCGAGCAGCCACGGCCATGCACTCCCTGGAGCGCGAGCTCATCAGACACGACGAGCAACTTGCGCTGCTGTTCTGGCCGCCTTTCGACCAACCCCAGAAAGACCCTGGCTATATCGGCGGCTACCCGCCCGGCATGCGCGAAAATGGCGGCCAATATAGCCACGCGGCGATGTGGGTGATCTTCGCCTTTGCCAAGCTGGGCGACGGTCGCAAGGCCCACGAGCTGTTTGCGCTGCTCAACCCGATCAACCATGCCCTCACGCCCGACACGTCAGCCCGCTATAAGGTGGAACCCTATGTGGTGGCTGCGGATGTCTATTCCGTGGCGCCTCACACAGGGCGTGGCGGGTGGACGTGGTACACGGGCTCGGCGGGCTGGATGTACCGCGCCGGGATAGAGGGCATCCTGGGTATTCGCCGGGAAGGCAGCTGGCTGGTGTTCGCCCCCTGCCTGCCCGACGACTGGCCGGGTTATAGCGCAACGCTCAACATTGCCGACACCCAGTACGTGGTCAAGGTCAGTGCCACCCAGGCCGCGACCGGTGCAACGCTTGACGGGCATGCGCTGGCGCTTCAACAAGGCGACGTGCGCGTGCCGCTGGATGGCAAGTCCCACCGGCTTGACATGGTGGTGTCGGGTGGCGTCGCAGTGGACTAAACGTCATGGCGTCGCCATGGGGTGCCATGGTGACGGTTTGGGTAATGTGACACTGGCTTCAGGTTCGAAGGCGATGCAACGCCAGAGGCGAAATCCAGACACAAAAAAACCCCCTCTCGGGGGCCTTGATGTGATTCTCCGACGTCCTGTCGTGTCTATCCGTCCTGGATACCTTTCCGTGGTGCGTGCAGCGTGACGTCCTGTCATCGACTTCCTGTCTCACTGGCTTGTCCGTAAGCCTGCCTTCTTGGCGAACCTGACGATTCCCTGTCGTGCACTATACACCTTAGTTGCTATGACTCCGTCTTGCAAAGATTTGCACAAATTATTTTCCGGGTTCAAACCGGTAGTATCATTTTTTCCACAAGCGTTATCCACCGCACAGACATTATCTAACTATATGTGAGAAAAGTATTTATTTTTAAACGGCTCATGTTTTTACGACAGCATCAACTCTACATCGCCAACGGCCCTGGCACATATCATAGGTTATCGCGCCGTCGCCATGACTGCTCTAGGGTGTTTTATGTATAGCTTGCGTACAATATATTCATGCTTCGATCATACTGGAAAGATGTGCTCCATCACGCATTCACAAGGAGATGTGCCATGCAAAATGAACAGCGTATTGAGATTTCCCAAGCCGGGTTACAGCTCGCCATTCAGGAAATCAAGGACGACATGTTTGATACCCCCGACTGTGATTACACCGTGGCCAAGCTGCTTAGCCGCTGTGGGCGCTTTGACGAAGCCGAACAGGTGATCGACACCATGCTGCTGCGCTGGGGGTCATCCCCAGATGTGGTGGCGCTGGTGGAGCAAGGGTATGCCAACATTGACGTCATGAGCGTGCCAGCTGCAGCGCCCGTCTCCACTGAAAACGCCGCCTTAGCTTAAACAGCGACCCTACGAAGCCATCTCGGTGTTAGTGGGTTTGCGGCAGTAGACAAGTTGTTTGACAGTCGCCTGTTCTTTATATAGAACGTTCTATAAAAGGAACGTTTTAACGCAACACGGCGGCTCTCATGGATTCACTCTCCCTCAGCACCCTGGGTCTGCATTTACAGGCACTCCGCGTCGCTCGCGGCTGGTCGCTTTCGCAACTGGCCAGCGCCGCAGGCGTCGCCAAATCCAATCTTTCACGCCTCGAACAAGGCAACGGCAACCCCACGCTTGACACTATCTGGCGGCTGGCCGCGCAGCTTAACGTGCCGTTTGGCACCCTGGTGGCGCCCATATCGGTACCGCTGGACGAGGACGGCGTGCAAGTGCGGCTGATCGACCAGGGGACCGACACGCCCCAGGTGGATGCCTACTGGATGCGCTGCGCGCCGCATACCATGCGCCATGCCGAACCTCACACTCCCGGTACGATTGAGTCGCTGACGGTGGTGAGCGGCTGGCTGGAAGCCGGGCCGGAAGGCGCCACCCGGACACTGACGGCGGGTGAATCGATGACCTTTGCCGCCGATCAGCCCCATCTTTATCGCACCGAAGAGACCTGGGCGACGCTGCTGTTGACCGTGGTGTATGCCGCGCCGGGAGCCACGCCATGACGTCCCCCGCTACCTCTAATCGCTCACGAGCCTGGCTGACCGGCGTGCGCGAAGCCATTCCGCTGCTGGGCGGCTATATTCCGGTCTCGCTGTCGTTTGGGGTGGTCGCCACCCAGGCAGGGTTCAGCACCTGGGAAGCCGCCGCCATCTCGACGCTGATATACGCTGGCGCCTCACAGTTTCTGTTCGTCGGCATGGTGGCCGCGGGGTCGCCGCTCTGGCTGGTGGTCGCCATGACGCTGCTGATCAACGTCCGCCATCTGGTGTACGGCCCGAACCTGGCGGCGTTATTGCCGCGCAGCCGCCACTGGCCCTGGCTGATGCACGGTTTGACCGACCAGGTATTTGCCCTGGCGCTCACCCGGCTTCCCCAACTACCGGCAGCCGATCGGTTTGGCTGGTTCACCGGCGCCGCCCTGCTCGCCTGGGGGGTATGGATAGTGGGAACGGTGGTGGGGGCCACGGCGGGTGAAACGCTGACCGCGCGCTGGCCGCTGCTCGGCGAGGTCATGCCCTTTGCTCTGCCCGCCCTGTTTCTCACCATGATCGCGCCGCGCTTCACGGATAGGCGATGGGCGGTGGCGTTGAGCGCCGCCATTGGCTCGGCGCTGTTGCTGACAATTTACGGCTGGAGCAACGTGGCCATTCCCCTGGCCGCCGCCAGCGGTGCGCTGTGCTTTTACATGGTCAAGTTCAAGGCGGAGAGGCGAAGCTCATGAATACTGGACTATGGATCGCCGTGATGGCGTCTGCCCTGGGCACCCTGCTGATTCGCGTGGTGCCCTTCCTGTGGATGCAGCGCCGCCTGGACAGCACCACCGGCCTCAACAATATGCCCCAGTGGCTCGGCATTCTCGGCCCGCTGATGATTGCAGCGGTGCTGGGCGTCTCGATCATGCCGGTCAACCCAAGCGCCATTTCGTGGATCGCGACCGCCATCGGGTTGGGCGTCACCCTGCTGGTCTGGTGGCGGCTACGCTCGCTGGGTTGGCCGGTTGCCGCCGGCGTCGCGGTCTTTGGCGCAGTGCAGTTAGCGGCGGCCGGCGTAGGCTAAGCCGTGCGGCTGGCGACCTGGGCGGCTGGCTGCACATCATAGAAACGCCCTAAGCGGGGAATGGCAGCACCCCCTGATGCAGAAAATCATCCAGATAATAGGTCGTTACCCCTGGAGTGTCTTTACGCTTGAATGAGACCTGAGCGGCGTTTGTGACGCAAAGCCAAGGCTGCATATCGGTTGGCGCGTGCTGGACGAACGCGTCAGGTGAAAACAACCCCAAACAGGCACCGCCTTGACGATCTCTTGCGGAGGCGTACTCAAAGGCCTCCACCCCCGCTCTGCGCATTGCACTACCCAATTGCTGACAAGGCGCGTAATCAACCGGATGCGTCAGCGCGGTGATGTGCTCGACAAAGGCGCCAGCATTTAGCCTGACGCCGTTTTGAGCGGCATAGTCCACCGACAATAGCGTGTGCTCCGATCGCAGCGATTCGGTAACGGGCTCACCTTCCATGGAGTACCAGAAAACCAGTCGGTAGTAGGCAGATTCAGCAAGGGTGGTGGCGATACGTTTACCGCCATAGAAAATGCTCGGCTCAAACACTCGTCCAAAACGTGACCCCCATTTGAGAGGGGGATACCGAAAAGGTGTTTTTAGCAGATAGTGCCGGTCTTGCTCCTGCTCGGGGTAAGGCGGTTTAGCGCCTTCAAGCAGGGCTTCAAGCACCTCTAGCTCTTCTAACGTGTCGACATAGCTGAGCGTGGCGACCTGCTCCTGACTTTCCACCAGCCGGTACAACGTGCCGGAGATGGGTTCGATATTTCGGGTGCCGCCGCAGGCCTCCCACACACTCACACCTTACCCCGCATGCCATCAACGAATCTCAGTACCGCAAATAAACCCTCCAGGCGCGTCACTTGCTCAGCCGGTATACCGCCCGTCACACGGTTGGGCGTACGCATGAAATGCTGAATCCAAGCCTGGTCGCCGCCGGTAAGCGTGAACAACGCTCGGGCGACACGAATGAGCAGCAAGGCTAACTCGCCCTGTTTAGAGTTCGGGTCAAGGGTGAGGCTTTTCTTGAGTTGCGTAATGGTCGTGCGGTGTACACCCAACACTGCGGCTAGATCAGACTGCGACAACCCCAGCTGTTCGGCAGCGCGCAAGACCGCTTTTGCTAATACCCCTTCAGGGGTCGGCGTTGGTTGAGCAAGGGCTGGCATGACACACCTCAGCGAGATGGATTTCCAACAATAATAGCAATAAAGTTGCTTATTCACACGCCAGGCATCGCTGCTCTGTTCATTCAGGCCACAGGCCCAAGGATTTCATTCGATGACACGAAAGGTTCTCGGATTAGCTTAAAAGTCCACAGAAATGTGAAATAGTGGTTCCATAACGTAGAAATTTTATGAATCATTAAGCATTCACTGATATTCAAGATACGGGCTGCTATGCACCAACCTATTGCTGTCTTCGATGCAGGTATCGGCAGCTATGCCATTGTTGCCGAGATACACAGGCGTCTTCCCAAACAGGATATTGTGTATTTCGCGGATCGGGCGAGCTTTCCTTATGGGAGCAAAGGGCGGGAAGAGCTACTCGCTGTCATGCAACGCACGCTGCGCTTTCTAGAACGCTACGCTCCCCCGGCCATCGTCATCGCCTCGACGACGTCTTCCGGCAGCATCCCGATATCGACACGCTGACCCTTTCGAGTACGCATTTACCATGGCTGCGTCCCTTCTTTGAAGCAGCGCGACCCAATTGCCGCTTTCTCGATCCCGCTGAATCGATTGTTGCTGGGCTAGGCGAAGGGACACAGGGTACAGGCCGGATTCAGGGGTGGTGACAGAAAGTGAGGCTTACGACGTCGAAACGTTCCGATATATGTTACGGCGATTCGGCATCGATATACCGCTTGAGGTAGTCTCGCCGTCATGAAGGGTCAATTGATAAAGCCTTTTTGACACTGGTTAGTGACTCTGGACGATAATCAGATTAAAGGCCCATTTTCGTCGAGGCCCAGAAAGTGCAGCCCAAAGGCAAAACCGGCAAGGCGGACTGGGCGCTCAACCAGATCCGTAAGCTGTACGGCGTGGAAAAACAGGCGAAGGCCCTTGAGCCCAACGCGCGCCATGCGCTGCGTGACCATAAGAGCCGCCCGTTAATCGATCAACTGCGCACCTGGCTCGACAAGTCACTGGCCCAGGTGCTGCCCAAAAGCACACTGGGGAAAGCCCTTCACTACCTGGATCATCAGTGGCCCCGGCTGACCCGATTCCTGGACGATGGCCTGATCCCGCTGGACAATAACCCAGCGGAGAACGCCATCCGCCCGTTCGTCGTTGGCCGAAAAAACTGGTTGTTCAGCCACACCCCAAGCGGTGCACAGGCCAGCGCGGCGATCTACAGCCTGATCGAAACCGCCAAGGCCAATGGCCTCTCGCCCTACGAGTACCTGCAGTACGTATTCGAAACACTGCCCACCCTCAACAACGATGACGAACTGAACACGCTGCTGCCCTGGGAGTGGAAAGAGACATTACCGGTCTGAACGATGACTGGCTAGATGTAGTTATTGGATCGCTTACCCATGATCGCGCCGCGCTTCAAGGATGGGCGGTGGCGCTGAGCGCCGCCATTGGCTCGGCGCTGCTGCTGACAATTTACGGCTGGAGCAACGTGGCCATTCCCCTGGCAGCCGCCACCGGTGGTGGCACGCTTCATCGAGTGGTTAGAGCAAGAAGCCGCTCACTTTCGTGGCGCAGCACTTTAGGATTTTGCTTCGGCTTCACGTTTATAATCCTGAAACATCCCATACTGCCACTGCCTTACCGCCAGCACGGAAGTGGTGCCAAACCGCTGGTGAATAGGCAGCCCACTTTCTCGTTCACACAGGGAGTGGAACTCTTTAGCCAGGCGCTGCATGGTCTGCTGCCATTCGGCATTACCTGCGGAAGATAGCAAGCCATTGAGTACGACCAGCTTTTCGCTGTCGCTATCAAAGCGAGAGCGGAAAAACTCGTTGGCGATGTACTGCTGGAAGAAACGCTGGATCGGCCCGTCCGCCCGCCAGCGGAAATTAGCGGCTACTCTTCGCCTGATCCGGTTGCCGGGGAGTAGCTCAATAAGCTGAAGCCGCTCAAGCTTGAGTAACTGCCGCGTACACTCAGCTTCACTTAGCTGGTACTGGTGATGAATTTCGTCGAAGCTATAGCCATTGATAACGCACACAGCTACCAGAAACAGCTCACGGTCATCGACGATACTTTGCTCCTGGGCCTGAGTCAGTTCCTGAAGGCGTTGCTCCCCTGCCTGCATGGTCTGCACCAGCTCAGCGAACTCAAGGTTAAGCTGATCACAAATGCACTCTAGCCGCGCCAAAGTGAAGTGCTTTTCAGCGAACAGGCGCTTCACCGAGGCCTCGCTGAGTGCTAGCCAACGGGCAACATCGGCATAGGTTTTCCCCTGAGCGCGCAACTGGCTTTTAAGCGTTTCAATCAGTGACTCGGCTTGAGACATAGAATCTTCCTTGGACGGCATGGAAGGTATTACACATCAAAGTATCGCATAACGCTACCAACCGGCACTTATATCACAACTTTGTGCAAATGAGTTGCAACCAGTAAGCCTCATAGAGAAAGTGCCAACACTTCCAGGGACTTAAAAGGCTACACAACCATGCAACGACTGCTGCATTTAAAGGGCGCCTTGCCCTACCTGATCGCCATCTTTCTCAATGCCTTTGTGGATCTGGGGCACAAGATTGTTATTCAGAACACGATCTTTAAAAGTTACGATGGCGAAACACAGGTCGTCCTCACCGCGCTGGTGAATGGGTTAATTTTACTGCCATTTATCCTGCTGTTTAGTCCGGCGGGGCACGTGGCAGACAGCTACCCCAAGGTACGCGTTTTACGCGCCTCTGCCTGGGCCGCCGTGGTGGTGTCACTGGGCATCACCGCCGCCTACTACCAAGGCTGGTTCTGGCTGGCGTTTGCGATGACACTGCTGCTGGCGATTCAGTCAGCCTTCTACTCACCGGCCAAGTACGGCTTGGTCAAAGGGCTGTTCGGCAAACCGCGCCTGGCGGAGGCCAACGGGTTGATCCAGGCCGTCACGATTGGCGCTATCCTGGCGGGTACCGTGGCATTTACCGCCCTATTTGAGACCTGGGTATCGCCAGACGACCAAACCCCGGCGCAGCTGTTGCGCCAAATAGCGCCGCTCGGCTGGCTGCTGGTGCTCAATAGCGCTATTCAAGTGGCAACGCTTTACCGTCTGCCGCTTGATAGCACTACGCAACCCGATACGCCGTTGACTTGGCAGCGCTATATTAAGGGTGCTGCGCTGAAAGATAACCTGCAGCTTATCGTCCGCCAGCCCGTGATCAGGCTCTCCATTATCGGCCTGGCCACCTTCTGGTCGGTGGGCCAGGTGCTACTGGCGGCCTTTCCCGCCTATGCCAAAGACGCCCTCAGTATCGATAACACTCTGGTACTGCAAGGCATTCTGGCGGCTAGCGGTATCGGGATTGCGCTGGGCTCCATGCTTGCCAGCAAGCTCTCTCACAACCGTATCGAGACCGGCTTGATTCCGGTAGGAGCTGTTGGGGTAGCCGTGGGGTTATGGTGCCTGCCGCTTCTCTCCACGCCTGTTGGTCAAGCACTGAACTTTGTGTTTATTGGCATGATGGGTGGACTGTTTATCGTACCGCTTAACGCGCTGATTCAGTTTCACGCCGCCGACAGCGAGTTAGGCACCGTGCTGGCCGCCAATAACTGGATCCAGAACATCGCCATGCTGGGCTTTTTGCTGCTCACGGCGCTGTTCGCACTGGCAGGAGTAGACAGCCACTACCTGCTGTTGCTCATTGCCACGGTGGCGATGGTCGGCGGCGGTTACACCATTGTTAAGCTGCCCCAAAGCCTGGTGCGCTTCCTGTTGAGCTTCTTGATGACTCGTCGCTACCGGGTCGATGTGCATGGCTTGCAGAACCTGCCCGCCCAGGGAGGTGTGCTGCTACTGGGCAACCATATCAGCTGGGTGGATTGGGCCATGGTACAGATCGCCAGCCCCCGCCCCGTGCGCTTTGTGATGCTCAGATCGGTTTACCAGCGCTGGTACCTCAACTGGTTCTTCAAAGCACTCGGCTGTATTCCCATCGAGCGCGGCAGCGGTGCCGACAAGGCCCTGGCCGATGTTGCTGAACAGCTCAACGCAGGCGAGGTGGTGTGTCTGTTTCCCGAAGGGGCGATTAGCCGCACCGGCCAGCTGGGGGAGTTCCGCCGCGGCTACGAGCGCGCCTGCAACATGGCCAACCCCGACGTCAAGATTGTGCCTTTCTACCTGCGCGGCCTCTGGGGCAGCCAGTTTTCCCGCTCGTCCAGCAAGTTAAAGGAGCTGCGCAACGCACCGCTGCACCGCTCGGTAGTGGTCGCCTTTGGTAAGCCGCTGCCCAAAGATACCCCCGCTGATGTGCTGAAACGGCGTATTTTCGAGCAGGCGACCCGCTCCTGGCAGCAGGCCATGGGCGAACTCCTAAGCCTACCCAACGCCTGGATTCAAAGCGTTAAGCGCCGCCCTGGCGAGCTTGCCCTGGCCGATAATCTGGGCCGCCCACTCAACGCAAGCCAGGCACTCACCGCCAGCCTGCTGATGGCAAAACGGATTCGCAAACTCAACCCAGGACAGAACGTTGGCCTGCTGCTGCCCACCAGCAGTGCCGGGGTCATTGCCAATATGGCCACGCTGCTGGCCGGTAAAACGCTGGTAAATCTTAATTACACCGCCGACCAAGAAGCGTTGACGTCCGCCCTTTCCCAGGCGGAGATCACCACCGTGTTCACCTCACAGCGCTTTGTGAAGAAGCTTGAGCAGCGCGGGCTCGACGTTAGCCAATTGCTCAGGCAGGAGCAGGTAGTCTTTTTAGAAGACCTGCAAACCACGATTGGCCGCGCCGAGCGCTTGAGCACCTGGCTTGCGGTAAGAATACTGCCGACTTGGCTACTCCAGCGTTGCTTCTGCCATGGCCAAGATGCCGATGCCACCGCTGCCATCCTCTTCTACAGCGGCAGTGAAGGCGAACCCAAAGGCGTGATGCTCAGCCATCGCAACCTGATGGCCAATATCAAACAGACCTCGGATGTGCTCAACACCCAGAGCAACGACGTGGTGATGGGCTCGCTACCCCTGTTCCACGCCTTCGGCCTCACAGTGACTCAGTTGTTACCGCTGATTGAAGGGCTGCCGCTGGTGTGCCATCCCGACCCCACCGATGCTCCTGGCATCGCAGGCGCTATTGCCAAGCACAAGGCCACTATCATGTTCGGCACCTCCAGCTTTTTAAGGCTGTTTGTACGCAGCACAAAGGTGCATCCGCTGATGCTGGAGAGCCTGAGAATCGTGGTCGCCGGGGCAGAGAAGCTCGATGACAAGGTGCGTAACGACTTTGCGCTGAAGTTCCACAAGCCCATTTATGAAGGCTACGGCGCCACCGAAATCGCCCCCGTTGCTTCCGTCAACCTTCCCGATGCGATGGGCATCCATTACCAACAGATCCAGCGGGGCAGCAAGTCAGGCACCGTGGGTATGCCGTTACCCGGCACCAGCTTCAAGGTCGTCGACCCGGAAAGTTTTGAAGAGTTGGCCACCGGCGAAGCGGGCATGATATTGATCAGCGGCCCGCAGATCATGCAGGGCTACCTCAATGACGCCAAGCGCACGGCCAAGGCGCTCCACGAGGTCGATGGCCACCGCTGGTACATCACAGGGGATAAAGGCTATATGGATGAAGATGGCTTTTTAACCCTGATTGACCGCTACGCCCGCTTTGCCAAGATTGGCGGCGAAATGATCAGCCTCAGCGCCGTTGAAGGGGCCGTCAAAGCGGCTCTCGAAGAACCAGACAACGCGTTAATGGCGGTGAGTATCCCCGACAGCCGCAAAGGCGAGCGTATCGTGCTGCTTTCAGAAACAGCACTAGACGCCAACACCGTTAAAGCCGCCATGCTCGCCAACGGTACATCATCCATGATGGTCCCTAGCCACTGGTTGACGGTGGAAACCATTCCTCATCTCGGCTCTGGCAAGGCTGATTTCGCCGGGGCGAAACGTTTGGCTCAAGAACTGATAGGGGAAGAACTGAAGCAATAAAAAAAGCACAAACGAGTGCTGTACAGCAAAACACCGCTACTCGCTGTGCAGCACTAGCTCTTCGCCATAACACATTGCAGAAGCCAGCCTGCTTCTTAGCTTTACCATCGTTCCATCAGCAGCATGACTTCATCCCAGACATTGCGTCTTCAGCGCTACCGCTCTCCCAGTGAATTCTGCACCGCCTCTACTATCGGGGCAAAGAAGTAGCTGATAATTCTTCTATGGTCGGTTATTGCGTCAACTTTTGCCGTCATACCAGGACGCAAATAGAGGCGCTCCGCTCCCATCTCAAGATAGTTTTGTTCAGGCTGAATTCTGACAACATAACGCCACTTCCCCTTTTTGGACTCAGACGAATCTGCCGCAATATCAGAAACAACACCCTGTATAAAACCGAACCTTTCGGAAGGGTAAGCAGAAAGCCGAATATTAGCCTGCTGCCCAACTTTCATGAACCCGATGTCCTGATTAGAAAATGTCCCTTCAACTTCTACCTTGGCATCAGTTGGCACAATTCGAAGCAGCTCAGCCCCGGACTCGGCAATACCACCTAAAGTAAAAACCTTTAATTGATCAACAACCCCAGAAGCTGGAGCCTCAAGCGTTGCAGCGTCAACTCGACGAATTGCAGCGCGTTCCTTTTCCGACAATGTGGCAAGACGAGCATCAATCTCAGCGTACCTATCAAGTAAGGAGCTACGCAGATCAGCTTTGATACGGCGGCGCTCACTTTCAAGGGCCATGCGCTCAGCTGCCTTTTGACCCAGCTCGCTTTGATAGACGCCACGTTCGCTTTCCAGTCTGGTAAAGCCTTCTTGAACATCAAGGAAGTCAGACCGGCTGGTGGCACCTCGCTCCACCAATTGCTCTATAGCTTGTAACCGCTCTGACTGGATTTCGAGAACGGCATTCACTCGGGCAATATTGGCACTGGTAACCGCTTCAGAACGGCGATTTGTCTCTTCACGCGCATCGATCTGTTCTAGAGATGCCAAGAGGTCGTTGACCTCAGCCAGCAGCAACTTACGCTGCTCTTCTGCAAAAACATGTTCATCCAAGTCACTAGGAGGGCTGAACCCAGCAAGCGATTGATCGATGAAATCATGTGTAGCCGGATCTAAATCAAGCGCATCGACCATAGCGTCAATTCGCGCCATCTCAATGCGAAGTCTGTCTTCTTCCGCCTGAATGGTTCCCAACTCGGTCAAAGCCTCTGTGGGATCAAACTCTATTAACACATCCCCTTTCTCAACTGAGTCCCCATTTTTAATGTGAATCGCCGTAATGCGGCCCGAGAATTCAGGCTGAACAACCTGAACACGACTAATAGGCAAAACGCGCCCTTGCCCCTTTGCCACAACCTCAATCTTTAGTACAAACGACATCAACAAAATGATGGCGAATACTAAAACCGTAAAAAAAATTGTCCCGTGAAGTGTTGGTGACCGGATATTCATTGGTTTAAGGTGATGAGTCACGATGGCGCCTCAAAATCAACAGTCTGGTCAGAATCTCCAAAAATATTCGGGTTGTGCGTGATAATAATCAGCGTTGTTTCATGTTTTAACTTATGAAGCTCTGCCGCCATCTGACGCTGAGCTTGTGCGTCAAGAGCGCTCGTCGGCTCATCAAGAATAATTACCTTGGGGCCGCGAACCAAAGAGCGCGCTATAGCAATCCGCTGTCTCTGGCCTCCCGAAAGCCCAGAACCACGCTCACCTACATCCGTATCAAGCCCCTCAGGCAATTGCGCGACTAACTGATCCGCCGCTGAGATTCTTAACGCGCGCTCTATTGCCTCATCCGAGGCTTCATCGTCGCCTAGAGTAAGGTTTTGTCGCACAGTGCCAGCAAACAGATAGGGCTCTTGGGGAACGTAGGCAATCCGAGTCCTCACATCATGCGGTTCATACTGGGCAATATTTTCTCCGCCTAACAACACCTCGCCACTGTCTGGAACATCAATCCCCGAGGCAAGCCGTCCAAAGGTGGATTTTCCAATCCCAGAAGGGCCAACAACCAGCGTCAAGGTGTTAGGCTCAGCACAAAAATTAAAGTGGCGCAGAACAGGGCTCGCAGGGGCGTAATGAAATTCAACGTCACGGAATTCTAAACGCGCTTCAATTTTTGTCGGCAGCCTTGGTAGCGTGCTGAAAGGCTCCATTGGCGAATTCACGATATCGCCTAAACGTTGACGCGAGACGCGGACGTTTTGCCACTCCTCCCATAAACCTGAAAAGCGCTCGATAGGCTCGGTCACCTTACCGGCTAAAAGGTGGAAGGCAATCAACTGTCCGAGTGTCATTTCACCGGCAAAAACAGACTGCGCGCCAAAATAGATAATACTAATGGTGATCGCTTGCTGGATAACAAACAGCAGCTTACTGCTCCAGATTTGCAAAAGCCCTACACGATAGGACGCATTGAGGCTGGCATGCAGCGTCTTATCCAGCCGCTCCAGCACCTTTTTTTCTGCGCTCAATGCCTTGATAGAATCGATACCAGCAATACTTTCGACCATCTGATTCTGATGCTGGGCTCCAGCATCAAACTCTGCACGAAGGCGGCGGCGCAGAAAAGGCCCAAAACCGAAGTAAATCAAAAATTGAATAGGCAGGGCTACCAAAATAATCAGCGTCAGCGGCACCGACAAAGTGAACAACACCCCAATGTAGATGAACACAAAGACCACATCTAGCAGCACCCCTGTTGTCGTTCCAACCAAAAAGGCGCGTATCGTATCCGTTTCGCCGACACGGGCCATACTTTCACCCACGGACCACTTGCGAAAATGACCGAACGGCAGTTTGAACTGATGATCAAATATCCTAGCGCCCAGCTCGCGAGTGACACGATTAGCTAACAATAACCCCAACAGGTCGGATAGCACCTCAAACCCGAGCTGAAAAAGGCTGACAGCCACAAATATAGCGGCAACCACAAGCAAGGATGCTTCCCGCTGAAAAGGCAAGATCCGGTCAATAATCACCTGAAATATAAAAGGCTCAACCAGGCCGATCAGGCGCAAACAGATCGCCAAGAAAATCAGCTCGATATACAGCGGTGTAAACTTCCACAGCGTCTTGCCGAACCAGGAGAGTGCAATCTCACCGGCCTTGTCATGTGCGCTATCCATCATCAGCAATCTGCGGCTTCACGCGGGGTTGTGGTCACACATGCTTCAGGCAAAGCATCTGCCTCTGGTGAGACGGCGATAACGATAAATTCATCCACACTGGGGAAAGCCATTGTCAGCCGTTCATTCAGCGAGGCGTCTGTTACCGCCTCAAGCTCTTCGTTTAACGAACGTTCTGTCGGGTACCCATCCAGGGCACTTTCTAGTGCGCTGTTCGCCTGCGCCGTCACTGAATCGGCCACCTCTGAGAGATAGGATGCCAGGTGCGCCTTGTGGTCGGCCAGCTCACCCTTCAGGCCGCCTTGGCGGAAAGTGTCATACGCCTTACGAACCACTTCTTCGGTCTCTGCTACTTGGTTTGTGTCAACCTCCCCGGCCATGAAGAGAACGCGATCCTCCCGGGTATAATTGTCCACACCCGCACCAAAACCATAACTGGCACGAAGTTGCGTGCGGACAGCATCAAAGAGAACGCTTTGATCATCGCCGCCAAGGGCATGCGTCAGGATCGCATCTTCAATCTCCCCCCCTTTGCTAGTCGGGGGGAGCGGTGCAATAAACGCCAGCGTTGACACTTCTGCGTCTGGCATATGGAGGAGAATCCGGCGTGGTGTGTAATCTGGCGAGACAGCTTTTTGCACTTCCCGCCGTTGTTCCGGCAACGCTTCGAACAGTCCATCTAGCGCAGCCCCGGCTGCTTTGGCGTCTATTGCGCCTGCTACTGTGACGGCTTCAGGGGAACGCGTAAACGTTTCGGCATGCCAGGCAATGATGTCGTCTCGTGTGAGTTCATCCAGTGTATCCAGATCATACAGTGATAGCGCATTGCGCAAGGGTTGTTCTCCAAATACCGCCCAACGAACTGCTTCAAAGCCAGCGGCGGCAGGCTGTGAACGCTCTTCCGTCACGCTCTGCTCAATCCCATCACTTATACGGTTCAACCAGGCCTGCTCCAACAAGGGCTCACGCAAGTGGGCGTTGGCAATCTCAACCACCTCACTGATGTCATCACGCTCAAAAATCAGCTCACCCACAATATGATCATTTGCCTCCCCATATAGCCGACCTTCCGCATTCAGATCCGCCAGGCGCTCGCCCACCTCACCCGCCGGGTACCCCTGCGCACCACCGGCAAGTATCAATTCCGATCCAACCCGTGCTGCTGCCTGATTGGTATCTTCTCGGTAAGCCCAGTCAGTCGGCCAGGCGACATTAACAGCAACTTCGTCACTTTCAGGCATATGAAGCAAGATATACTCAATGCCCCCTGGGCTGACTTCATTGCTGGCATTAGGCTCACCCTTATCGTCGTCTTCTAAAGAACAAGCAGCCAAGCTGATAATCATTGCAGCAAGCAGTATAAGTCGAATCATTCAAACCTCTCCTTGGGGCCGATAAAAGCAACGGCAGTTCGTCCTTCCCCGGCTATTTCATTTAACAGGGTATTGATCGTTTGGTGCGCAAGCGCTTGCTCAAGGCGTTTCACATCATGTAATGGCAAGGGTTTACGCAGCGTAGAGACCCGGTCAAGGGTATAATCCGCCATCCAGCGCGCCGTTTCGCCGTCATCAGCCCAGTCGGGCCAAAAGTGCTCAAAGCGGCTTAAAACGCGTTGATAGGTCTTGTCAGGAATGCCAGTGCCAGAAATCTCAGCCAGTGTTTCCTCGAAAGCCGTCCGCATAGCGGTCAGTGATACGTCACGGTCGGGCCTGGCGGTGAAACTCAGCTCAATATGGCGCTCGTCAACTGGCCAGATTTGCACATCAAAACGGCGTGCAATAGCGGCATCAAAACGCAAAGGGCCAGCAAGGCCGCCGGCCAGGTTGGTGTTAAGAATATTTCCCAGCAGCGTCGTATTTGCTTCCAGCAGATCAAACGGCACGGCCTCAGGCAGCGCCACCACACGCCGGAAGATGACTCGCGCAGAGGCATCCTTCTCTGGGTAACGCAGCAGGGTCTCGGCAGGTGCAGCCAGCTCGAACGTTGGAGGCTGAGTCTCCGCGTTAACGTTTTGCCCCTCAGGCCAGTTGGCTTCCTTCAGCGCTCGGCTCACCTCTCGCTCAGTGATATCGCCAGTCACTACAAGTGTGGCATTTTCTGGACGATGGGTAGCTGCATGCAACGCGCGGGCGTCATCATAGGTGAATCCACTGATGTCATCTGGCGTACCCAGTACCGAGGACGCAATGGCGTTCTCGGCATAGAGAAACGCATTCATCGCCTCCGTCGCTTGTGCATCCGGTTTATCGACCATGCGTGATTCGTATTCCCGCAAAATGATATCCCGTTCTTCGTTAGCAAATGCCACAGGAACCTCAAAAGGTTCAAAAAGCCCCGAAAGGGTTTGCAATATTTCGTCCAGCTCATCGGGCTTACCGGACAGCCAATAACCGACGGCATAGGGGTTAGTCCAGGCATTTGAGTGCCGGTCTGCGCTGCGTGCTTTAACACCGATCGTGTTTAACCAAGTAAGATGTTCAACATAATGGGCCAACCCCGGGGCTGTGTTTCCGTGCCTAATAATGACATGAGCCTGAACGTCCTGAGCCTCGGTGCTTTGGACATAGACACCTTGCTCTTGGGCCAGGAAACTACCCAAGTCAAACCATGCATACAGGAAAAAGATTAGGACTGCCCCCACCCCTAAGCACCAAAAAGGGGTTCTTAGAAACGCAGAGCATTCTTCGGATTTTTTCATTCAAGGTACTTCGAAATAAAATACATAGACACAAAGTATATAGCCATAAAGACCAAACCATTGAGAACCCTCGAATACTCTGTCCCCAAAGGAGATACCCAAAGAAAAAATGTGAGACCTAAAACCAAAAAAACTTTAGCTACAATAGATTTCATAATAATACCTTTATAAAAAGATACCCCAGCAATAAAGCCACCAGGGTATCAATCACTTATTTAATCAGTTATTATTGGTTACGACCTTGATAGCCTCGATATCCAGCTCCAATGGCAGCAGCGGCTTGAAATCCTCTACCAATTGGCGAAACAGCTGCAGCAGTAAGCCCCGCAGTTACAGCATTATGTTGCCTTGGCGACAAAGGCCCTGTCCCTAGCCCGTTACCTGTGCGAGCGGCCTGGTGATTTCCTGGATCACTTCCTCCACCGGGCCCTAAGGTGCCGCTGCCACGGCCTCGAGAGCCACTGCTACTACCACCACCACCGAAACTGGTAGTGGTGTACAAGTCATTCATTGAAGTTGCGTTTTGCATGTTCAATTTCCTTCTGGTTGCGGGTCAGATCTGTTATCGTCTCCGCTGTCGTTGTTTGCTGGGTTTCGCTACCCAGCGGCTTCACTGGGTGGGGAGATCGCTACATCTCTCCACTCACTCCCGCCTACCGCTGCGGGAAAAACACTTATGCCTCTTCTTGCTTACGACGCAAATTCACACCCGTCCATCGTTTAATGCTACGCACAGAACCATCGTGACGACGGCGCAAGCTAGTGGCGATATAGTTGGGAAAAAGGTTATGCGTCATGTCGTAAACTATTTCTCGTGTATTGCCGTAGGGCGTTATCCAATCATTAAAAAACAATCGGCCACCGCTGCTCCATTCCTCCCAACCTAATGCACGCCCAGTGGCATGCACATCACGCTCCACTTCCTCCGAAAGCCAAGCCCAGGTCACCATACCTGTCGGCAAGCCCTCCGACGTGACATAAAAACGTGCCTGATTACAGCCAAGCGGAGGCAGAATTTCCGTGCAGAAATAGTCTCCCAGCTCGAACTGCCGATGGTATTCAGACTGGGCCAGTAGCTCGAGCGCATAACCAACGCTGGTGTAGTAGTCGATGCTCACCATACAAGCATCTCCTTGGAAGCTTTCCGCGTGTAACTTGCCTTAACATCTTTTGCCTTATTGATGTACTTCTCAAGCGCGCGCTGCAGGTTAATGCGGTTACTCGGCAGTGCCGTCTGACACGTCAGCACCATGTTATTATCTACATTTGACTCAACCCAGGTTGCGTAACCTACTGGCTTGTTGTCGTTATCTAATGCAATAAAGGCTGTACGCTCTTGCAGATTTTTTAAAAGCTTCAGATAGTAACTTTCAATTCGTTGGTAAGATGCTTTACTTCCAGACTCAATATCCAACAACGCCATAACACCCAAGCTTCGATACGCATCAACCGCTGGTTGCTCAACATCAGATGGCGGCAAAACCGGAAGGGGGTTCCTTACCCCTATACCAACGCTTGCCATTTCATTGATGGGTAGATATGCCATGGCCTCGCGACCGCTTGAGAACAACGCAGAGACCGATTTATTATCCGTGGCAAAAAACACCTGTACGGCGGCTAATCGCGCTAGAGGATAATTTTGATAATAGTGATAAGAAATTTCCGGGTGGTTTAAAGCATCCGTCAGTGCGTCGACACAGTCACCAAGATAAAATCTATTTTGACCATGCCAAACATTTAGTAGTGAAGCGTGAAACTGAGGTAGATATGCTTTTACATAATCCAGTAAAAGCAGCTCACCAATAAATGCACAGGTTTCACGTGCGACAGGCGGCATTATCTCATTCTTGGATAAGAGCATCTGTAATGCATGTGCCGTCTCGTGAACAAGACAAAGAAGGTCTTCAGCCCGTCCGTGCCAGTCTATAAAAACCGCAGGTGGCTGACCACTGCCCTGGCAAACAGTATAGGGAACTTCTTTACTGTTATTCAGCCCCCGAAACTCAACATGGTTGCACAACAGGTGCTTTACTTCGCTCACGTTCTCGAAGGCTTTAGCCAATGCGGGAACAACCATATTTCTATAACAGCTTTCTTGAGTGCTGATGGAATCACTTCCCGGATACACTCCATTGTCTGTAGGCGAAACGCGAAAGGAACACTCAATATTTCCTGCACAAAAGGCCGATATAACATCCTCTACCTCTGATGCGTTCAATCCATGAAGCGCTAGCCAATCCTTGCACGTATACATACTTCCCTCTTCTCGTCCCTTGAAACCCCAAATGTAGCTAAAAGAGATATTCCGCCTGTTGTTTTAGCCCCAAGCACTTCACAACTTGGAAAGGGCATCAAAATAGAAACTATACACCACACACTCATCAACTAAGGCGAAAGGCGATAGCCGAAATGTAGCACCTATAGACGAAATAGGTATGTAAGATCTTTCTGATAAAGTTGTAAGATTTATCTTACAACTTTCGTAGAACAGCGAACCCAATATGCCCGCGTGCTAAGTACTGATGCTATGGGCGTTCACTATCTGCAGGTGCAGCGAGGCGGCTTGGATATGCCACTACCCGGCAAGCATCAAGATCGTCGCCCCAGATAGTTTTGAAGAGCTGCCCACTGGCGAAGCGGGCATGATATTGATCAGCGGCCCGCAGGTAATGCTGGGCTATCTGAACGACCCGACCCGCCAAGATGACGTCATCAAGGAGCTCGACGAACAACGCTGGTTTGTCACCGGCGATAAAGGGTTTATCGATGAAGATGGTTTTTTGACGCTGATTGCTCGTTAACCTTTTAGTAATTGCGCAACCGTGGTGATGGAAAAATGATGCACAGTGACTTACAGGTGCTTTGAAAAGAAGCCCAGAAGCAGCTCAAAGTGCTTGTTCTGCCCAGCGCCGCTGGGAATGTGATCTTCGCCTTCGTAGTAATGCACTTCAGGGCTGCGGGCATGCTTGAGTAGGCGCTGCTCCAAGCGCTTGGTCATCTCAACCGACCACATGCGGTCTTGCGTGCCATGGGAGAGAAACAGCGGTCCAGGGTAGCGCTCAATTTCGATAGGCGTGGTGGGCAGTAGGCCTTCATGACTCCCCTTCCATGTCCAGGCGCGTTTGCTGACGTCCCAGGCTTGCCAGCCCGGATCACCCGCATCGCGAAAGCCTCGGGCATCAAAGGCACCGCACACCACATCGGGTGGGCTATGGACTGCGATCGCATTTGGCGCTCCTTCAATCTTATCTCTTGCCATCAGTGAGGCAAGCAATAAAGCGTGTTCGGCACCGCGTGAAAGACCATAAAGCCCTGCTCGCTCATCAGCGAATTGGAATTCCCATAGGGCTTTAAATGCCTCTACGCTGCGATCCAGCGGGTAATCGATAATATGCCCTGCGTTCCAGGCATTGCCGCCGCTTGAGTAGCCGTAAGGGAACGCCAAGAAGCCATGGGCGGCGAATAGCATTGCGTCACGATGACTCCACCCTGCCCAGGCACCTTCAGAGCCATGCAGCAACATGATGGCTGGGAAAGGACCATCGCCCGACGGACCATAAGTAACGCCCCAGCCAGGCAGCTCGCGCTGCACGATCTTCAACGGCATTTAAACAGCCGCTCCTTAGCTCTAAAATTCCCCGCCATTGCCATGTTATTCATTCTTCCTGGGTTCATACAGTACCGCGCCTCAGCATCGTATAAAGCTTAACTAGATTAACAGATGATGATATTGCTTCCATAGCATTGAAATCTTTTTAATAATTAGATATCGCTGAAACCAAGGATATTGCTATGCATCAGCCAATCGCTGTTTTCGACGCTGGCATTGGTAGCTACGCCATCGTTGACAAGATACACAAGCGCCTTCCACAACAGGACATTGTGTATTTCGCTGATCGGGCGAGCTTTCCTTATGGAAGCAAAGGGCGGGAAGAACTACTCGCTGTCATGCATCGCACGCTGCGCTTTCTTGAGGGCTACTCACCCTCTGCCATCGTCATCGCATCGAACGCACCGTCTATCATGGTGTTGGATGACGTTCGTCAGAACACCTCGGTACCATTGTTGGGCGTCTACCCGCCCATCGAAGAAGCACTCGCCATGTCAGCGAGCGGCAAGGTTGGCATCATGGGGGTGCATTCACTCATCGAAAGCTCTTCACTGAAGAAGTTCATCGCTCGACATGCGTCCCACTCGGATAATGTCAGCCTGATCAATGCTTCGTCCATGGTTGAATTTGTCGAGAATGGCGCCTTTCTATTCGACCCAAAGGCAACGCAGAAAGCAGTCACGGCTTTTATCGACGACTTCTTCCGACAGCATCCCGATATCGACACGCTGACACTTTCTAGTACGCATTTACCATGGCTGCGTCCCTTCTTTGAAGCAGCTCGACCCAATTGCCGCTTCCTCGACCCCGCTGAATCGATTGTTACGGGGCTAGGCGAAGGGACACTGGGTACAGGTCAGATCCAAGGGCTGGTAACAGAAAGTGAGACCTATAATGTAGAGACCTTCCGACGCATGTTGCAGCAATTCGGCGTGGACATCCCGTTAGAGATAGTCTCAGCGCCATAAGGCGCCTAATGCTGTGCGTCAGCATTCTATTCCGACGCTTTCCCCTCAGCGTTGTCCGCCTCCGAGGAGTGTTTAACTTTCGCTCCACGCGCAACATCCTGATGACTGATAACCACGACGTCTCTCGGCCACCACTCGGGATGGTTATCGCGGATGAACGCCATGAGCTTTTCGCGTACGTGCATTTCCGCGGTCCACCCGGCCATGGGGTCAGAGGTCATTAGATAACAGGTCACGGTCTGTGCGGTTGCCGTTTGTGCTGTCACGTAACAAAGCAGCTTATGGTGCTCGATGACGTTGTCTTCTTCCTTGGCAAACTCAAAAAACTTGTCTCTTATCAGGCCAATATCCGCGCTCAGGTGCAGCGTTAGCTCCACATAGCGGTACATCTTGATACTCTTGACCGAGAGATTCTGGAAAGGCTTGGACGTAAAGTAGGTCACGGGCACGATCAACCGCCGCTCGTCCCAGGTCCTTAAGCGGATAAAGGTATAAAAAATGCCTTCTACATAGCACCACTGATCTTCAAAGATCACCAGGTCACCAATACGAATCGGTTTGGCAAACGACAATTGAAAAGACGCTAAGATATTCCCCAACACTGCCTGACCAGCGACACCTACCAGGACTGCCAGCACGCTGGCAGACGCCAGAATGGATAACCCCATCGACTCAAAAAGCTGGATCTGCCCCAGGATGTAAACCGATACACCGGTCACAGCGACCAGGATAATAATGCGCCGCAGTGCGTACAGCGAGGTCAGGAGCTTGCGCTCGTCCTTGGGTTTGGAGTCATCAATCTCCCCCACCAGCCGCCGTGTCATACGCAGCATCAGGGTATCCACAAAGCGCAGCGCGATGGTGCCTGCGCCCCAGGCAAGAATACCGATAAGCAACACACGGAAAGTGGTGGTCGCGACCGCCGAAAACGACACCACGTAGTCCAGCAGCATTTGGGTAAACAGCGACATCACGATCAGTGCCGTCGGCATACCAATCTGCTCGGCAAACATGCGGAAAGCGCCGAATGGCAGCAAGTTCGACATCAAACCGATCAAGCGGTGGATCCCCCAGCCCACCATGCCTACGAACAGCAAAAAGACCGGAATAGCGAGCCATTCCCAAAGCCGCAATATGCCAAACGACGACTGCAGCCTTTCGGGAATGTATTGCTCGAGCATCGACGGCCCGTACTCTTCATACAGCACTGGAATATACGAGACGCTGATGGGCATGATCAGCCACACCGGTTCATCATCCCCCACGCGGTAGCGAGCTAGCCGAATATCATAGGTTTGCCCGTCGGCCCGCAACGACGCCAACTCAAGATTACGCCGTGTTTCGCCAATGCGCGGGTTTTGTCCGGCGGGGTCTTCTATCACGGCGTCTTCCCGCCCCGATAGGTTATCGACGCTGATCCGTTCGCCACGCTTGAACACTTCTGCCAGTTGCCGAGCCAGTTCCTGACCTTGTTCGCGCTGCTCAGCCGCGCTCAATTCCGACAGATTGAGCATGTGGGCCGCTTTTTCGTACTCGCCCTGTTCGCTGAGGTCGAGAAAGCTTCGCATGGCCTCACGTGGCGTGACGCGGTTGGCTTCCTCAGGGACTTCGCCAAGGCCCGTATTCAGTGAATCGACGGTAAACCAGCGACTGTCGTCGCTCTCTCCTCCTTGAGTTTGGGCTGCGCACAGGCTGGAAAAAGTGAACGCCACCACCAGTATCAGCCACGCGAGCCACGCGTTACTTTTTTTCATAAACGCCTTTTAAGTTGAGTGAGCCCAGGTGTCTGCCACCCACTGCCAGGAAGGCTATCCGTGTCAGTGGCGGATAAAAGTACAGCCTACCTTATTCGATGAATCAAGGCTCTCCAGGGGCTTAATGCTGTCGCCTTCGCTACAGTTCATCGTTACCTCTCCCTGCATCCATTGTGTTAAAAGTTACGTAGAACTTTTTAACGTGCTTGGTCATCCAAGTGCCATTGCCGATAGATAGCGATGGGGACTTCGCCAAAAAAGATGCCCCAATTCGGCGATCGGCTTACCCCCACAGGAGGCATCCAATGCTCATCAAGATTGCCAAACCGAGTGACTTGCACGAATCCGATGTTACGCCCGAATCCATCTACCTCTCCCGACGTCGCTTTATGGGCGGCGTGGCAGGCCTGGGGGCAGGGCTTGCGCTCTCAGGCCACGCCCAGGCAGCCGCCGAGGACTATTCGGACGTTCCCGAAGGCGACGCGCCCGGTTGGCTGAAAGAAAAAATCAGCGACGCCAAGTGGGATGCCATCACCCCAAGCGACCCTGAAAAAGACAAGCTCGCGCCCTTTGATGACGCCAGCCAATACAATAACTTCTTCGAGTTCGGCACCGACAAGGGCGACCCTGCCCGCCATGCAGGTAGCCTGGAAACCCAGCCGTGGAGCGTGGTGGTCGATGGTGAGGTGAACAACGGCGGGCGTTTTGCGCTCGAAGACCTGGTCAAACCGTCACAGTTTGAGGAGCGCATTTACCGCCTGCGCTGCGTTGAGGCCTGGTCGATGGTGATCCCCTGGCTGGGCATCCCGCTCGCCGAGATCATCAAGCGCGCCGACCCTACCAGCAAAGCCAAGTACGTGCGCTTTGAAACCCTGGTCGACCCGGATCAGATGCGCGGTCAGCGTTCCTCCTTCTCGATCATCGACTGGCCCTATGTGGAAGGCCTGCGTTTAGACGAAGCCATGCACCCACTGACGATAATGGCCATGGGCATGTACGGCCGCGAGCTGCCCAACCAGAACGGCGCCCCCTTGCGGCTGGTGGTTCCCTGGAAGTATGGCTTCAAGAGTATCAAGTCAATCGTGCGCATCTCGCTGGTCGAAGAGCAGCCGGTCAATTCCTGGCAGAAGATTGCCTCGGATGAGTACGGCTTTTATGCCAACGTCAATCCCAATGTGGACCATCCCCGCTGGAGCCAGGCGACCGAACGCCGTCTGCCCAACACCCTGTTCAACTCCAATACCATCGACACCCGGATGTTCAACGGCTACGAAGATGAAGTCGCTGAGCTGTATGCGGGCATGGATTTGAGGAAGCACTACTGATGGCAACGCAGCGCAAATGGTTAGCCTGGCGTGCGGCGGTGTTTCTGGCCGCACTCGCGCCGCTGATATTCTGGGGTTGGCAGGTGGCGAACAACGCCGCCGGGCCTGAGCCGGGGCGCTACCTGCTGCTCAACATTGGCATCGGTGGGCTGTGGCTGCTGCTGCTTACCCTCAGCCTGACGCCGCTAACAAAGCTCACCCGCTGGAAAGGCTTCGCGCTGATCCGGCGCCAGTTGGGCCTGTGGACGCTCGCCTACGCCACCCTGCATATGCTCAGTTACGCGCTGTTTATCCTGGGGCTTAACTGGGCACTGCTGGGCAGCGAGATCGTCAAGCGCCCGTATATTATCGTCGGCATGATCGCGCTGATCGGCCTGGCCGTACTCGGTGCGACGTCCAACAAATGGTCGATGCGCCGCCTGGGCAAGCGCTGGAAGTCGCTGCACAAATTTTCCTACGCCATTCTGGGCTTGGTGCTGCTGCACTTCTTCTGGGTGGTACGCGCCGACATGGGCGAATGGGCAATGTATGCGGTCATCGGCGCGCTCGTCATGGCCACCCGTCTGCCCCCTGTGTCGCGCACTCTACCCAAATTGCGTCACCGATTGAGTCGAGCGTAAGCAACGCGACAAGCAGGCATCTGCTATTGGCGTATCGCCGTGGTGTCCGTTCACTCCAGCTTAGTGAAACGCAGCTGGGCAATCCGCGAAGGCGGTAAGAACGAATCTGACCGGGCGTCCTCCCAGTAGTGCTCAAAGACCGTGTGATGGCAGTTACCGGTCAGCAGCTCGTTAGGCTTCAAGAATGTGAAAAGCTGATCGTAGGATTGAATCTCATTTTCTGACACCCGCCGGATAATGTGCTCTGGGCCCAGCTCACTGGTATGACCCAGCCCGGCGGCGGCCAGCATCTCTGCCAACGCCCTTAGCGTATTACGGTGGTAGTGATAGACCCGTTCAGACTTATCGACGACATCCAAATGCTGCCCCCGCTTCGGGTCCTGGGTCGCCACCCCACTGGGGCATTTATCGGTGTGACAGCTGAGCGCCTGAATACATCCCAGTGAAAACATGAAGCCACGACCCGCATTGCACCAATCCGCCCCCAGCGCGATGGTGCGGGCAATATGAAAACCTGACATGATCTTGCCCGCCGCCCCAATGCGAATTTCGTCACGCAGCCCCGCCCCCACCAGGGTATTGTGAACCAGGGTCAGCGCTTCGGTTAGCGGCACTCCAAGCCGATTGATAAATTCCAGCGGTGCTGCCCCCGTACCACCCTCGCCTCCATCAACCACAATGAAATCCGGCCGTTCGCCGGTTTCAAGCATGGCTTTGACAATGGCAAACCACTCCCAGGGGTGGCCGACCGCCAGTTTGAAGCCCACCGGCTTACCCTCGGAAAGCTCGCGCAGGCGGGCGATAAAGTGCATCAACTCCAGCGGCGTGGAAAACGCCGTATGAGCGGCGGGCGAGACGACATCCTCGCCCACTGGTACACCCCGCGCCTCGGCGATTTCAGCGGTCACCTTGGCGCCTGGCAGAATTCCTCCATGACCGGGCTTTGCCCCCTGGGAAAGCTTGATCTCGATCATCTTCACCTGCTCGTCGCAGGCATTGGCCGCAAAGCGCGCCTCGCTGAAGGTTCCATCGTCGTTACGGCAGCCGAAGTAGCCCGAGCCTATCTCCCACACCAGATCACCACCGTGCTTGCGGTGGTAGCGGGAAATCGAGCCCTCACCGGTATCGTGATAAAAGCCACCCTTGTGCGCCCCGGCGTTAAGCGCCTCGATCGCATTGGCCGACAGCGAACCAAAGCTCATCGCCGAAATATTGAACACGCTGGTGGAATAGGGCTTGCGGCAGCGGCTGCCGCCAACCTGAACACGAAAATCGTGACTGTCGATGGTGCTGGGCCGAAGGGAGTGATTGATCCATTCATGGCCCGGCTGATACATATCCAGCAACGAGCCAAACGGCTTCTTGTCGCTTTCATTCTTGGCGCGCTGATAGACCACCGCCCGCTGTTCCCGGGAGAAAGGGCGTGCGTCCAGGTCGGACTGGATAAAATACTGCCGAATCTCCGGGCCAATCGACTCAAGGACATAGCGCAAGTGCGCCAGTATCGGGTAGTTACGGCTGACAGTACGCCGACGCTGACGCACATCATGAATCCCCAGCGCCGACAGCAGGCCGAAGATCACCACGCCCCACAGCCACACCAGCGAAAAAGACAGCCCAATAAGCGAGATCGCCAACAGCAACAAACAGGCAATAAAGGTGGCATGTCGGAGAGGAATACGGGATAGCCCTCGAGCGTCGATCATAAGCGTACAAACTCCGTTTGCGTCGTTTCACACCAGATGGCGAAACTGGCTGGCATAACGCAGAGTGTGTACGACCCACCAAGCCGCTTTTTATCCAAAGACGCAGCGCAGATGCTTGCGGTATGCGACAGCGAGGCAGTCCCATATACTGCATGCGCATTGGCGACAGGTATCGTCACCGGACAGACCACAGCACTGCTACTCTACTGAATCGACTGAAAGCCGATTATGCCGTGATAGCTATTGCGAACTCTGCCTTCCTGAATTCAAGCCATGATCCACTCGTTGAAGATACGTTCTTCGGCCTTACTCCCTTTGTGCGCGTAGTAGACCAGCCGCAGGTGGCGCTCTTCATCAACTGTGAGGGTCGTGTGTTCAAGCGCCACAGCACCAAGCGCTTCAATATTAAGGTGACGCACTCCCTGACAGGGCGCGTTGACCTCCTGATTTTTCCACCATGCCTTAAACTCAGGCGCCACCTTAGTTAACTCTTCAACCAACCCATCGATAGCGGGATCTTCGGTCGCCCGGGCAAAGTCGCGCCGAAAGCTGGATAGCATTTGGCAGACCTGCGCTTCCCAGGGTGACAAGCGCTGACGCATGGCAGGGTCGGTAAATAACAACCACAGCATATTGCGGCGTTCCGGCGAGTGAGCAGAGAAGTTGAAAAGCTTATCAGCGGCAGCATTCCAGGCCAGCACATCCCAGCGCAAGTTCAGGATATACGCAGGTCGCGTAGGCAGGTCGTCCATCAAGGTTTGCACCAGCGGCGGCACACTGCACCAGGTTTTGCCTAGCTCAGAGGGTAAGCGCTGATGAGTAAGCAAGAACAGGTGTCGGCGCTCAGCCGCATCCAGCTTGAGCGCTTTGGATAGATTGTCCAGAAACGTCGCCGATACGCTTATATCCCGCTGTAGTGGTCAACTAATCCCGGACAGTATCTTAAGGTTTTCCTCAGCGGCAACGGGCGAAATGCCATCGTTGAATGCATGAGGTCTTTTCC
>NZ_JARWAI010000010.1:0-157524 GCF_031451645.1 Vreelandella gomseomensis | reverse complement strand
CTGCTGTGTCTTCAAGGGCTGCAATCTCGGTAGTGCCGCTGTTGGTCGCAGCTTCAATCGCTGTGGCCTGGGCAACATCGGCTGTGCCAGTAGCAGACACGTCAACTGCATCGTTAATGCCTGCTTGTGCTTCAGCAGTACCGCCTAGAGCATCAGCCACCTCGGTTGCAGTACCTTCAACGTTGTAGACAACAGCCTTGGTGAAGCCTGCCAACGTCTCGGACTGAGCTACTGTAGCGTTTCCTGTTGAGGTAACGGTGCCAGTTACTAAATCGAGCACCGCATCAGAAGAGCCAGCAACCGCTGCTGCTGTGTCTTCAAGGGCTGCAATCTCGGTAGTGCCGCTGTTGGTCGCAGCTTCAATCGCTGTGGCCTGGGCAACATCGGCTGTGCCAGTGGCGGCGATATCTGTGGCACCATTGAGGACATCACTAGTTGCGCCGTTGAGGCTGCCAGCCGTGTCTTCCAAGTGATAGCTACCTGTAGCTGTACCAGCTTCGACAACTGTTAGTGTTGGCACTGTGGTGCCACCACCACCGGTGGACTCTTCTTCACCGCTAGCACGGGCTTCAACCGCCTGCTGGGCAGCCGTTACCGTGGCCGGGTCATTTGTCACACCTTCTAGCAGCGTTGACGCATCGTCTTCCAACGCGAGGCCAGCGTCCGTCACTTGCTGGGCAACGGTGGCGCGATTGTTCAGCGCGACGGTGTCATCCTCGGAAGCGCCGTCAGTAAACGCCATGACTAGCTGGTCCAGATTAACGCCTGCACCTTCGCCGTTGATCCAGTAGTCCGCTTCGGCATCCTGCTCGCGGCCGAACATCTTGAGGTACAGCTGGGCGACGAAGTCCGCACGGCTCATTTGGCCGGGGCCGTCGGCAAACTCCGGCTGCTCATTAACGATATTGGCGCGCAGCTGCTCAAGCGTCAGTGTGCCATCCTCGATTTGCTCGTTCCAATACGCCAGTCCTTCAGCATCCGCAGGGCGACCAAGAAGACCCAGGTAGATTTTCTGAATGTCGGAAGCGGCCATGTAATGTTCCTTTTTAGGTTGATCTGAACAGCTGAGCACACAAAGACAACCTAACAAAAAAGGCTGAGAGAAGCACTCGCCTCGACATGTACCAAATCGAGAAAAAATAACTGTTTGGGCGGAGTTGGGCGTTACTCACTGATTTTGAAACTATAACAACTCACGTCAGAAATATTACAAACTAAGACGCTAATGTATTACGTAAAATCATCCGATAGCGCCCCATCTTCAACTATCAAAATCAAACGTCAAATCGTCGTCATCGCCCATACCATCCAGCACGCTGTCCAGGTTCTCGGGGACTTCGTGGGTGTCACTCACCTTCGCCAGTAGCTCAGCCCGCTTGGTCAGTTCGCTGACTTGGTGGGTCGAGAGCATCTGGGCATAGGCCAGGGAGAGCGGGCCGCCGCGCAGGCCGTGCAGGGTCTCGGCATCAAGGGCGTTGAGCGCTTGTTCGCTGATGCGGTGCAGGCCGTTCACTTTCAAAGGCTGTTGGTCGTCACCCCGGCCGATCTGCAAGGGCCATTCTTCAATCACCCCGGCGTCTGCCAGCTTCTGTACGCAGGCGTTGGTCACTTGGCGGCTCTGCTCGCACTGCTTGAGAAATTCCAGCGTATCCGACACGGTTTTGGCGAGGTTGCCGTCGTTATCAAACAGCGGCTTGGCCGCATCGTCATCGGTCAGATGGTCTTGCGCCACGCACAACACCGTTTGGTCTTCTTGCTGGGCCAAGCGAAAGGGATACCCGCGCAGCGCGGCAGGGACATAGTTGCCCAACCATTTGCCTTCCGGGTGAAGGTACAGATTGCCTTGGCCCAATCCGGTGATGGCCACGGGCTGGTAACGCTCGCCCTCTTTGACGAAGCCCAGGGCGTAGTGCGGTAACAGCTTGCCTAGCTCGGCGAGTAGCACCGGCACCACTTGCTGGTCGCTGGCGAAGTGGTAGCCATCACGAGGCCAGTAAAGGGTATCGGCGTGGCCGGTTTTTGAGAGCGCAATCCATTGGGTCACTGACATACCTCATTGAGTCATAGAACTGCCATGCGTCACCGTAAACAGGTGAGGCATGGCTTAAACGAGGCATAGTGTATCGGTTCGCCATGGCGACTGGCTAGCGGCCCTGCTTGTGGGGTTAACCCTTGATCAGCGGCACCGCTTCTACCGCCTCAAACAAACGCTCGCGGCTGAGATGAGCATAGCGTGACGTCGTGCGAATATCCGCATGGCCGAGCAGTTCCTGCACCTCGTAGAGACTGCGCCCGGCATTGACCAGAAAGCTGGCGAAGCTGTGGCGCAAATCGTGGAGACGCAATTCAGGTAGCCCTGCTCGCTGTCGGGCGGTATCCCAGCTGTGGAATATGGATACAAAGGGGCGCCCCGTGCAGGGATTGGCAAACACGAGCCCGTCCAACGGCGGGTGCTCTGCCCGTAACGCTGCCAATAACTGCAACGCGCCCATCGAAAGCGGCACATGGCGCACCTTGCCCGATTTGGTTTTAGGAATGCGCCACAGCTTGCGCGATACATCGATATCACTCCAGCGGGCATCTAATACTTCACGCTTACGCGCCCCGGTGTAAATCAAAAAGGCCACAATAGAGGCCAGCAGCGGATTTTGGCTTTTGCGCACCGCCACCAGCAAATGTTGGGTTTGGTCGGGGGTTAAAAACCGTTCAATGCGGTTATCCTCCTTCAAGCCTTTTAGTTCCTTGGCGGGGTTTTGCTCTACGCCTTCAATATTCCAGCGCAGCGCCAACGTGTAGCCATAACGCAGTAGCACCAAGGCGCGGTTACAGGTACCTGCCGCATAGCCTCGCCCACGCATCGTCTCTACCAGCCTAGCAACATCGGGCGGTATCACGCTGCCCATCGCTCGTTCGCCAAAGGCAGGAATTAAATGCTGACGAAGCATCGTTTCATCCGTGCTCCAGCTGCGCTTGTAACTCTTCACATAAGGCAAATACTGCTCAAGGAAAAAGGCCGCCAGGGTGGGGCCTTGCTCCGGCAGCACTTCACTCCTCGGGTCGTCACCTATTAACACCCTGCGTAAAGTCGTACGTGCCGCCGCTCGCGCTTCTTCTACCGTAAGCAAGCGAGCATCCCCCAGGGTGAACACCCGCTGTTTGCCATGTAAGCGATAACGCACCCGGTACGCTAAACGGCCATTGGCCATTACATCCACGTACAGGCCACGCATCAAGGTATCGAACACCTCACTATGGCTGCGCCCTTCTGGGCAGTGCAGTGTTAACACACCAGCATCGGTCAATTTTTGTACAGGCACCGTTTCGTCTCCGTGGTCAGGAAACGAAAACTGTGGCGGTTAAATCAAGCGAACAAAACAGAGAAAAAGTATCGAATAGGAAGTGGTAGCGTCGTTGTAGAGTCGAAACAGACAACGCAAAGTACATCAACTTTTTACTAATCAGCCGTTTAGCAGAGGGATAAAACGACGCTCACTGATAGTGTCGGCGAGAATGTTGTTGGTTCAGCAGCTGATGACACTTTCCGCGCTGTGTTGGCCCAAACGTTCCAAACTAGTGATTCCATCGACGGCCGTGGTGGTAACGATACATTTAACCTGACTGTTACTGCTGATGCTGATCTACCGGCCGGTGTTGATGTTTCCAGCGTTGAAGTAGTTAATTTGGTTTCAGACGGTACTGGTCAAGTTACTAACTTAGACGCCACTTCTTTCGCCGGTGCTGAGCAAGTTTGGCAAGTTAACGATGCAAACGATATTGCTGGCGTTGCTGAAGGCCAAGCAGCTGGTTTCCGTGACACCGCAGCTACTGCGACTGTAACTTTCACCGGCGAGAGCGGTGTTGTTGCACTTGATAACGTAGATGACGGTTCTGCACTGGATGTTGCCGGTACTAGCCTGACCAGCGTTTCCATTTCTGGCTCCGTTGATGACGATGGTGCTACCCCTGCAGGCCCGGGTTCATTGACTGTCACCGATAGCTCGACTTCCGGTACAGGCGGTGCCGTAGGCGTAACCGAAGTCACCGGTGAGTTCAGCTCTGACGTTCTGTTGGACATCTCTGACTTCACAGCTGCAACAAGCGTTGACCTGTCAGCCTCTACCGGCGCTATCGGTAACGCTGGAACCTCTACCAATGTTTCCCTACTGACTGACCTCGAAACTTTCGTAAGCGGCTCAGGCAACGACAACATCACTGCTGCCATCAGCGATGAAGCTGATACTAGCTTTGACTTGGGCGAAGGTAACGATACCTTTACGCTTAATGGTACTGGCGATACTAATAATACCGCTACCAGCGTCACTCTAGGTGAAGGCAACGACACTTTTGTTGTTGATACTGCTCTGACTAACGTTGCAGATGTTACTGACTTTGCAGCTGGCATGATTACTGTAGAAGACTTCAATGCCTCTGAAGACGTTATTGATGTTTCAGCTCTTGGTGGTCGCGATGTTCTGACCAACACCGAGCAGGCGAACATTACTGCCGCTGCAGATCTTGAAGCCGCGCTTGACCTGGCATCAACTGCAACTACTCAAGGTGAATACTCCGTATTTGACTTTGGTGGTGATGCCTACATCTTTAACGAAGTCGCTGTAGGTGACACAGGGTTTGAAAACGGCGATGGCCTTATCAAACTTACCGGCATGAGCGTTGCAGACATTGATGCTGGTGTTAACTTCCTCGCCTAAGACCCCAGGTCTTACGCTCCACTGAGCTTGCTCAGTGACACAGAACCCCCGGCCTCGGCTGGGGGTTTTTTATACCTAATTTTCAAGGAGGTACCATGACCCAATGGGTTGCACTCTCGAAAACCGATCACGCGAACCATCGTTATTGGACTTTGATGCCTACCACTTCGCCATCACCGGCCTGAAAAAAGGTAATTTATAAGGCGCGCGCTCAATTATTCTTTTGCGCGACAGAATGCCCCCTATGCAACGACAAAGATGCTCTCTATACAGCCCAAACGTAAAAAACCCGCCTCTTTCGAGACGGGTTTCTGGTCACTGAGCAATGTCAGTGGCGCATAAGACCTGGGATCTTAGGCAACGAAGTTCTGAGCGTTGAAGTCTTCAACCTGAACGCCAGTCAGCTCAACGAGGCCATCGCCTGAATCAAACGAGCCTGTACCTTCATCTTGAATAACGTAAGCGTTATCGCCATAGTTGAAGACAGCCAAGCCGTTAGCACCAGCTTCAGTGATAGCTTGACCAGCAGCATCAAACAGGTTGTCTTGACCAGCGATGTTATCCAACTGAGTGTTAGTCAAGGTAGTAGATGCACCACCCAGATCCAGCACGTCTTCGGATACATTGAAGTCGGCTACGGTGATGATACCTGCTTCAAAGTCAGCTTCGTCAGCATCAAAGATGTTGCTAATGGTGTTGATATCAAGCGTGTCTTTGCCAGCACCAAAAGTGATGGTAGAGGCGTTGTTAGCACCAGCACCGCTACCAGCCAGAACAACAGTATCGTTACCAGCTCCAGAATTTACAGTAACGTCATTGCCATCTTCCAGATCAACGGTCAGGCTGTCGTTGCCTGCGCCGCCAGTCAGAGTTTCCAGAGCACCAGCATCAGTCACGTTCATGGTGATGTTGCCAGTAGAATCGCTCAGGTCAATGGTGGTAGCAGTAGTCAGACCGGAAACACCACCGGCAACACCAGTGCTGTTCACTTCAACATTGCCTGCGAGGCCAATGTTGATGGTCTCTTCTTGACCAGCATCGTTAATTTCTAGGATGGTACCGTCACGCATGCTGCCCGAGATATTCAAAGTCTCCAATCCGGCACCAGCAAAAGTGAAGTCAGAAGTAGAACCGATACCATCAACAGCAAGATTCGCTTCTTGAACAGTAGCGCCAGAAGTCAGCACCACGCCAGTAGCCAAGTCTGCTGTAGCAGATCCATCGCTGCGGAAGCCAGCGGTAACATCAGCAGTCAGACCAGTCACACCAGCAAAGTTACCAGCAGCGTTACCGCTAGTGTTATCAATCTGCCAGATTTGCTCAGCATCAGCAAAAGCGCTGGTGTTGATAGCAGCGGCAAACGCAGCACCAGCATTGGTGAGGTTCAAGTTAGCGATTTCGACATTGTCGAAAGCGACGCCAGTCGGAAGAGATGCAGCGTCGGCTGAAGTACCGTCACTATCGACGAAGGTTAGGTTAACCGTATCAGTGCCGCCCATACCGTTGATAGTGTCGCTAACGTTCAGGGTGCTAGTACCGCCAGTGTCAGTGTCGTTATCGACAAGAGCACGGAAAGTATCGTTGTTAGCAGTACCTACGATGTTCTCGCCGACACTATCAGTGAGCGTGAAGGTTTGGCCTTCATTCGCCGTCGGTGCTTCGATGTCGCCGTTGTCAACAGACGTTTTAGCTTGCGTTACAGAAGCACGCGTACCGTCCACGTCTGCAATAACTGCTGCAGCCAGCTCAGCGTCGAAAGAACCTTCAGCGCCCAGCTCGGTGGTGTAGTAGTTAGCGACTTCAGTACGGTTGTCCAGTACCAGCGTGTCAGCAGCAGAAGCACCATTTACCAGGGCCAGTACCAGCTGATCGATGTTAACACCAGCGCCTTCGCCGTTAACCCAGTACTGCAGGCCTTCGTCGTCCGGGGCACGGTTGAACAGGTTAGCGTACAGCTGAGAAACGACTTGCGCGCGGGTCTGGCCGCCGAAGGTCGCTTCGTATTCCGGCTGCTCTTCAACGATGTTGGCGCGCAGCTGTTCAAGCGTCAGCGTGCCCGCTTCGATTTCGTCGGTCCAGTACTGCAGGCCTTCTTGGTCTGCGGCACGGCCCAGCAGGCCGATATAAATTTGCTGAATAGCGTTAGTTGTTTCCATGAGTTCAAACTCCGTTAGTTTGTCGAATCGACATTTACAGACCACCGGTGCCATGGAAGGCACCTAGACCCGTCGGCCTCGGCCTGCATTGCCATACCCCGTTGTGGGGTATGAACACCCCGTTGAGGCGATGATGTTATAGAACTGCTGATTGATGATGTCAAACGCTTCACCCATTAGCAAGATCTGTTGGCACTTGGCGAGACATTTCAGCCATTAAGCGCTTGTGCCGCGAGTAGACTAGCATAGCCTCTGCCAATCGACATACAGTTAAAAGCAAAAAAAACACGCTTGCAAGAACAGTGTTTGATTACTCGGATTCGTCCATCGACGGCCCTTTAATCTCATGTACCTGCGCCAGGCGCTCCTTTCACCTTGGGCCGTATGTAAGTTAGCGTCATCCAGGATGAGGCTAATTTGCGAATGTTACTCTCTCATTACCTCGTCACTTAGGCAAGCGCTAAAAAACCCCCCTCTTACATGAAGGCTAGGGCGACAAACCCGCCCCATCCAGCGGGCCTGATGCCCGTTTGATCAGGCGACAGGCGGCCTTGCAAGCGCCGTCAACAAGCCGTTTAAACGCTGCGACAACCGCGCCCAATCGTGGGCGCTAACCCAGTGGGCGGCCTGGTGCACCAGGGCCTGCCGGGCGCCTGGATCGTTGAGCAGTGCGTCGATACCTTCTGCCATGTTGGCGGGCTGGGTACCGGGCAGCCAGGTGACGGCTTCGGCCACGTCATCAAAAATACTCAGCGGGGTGCAGGCCACCGGCTTGCCGCTGGCGAGCCCCCAGCGCACCGCCGCCGAGGATGACTCCTGGGTATGCTGGTAGGGGAACACCAGCAGGTCGGCAGCCTGCAGCCAGCCAAGCGTTTGCTCGTCGGGGAGGAAGTCATTGATCATTGTCACGCGCTGCTCTAGGCCTAGCCGGGCTATGGTGTCTTTGCAGCGCTGGGCCTCCTCTTCTGAGGGGGGCGCCGGGTAGAGGGCGTTAAGCAACAATAGATGGCGCTGCGGCGCCTGGTCGGCGAGGATTGCGAAGGCTTCTATCAGCTCGTGAACACCCTTGTGGGGCAGCAAAAAACCGTAGCAGGCGATCACCGTCTTGTCGGCGAGGGCCTGAAAGCGTGGATCCTGGGGCGCTGTGGCCTCGGGGCTGGCCATTACGCCATGAGGAAACAGCGTGGCGTTATCGTGCAGGTGCATGTGCTTGAGGCGGTTAAGGTCGCCAACGCTGTGCACCATGATGCGGGCACAGCGGCGCAGCGCCGGGGCCATGTGCTGCAGGCTTTTTTGCAGGGTACCCCAGGTAACATCGGCGGTGGAGTGGAAAAACACCAGGCATTGAATGCCTTCGTCGTGAAGCGTTTCCAGCAGCGCTGATAAAGGGGCGGTGCCAAAAAAACTGAAGTTGAACTGAAAGACGACGATCTCCAGCTTGCGCTGGCGAATTTCATGCAGCAAGTCATCCAGCGGGTCTTCGTCGTAGCCGCCCTTTCCGTCACCGGCGATTTGCCGCCAGCAGCGCACCACATTGGCGTCGTCTTCAGCAATACGGGCGGGAGTGTGGTCGGCCAGCACGGTGACCTGTCCAGCGAGCGCAGGGCTTACCAGGAGGCGCGAATAGGTGGCAATGCCGCATTTGCTGTTCCAGCTGCTGACCCAGCCGATACGCGGGCGCGGAGTCAGCAGCGGTTGGTGTTCCAGCGTCTCAACGGCCTGGCGTTGGCGCCGGGCCACCGCCGCCCAGGTGTGCTCCTGGCTGATCAGCCGGTAGGCCGCCTCGCAGCGGGGGGTTACCCATTGCGCCAGCCCGCCTTGCTGGTGGTGGTGATAAAACTCGCCCATCAGCCCGGCAAGATGGGCCGTGACCGGCTCGACCCATACCGAATTGAACTCCGCCATGTGGGTGGCCGCGCGGGCAAACTGGTAGTCGATCAGCCAGGCCGTCTCGGGGGTGCAAAAATCGCGCTGACCGCCGGCGCCGGTGGTGATCACCGGCAGGTGGCACCACATGGCTTCGGCCATGGGCAAGCCAAAGCCTTCACCGCGGCTGGGCGCGACCAGCACATCAGCCTGCTGATACAATGCGCGAATGGCCTCGGCGGAGAGATCCTGGTTGATCACCGTCACGGGGGCGCCTTCGGGGGTCTGCGCCCGCCAGTCGGCAATTGCCTGGTCGATATCGTGATGGGGGTTGGGGAAGGTTTTGATCACCAGCTGGACGTTATCCGCCTGGGTGAACGCCTGAGCCCAGGCCGCAAGCAGCACATCTACACCTTTACGCGGAAAGCAGGACGAGACGTGCAGAAACGTAAGCGGTGGTGTTGCTACCGTGGCGCCTGTCTGTGGTGCCGGGAACCATGGGGCAATGGCGTCGGGGTCGGGCGTGATAGACGTCAGGTGGTCGGTGCCCACGCCAGTGACCGGCAGCGGCAGTTTGACACCGCTGTCGGCCAACACTCGCGAGACGTAGCGCGACATGGTGGTGACCGCTGAAAGCCGGGCGTTGAATGCCTGGGCATGGGCGTGGGGAAACACCGATTCTTCCCAGCCATAGGTATGAATAAGGCGGTGCCTGCCAGGTAACTCGGTGGTACGCGGTGGGTAGCAGAGCCTGAGCCCGGCGTCGTACCAGGCGGGGGCAGCCGCTTGCCGGTGCGCCTCGGCGAGGCCGGGACGGTGGTCAAGAATGGCGTTGTCCGGCGCGAAATCGCCGCCGCCTTCGGTACTGTGCAGGGTAACGTCCACCTGCTGCGCCAGCAGGGCCTGGGTGATCTCGCGATTGACGAGTGCCAGGCTATAGCTGGAATCGAACGGCCCTTCAATACGCAGTTGACGCCGGGGCGGTAAGCCGCTGGCAAGGCTGGGGGTTGGATTGGGTGCTTGCAACCCCAACTGCGCCAGGTAGTTGGCGAGGGCGTCAACCAGTACCGGCGGTGAGAAATGCGCAAGCCGCTCACGCTGGGCAGCAATGAGCCGGGCGCGCAGGTTGGCGTTCTCCAGCACCATCAAGGCGGCAGCGGCGGCGGCGCTGGGGTCCTTGTCGACGAGTAGCAGCCCGGCATCGCCAACGGTGTCGGCGATGCTGCTGTCCGGGGCGGCGTAGGCGACAACGGGAACATCATGGGCCATGGCTTCGATCAACGGCATGCCAAAGCCTTCGTGCTCACTGAGGCTGAGGTAAAGATCGGCCTGTTGATAGTGGCGGTGAAGCGTCGGGTCGTCCACCTTGCCGGCAAAGTGTACGTGGTCGGCAAGGCCGAGCTGATGGGCCTGCTCGCGCAGCGCTTCAAGCGTGGCGGGGTCGCCGCCGCCCACCAGCGTTAACGCCACCGGCCAGGCGCTGCGCGTTTGCATTTCCGCTAGCGTGGTGATCAACCCTGCCTGGTTCTTATTACCGGCCAAACGGCCGACAAACAGCAATTGATACGCCTGTTGGGGGATCTCATCGGGCGCTTTACGGGTCAGCTCGCTGGCGGGCGGGCTGCCAATGGCGCTGAAACGGGCGAGGTCGACCAGTAGCGGTAATGTGGTGGTCGTCGCTTCGGGGAACCCGGCGGCCAATAGCTCCTGGCGGTTATGCTCGGAGTCGGCCAGCGCCCCGTCCAGCCAGGTATGCCACTGGCTGAGTTGCTCTCTACCGTGGCGCAATACCGGAATAGCGGGATGATCGGTGCTGAAAAAGCGCTCGGGGGTAATGTTGTGATAGACCAGCACCTTGTAGCACGGCAGTGATTTCAGCCAGTGTTCGAGCGGGTTACCGCTGCCGTGGTGAATCAACAGCAGGTCGGTTGGCTGGGGCTGGTAAGCTTGGTAGTCCGCTACATCGTCCTCGTTGTCCTCGGCATCAATGACGTAAATACGCGATGGCAGCCCCCAGGCGCGGGCAATGCGCTGGATAAACAACATGCCGTTGGTGATGCCGTCGCCCGCGGAATAGGTAACAGCAAACTGATGGAGGGCGGTGAGTGTCTGCATGCCGCGTTAGTTTCCTTTTGCGTCGTTGGGGCTGGCGGGTGGCGTAATGCGCAAGGTGTGCGCCAACCAGTGGCTTAACTGCTCGGCAATGACCTCGGGTTGGTAGCGGTCAAGCGCGCGCTGCTGCCCTTCGAGTACGGTTTGGCGCAATGCCGGGTCTTCCAGCAGCAACTCGGTGGCGGCTGCCATGGCGGCGGGCGCCTGGTCGTTGAGCACAAGCCCGCCCTCCCCCAATGTATGGGCGATGTTGCTGGTGTTCATGGCGACGACGGGGCATTGGGCCACCATGGCTTCGAGCAACGGCATGCCAAAGCCTTCATGGGCGCTGGCACACACGAATGCGTCGGCTTGCTGATAAAGGGCGCTGAGCAGGGTATCGTCCACTTTGCCGGGCATGATGACGCTGTCATCCAGATGCAGCTGGTGGGTTCGCTGGCGAATGAAGTGGCCATAGGGGCTGTTAGTGCCGCCACCGGCCAGTATCAGCATCGGTAACGGGGCGTTGCGGGTGTCTTGTCTCAGGCGGTGCAGGTACCAGAGCATTTCGAGCAGTAAGTGCTGGCGCTTGTTCTCGACGATGCGCCCGATGAACACAAGCGCGGGCCGGTCTTTCAAGGCGGGGTGCAGCGCATGGGCAAGGCGCGGCAAGGTGGTCTCGCCCACCGGGGGTGCCAGCTTGTCCATGTCGACCAATAGCGGTATGACGCTGATCCGGTCGGGATCGTAGTCAAGTGCCACAAGATCCTGAGCGTTGAAGTCCGACACGGCAATCACGCCGATAAAGGCGTCCCGCCAGTGACGAAGCTGCTCACGGCCCAGCTCGGCGTAACGGCGGTAGTCGCTGCCGGGGCTGAAAAATTCGCCGGGCGTGATGTTGTGGTAGACCAGTACGCGGGGGATAGCCAGGTTGACCAGCCAGTTGCCCAGCTCATGGCCCATCGAATGATGCTGCAGCAGGACGGTGGTGTCGGCGTTGCTGTCTTCCAGTGTGTGGTACGGCTTGATCTCGCCTTGCAGGGTGCCGGGTATGTTGGCGGCGAAAATCTCAGACGCAAACCCCATCCGACGCAATAGCTTGCGGATGAACAGCATGCTGTTGGTGACGCCATCACCGACGTCCACACCGTGATGAAATTGATGAATGGCCGTTGTGACGTGGGTCATCCGTGTGTCTCCTCGGTGTCCATGGGGGGCGTCGTGGCGGCTTTTACGGCCAGCATGGCGTAATCTTGCGGGCCGTAGAGGTAGTGGTTGAGCCGGCGCGAGGTTTCGCCTTCATCGGGAAGACGTAGCGAAGGATCAACGGGGTGCAGCGGCATGATGTCGGCGTGCTCGAACCCGCTGTATTCGGCGAGGAACTGCAGAAAATCCGGCGGTATGGGGCGCACATGGGTGGGGTCAAGATAAAAGTTGCAGCTGCCTACCAGGAGGTTTTGCGGGTTGGGCGTTTCAAGCAACAAGCGGCCTTCCGGAGCCAGAGCACGCAGCGCTTCGCGAAGCAGGGTGCGTAGCTGCTGGTGGCTCAAGTGCTCGATCAGGTGAAACGAGGTGATCATGCCCAGGCTGTCATCGTCACATTCGGCAAGCGCCGTTAGGGCGTCCTGATAGCGGACGTCCAGCCCGCGCCCTCGGGTAATCTTGACATTGGTTTCGTTGAGATCCACTCCCCAGGCGCGGTAGCCCTCTGCCTCTACCAGGGCCAACCACTCTCCCCTGCCGCACCCCAGGTCGAGCAGCGCCTTGCCGTGGTGGAGCGGTGGCGTGTTGGCCAGGTGCGGAAGGTGCTCTTTCATCAGCTCGCCGATGCTCGACAAAGAGCCCCGAAAACGCGCCTCAAGGGCGAGATAAAAATCTCGCTCGGGGGTCGCCTCGGTATCTTCCATGACCAGTGACTGCTGAGAGGCTGCGACCTGATGAGATGCCGATGACGATGTGGCGGCACTTGCAGTCGGTGCGCCTTGCTGCGAGAGCCGTTGGGTCAGAATGGCGTTTTCGGCCGCTAATCTGCCCTGAGCCGCCTGCAGCTCCGCCAGCGTCTGGGCTTGCTGACGATGCAGTTCGAGCAATGCGTCGTAACGGGCGTTCTGCAGGTGAATAAAATGCTGCATACGTCGCCGAAAGTCATCCAGCTTCAACAGGCTCCATGCTTGCCTGATGACGCGGCCCAGCTTGGGCAGGTATTTGATGCGGGCCCGGGCCAGCCCTTTTTCCAGCCCGGGCAATGCGGTCGAGAGAGCCGCTTGAGACGCATCGCGCTGTTTCGCCAGGGAGAGCAGCCATTTCTCGCGTTCCTCGCCGGACAGCAGCGTGGCCAGATGCTCGTGGTACTGGCTGTATTCGGGCAGCTGCCCTAGCAGGTAGTAACAGCTTTCTTCCACAAAGGCCGGCGTGGGCAGGGCCAACAGGCTGGCGTAGTCGGTGGCTCGGCCTAGCTGACGCTGGCGGGTACTGCCCAGATTGACCACCTGGCCTTCAAGGCTTTGCTGCCAGAGGGTCTCTCCGCGCCACGGCGGCGCTTCGTCCAGACCATCCAGACGTTGACGCACCTTGGCCGATAGCCGCTGGGTATCCAGTTGCGGGTTGTTATTCAGTAACATGGCTGCCTTCCTGGGCGTGCGTGCCTTGGGGGTCAAGGGGTTCAAAACGACAGGTGAGCGGCAGCCGACAAATACCGCCAAAGCTGTGCCCTCTTATCCCGGCAATATCAAAGCGCAGAATGTTATCGCACCATTGATAGCATCGCCGCGTGTGGTCACTGCTTTCATGAAGCGCCAACGTCAACGTGTACTTGCCTGGCGCCAGCCACATATCCAGCGTCATGCGACAGCGCTTCTGCTCGCCGGCTTTCATGGCCAGTGGTTGGTTCATATACCAGGTGTTGGTGCCAAAAATATCCTGACCAAAGCGGTCTCGCACCATTAGCCCCAGGGTGATGTCGGGCAGATCCTCGTGGGCGTGTATGTCAATGAGAATTTCGGCTTGCTCACCGCTGGTGAGCGCGCTGCTCTGACTATCGGCGCCGATCAACTCGCAGTGGGCAATGGTGGCTTCCTCGGTGCCGTAGTGGGCGGTGTGAATGGCTTGCCCGTCCAGGTCGGTATCTTCAGCCAGCAGGCGGTTGTAGGTATTGACCGCCGCTTCCGCCGGCCCCTGGAAGACCACGTTACCTTTTTCCAGCACGATGACGCTGTCGCAGAGCATTTTGACCGCGTTGAGGTCGTGGGACACAAAGATAATCGAGCCACCGGCCGCCCGAAATTCACGAATGCGGCGCATGCATTTTTGCTGGAAATGGGCATCCCCCACCGAAAGCGCCTCATCAATAACGAAACAGGATGGGTCGGCGTGTATGCCTATCGCAAAGGCAAGGCGCATGACCATGCCGGACGAATAGGTGCGCAAGGGCTCATCGATAAAGCTGCCCAGTTCACTGAAATCGATGATGGACTGGCGCCGCGCTTCGACTTCTTTAACGGTCATGCCCAACAGCAAGCCGTTGGCGAGGATGTTCTGCGCACCGGTTAAATTACTGTCAAAGCCGGTACCCAGCTCCAGTAATCCGGTAATGCGGCCCTCTACCTTGAAGTCGCCACTGTCTGGCAGTAACACGCCGGTTAGCAGCTTGAGCAAGGTCGACTTGCCAGCCCCATTGCGGCCCAGAATCCCCAGGGTTTCGCCATCGGCGACGTTGAAGCTGATGCCATCCAGGGCTATGTGCGAGTGGTGGCGCGGCTTTCGGGTGATAATCTCTCTTAGCCGGTCGGACGGACGGGCATAGAACCGAAAGTGCTTGGTGATGTTATCTACCTGGATCATGCCCACCTCTTAAATGAAATCGCGAATATCACGTTCGAGCCGACGACCTAACTGCATACCCGCCAGCAGCATGATCAAGGCAATGAGCATGATGCTTATCAGCGGCAGCAGACTGGGCACGGTTTGCAGCATTAGCGCATCACGAAGTGCGTTCACGACGTGATAGAAAGGATTGAGGATGAACAGAGGCTTCCAGTTTTCAGGGAGAATCGTGATCACGTACACAATGGGGGTAAGCCAAAACCATAGCTGCGTCAGCACTCCGACAAACTGCTTGATATCGCGTATGAAGACGCTCAAGGTGGCAAAAATGAGACCAATCGAGTAGGCGAGCGTCTGCTGAACCACCAGTATCAGGGGCCACCACAGCCAGTGCCAACTGAACTCGAAGCCGATACTAAAAAGGAAGATGAGGAAAAAGCCGTTGGCGATGACGTAAATAACCAGCTCTGACAAGAGGATGTAGAGCGGTAAAAAAAACAGCGATATGTTGACCTTGCCGATAATGGCGGCCTTGTCATGGTAGACGTGGGTAACACGACTGAGGGTGTTGGCGAACAGGTTCCATGCCAGCACGCCGATCACCAGATACACGCTGTAGCTGTATTGGCCAAGCTCTACGCCCAGCTCGCCTAGCCGCATTCCCATGATACGAGAAAACACCAGCGTGAAGATGAGGATGTTGACGAGCGGCATGATGAAGGTCCATGCCGCGCCGAGTATCGAGCCCGCATAGCGGTCGACAAGATCCTGTCGCGTTAGGTGGTACAGTAATGCCAAGTTCATTGTTTAACTCGCTTAGGGCGTTTGGCGTTGCCGTTGACGGCAGTCGTCCAGCAAACGGGAAAGCATGGTTTCGCATGAGATGCTGGGTTGCCAGCGGGTCGCCGCGTGAATTGCCTCGGTACTCGCTTGCACAACGGGGATGTCTGAGGGGCGCTGACGTGCCGGATCCAGGCGATGCTCGATTGCGACGCTGGATAAACTCAGTAGCTTCTGGAGCAGCTCGCCAATCGCCATCGATCGGCCAGACGCAATGTTGTAGGCCTGGCCGCGTTGTCCCTCTTCCGGCAGCGAAAGGAGTTCAATATAGGCTTGGCAGACATCCTGAACATCGATGAAATCACGCTCGGCCGTTAGGTCACCGGTTTCGAGCACCGGCGACTGCTTGCCTTGTTCTATGCGGGCGATCTGGGTGGCAAAGCTGGCAAGCACGAAGGCGTCTCTTTGGCCTGGCCCGGTATGATTAAAGGGCCTGGCCCGCACCGCGCGCAGTGATTGACTGGCGGCCGTTTGCCCAACGGCCAGGTCGGCACTTGCTTTGCTGGCTGCGTAGGGGTTGAGGGGCTCGAAAGCCGTGTCTTCGCTGACCTTGTGACCATGCCGGAAGGCGGCGCCGTACATGTCGGATGATCCCACATTGAGCAGTAACGCATCGGGGCACTCACGCTGAATGCTATCCAGAATATTCAGTGTGCCTTGAAGGTTCACGTCCCATGTATAGCGGGTGTGCTCGAAGCTTGTGGGCACGTGCGACTGTGCGGCCAGGTGAATGATGGCCTGCGGCTTGAGCCGGTTGATCAGCTCGTTGACCTGTGAAGCATCGCGGACGTCTAGCGAGTGCCACTGGGTAGTGCGTGGAGAGGCAACGCCGCCTCTCCCTGTGGTGCCTTGACGACTTACCGTGGCGTGTAATCGAGCATCTGGCCATGCTTCATGCAGGGCAGCCAGCAGGTGGTGCCCGACGAAGCCGCTGGCACCTGTCACAAGAATGCGTTGCATACTGGGCACCAACACCTGCATTAGCGGCTCCCGAGCCGTTGCATGTCGGCTTCGACCATTTCTTCTATCATGGCCTTGAGCGAAGTCTCGGCTTTCCAGCCTAGCCGCTGCTGGGCCTTGCCTGGGTTACCAAGCAGCACCTCGACTTCCGCGGGCCGATAAAACTTGGGGTCGATGACCACGTGGTCGTCCATGTTCAAGCCGGCATAGCTGAAGGCTATTTCGCACATGTCTCTGACCGTGGTGGTAATGCCTGTCGCGATGACGTAATCGTCCGGGGTTTCCTCCTGCAGCATCAGCCACATCGCGTTGACATAATCGCGCGCATGCCCCCAGTCGCGCTTGGCGTCAATGTTGCCAAGGCGCAGTTCGCTTTCTAGCCCCAGTTTTATCCGCGCAACCCCATCCGTGACCTTGCGGGTTACAAACTCAAGCCCGCGTAATGGCGATTCGTGGTTGAACAAAATACCGCTGGAGGCATGAATACCAAAGCTTTCGCGATAGTTAACCGTCATCCAATGGGCGTACAGCTTGGCAGCTGCATAGGGTGAGCGTGGGTAAAACGGTGTGGTTTCACTTTGCATGGGCTCCTGGATAAGGCCATACATTTCGGACGTGGAGGCTTGATAGAAACGCGCCTTTGGCTGCGCAATACGCACCGCCTCAAGTACATTGACCGCACCTACGCCAGTCACTTGACCGGTAAGCACCGGCTGGCTCCAGGACGTCTGCACGAAAGATTGAGCGGCAAGGTTGTAGACTTCATCCGGCTGGCAGCTCTCCATCATGCGTATCAAGCTACCCAGGTCGCCGAGGTCGCCATCAAATAACTCAACGTGCTTTTCGATACCTAGCCACTCAAGGCGCGAGAGATTGACGTCTGAAGAGCTTCTGCGTGGGGCTAGCCCGCACACCCGATAGCCCTTATCTAACAGCAACTGGGCTAGATAGGCACCATCCTGGCCGGTAATCCCAGTGATGAGCGCGGTTTTTGAGGCGTTATGACCCATGCTTAGCTTTCCTGTTTGCTTGGTTAATAATGGGGCGAAATTTTATCATAGCCCCTGTCCATATTTTTCAGATGTCTGCTATCAACTAGATAACCTTTTGATAGCCTTATGTTTTACGCGCCATGCGTTTAGCTATATGATATGCCTTTCTTGCATAACGATATAACCTTGGATGCTTAGGAAGCCATTCCACGACCCAGCGACTTAGCTTGACCCTGATCAATAACCGGCGAAGTAATGACGGCCGTTTTTGTTGGGTAACGCTCGGTAACGGCTTGGTGGGCTTTGGTACAATGTAGTGTTCACTGATCATTGTCTCCATGCGCTGCTCTAACTGAGGTATCTTCAGCGCTGGATTGTTATCAACCAAATACGGCCTTGTCGGCTTTTCCTCTGGCACCTTGCCTCCTAACAAACTGTTTTATATATAAATTATATTCATATACCGCATGGTGTAACCGTTCATGAAGTTACTGACTAACCTTAATTGCGCCAACCCACCACTGAGCGGCGTGGGGCATTATACACGACAGCTTCTAGGCCACTTAATGGAGCGCCATGCCCTGGAAGCATTCGCTGCCTTTCACGGCGGGAAGCTACTCGATCAGGAGACGACCCAGTCATGGCTTGACCATGATAACGATACCCAACTGACTGCAAGACAGCGCGTTGGTTCGCGTGTAAAACATGCCGCCCGACAGCTTCCATTGAGCTATTCTTTGCGCAACTGGTGGCAACAACGCCAGTTTGAAAGGCTGACTCGCCCCTTGCAGGATGCTACTTATTGGGAGCCAGGCCTTTCTCTTTACCCCTTTGCAGGTAAGCGCGCTGCCACCATATACGATCTATCGCACATTGTGATGCCCAGCGCCCATCCCCCTTCTCGTGTGGCATATTTGACCCGCCAGATTGATCAAACACTCCAAAGCGGATGCCAGCTTCTTACCATTTCCAATATGATGCAGCGCGAAATTGCAGCTTACGCGGGCATTGATGCCGACACCATCGGTGTGGTGCCGCCCGCTGCTCATCGTGCGTATGCCCCCTTGTCTGCAGGCGAAAAGGCACTGGCAAGACAACAATTATGTTTGCCACAGCAGTATATTTTGGCGCTGGGAACACTTGAACCGCGTAAAAACTTGCCCGCCCTATTAAGCGCTTTTTGCCAATTACCCAAACCCCTGCGCCAGCAATGGCCATTAGTTTGCGTTGGCGGGCAGGGCTGGGGTGACAACCGTACGGTCGCGAATACCATGATGAAGCTTCAGCAAGCCGGGGAGCTCTATGTATTGGGCTATGTACCTCAGCAGCATTTGCCCGCCATTGTGGCATGCGCTGAGTTGCTGGCTTATACGTCCCTCTATGAAGGTTTTGGCATGCCGGTGGTTGAGGCGATGGCCTGCGGGGTGCCTGTACTCACCAGTCAGGATACGTCGATGCACGACATCGTTGGTGACGCAGGGTTTCTTGTTAACCCATATGACATCGATGACATGCGCCATACCCTCAGTGAGGCACTCCAAGATGCAAACCGCCGAGAGCGCTATGCGGCCCTCGGAATTGACATCAGCAAGCGATATACCTGGGCGCATTCAGCCGACAGGCTTTATCATTTGCTGACCTGTCAGTAAGCCGGCCTCGCAAGTCATTGACTCATTGACGCATTTTGTCATTGATAAAGTGCGTCACCTTCTCGGTAAATACGCCTTGGGCGAACTGCTCAGCCTGTTTAGCGCACGCGTCAGTTGAGTAATGCATGGGGTCGGACGCTTGCTGCGCTTCGAACATGGCAATACATGCCCTCAAGGCATCGGCGTTTTGCTCGGGTACATGCATACCGGTTTGGCCATCGACGATGGTTTCTTCGGCACCGCCTGCTCCATAAGCGATGACCGGCGCACCCGCCGCCTGGGCTTCGACCGGCAGAATGCCGAAGTCTTCCTCTGCCATATAGACAAAGGCTTTTGCCCGCTCAAGATGATCAATAAGAATGTCATCTGACTGGTAGCCCAGCATTTTTATATTAGGCGCCGCCTTGGCAGCCAGCGTATCGAAATCCGGACCATCACCTATGACGATAAGCTCTCGGTCAGGCATCTGGTTGAAAGCATCTATAATTAAGTCGATGCGCTTGTAGGGCACCATGCGGGCGGCTGTCAGATAAAAGTCGCCGCGCTCCCGGTTGGGATTAAATTTATCAATTTCTACCGGTGGATAAATAACGGCAGCCGGCCGACGATAGAAAAGCTCTACACGCCTTTTTATATAATCCGAAATGGCAATAAAGTGGTCGACACGCTGTGCGCTTAGATAGTCCCATTGACGAAGTCTGTGCAACTGCCAGCGCATCAGCATACTTACCATGCCTTTCTCTTTGCCGGACTGCCGCAGGTATTGGTGCTGCATGTCCCAGGCGTAGCGCATCGGGCTGTAGCAGTAGCATATATGGATGGCGTTAGGGTCTGGAATAATCCCTTTTGCAACGGCATGACTGCTGGAAAGAATCAGATCAAAGCCTTTTAGATCAAACTGCTCGACCGCAAGCGGCATCAAGGGCAAGTATCGACGATAGTGCTTACGCGCACCTGGCAGCGCCTGAATAAAGCTGGTGTGGATGGCACGGCCTTCCAGGCAAGCAACCGAGCCCGGCTTCAAAAAATTGACGGTGGTAAAGATCTCCGCCTGGGGGTAGCAGGCCAGCAATTGGGCCAGGGCTTTTTCTGCCCCGGCCCAGGTGGTCAGCCAGTCGTGAACGATGGCGACTTTCATGACGACATGTGACTCCTCAACATGTAATTCCTTTTCACGCCTGGCTTATTTACGTCCGTAGTCGTCGTTATAGCGGACGATATCGTCCTCACCGAGATAGGAGCCGGTTTGTACTTCGATCAGATGCAATGGAATGACACCTGGGTTTTCCAGACGATGAACCGTGCCTAATGGGATGTAGGTTGACTCGTCTTCGGAAAGTAGAAAGCTCTTTAAATTGCTTATATCCCCATGCCCTTCGCCCTGTGTCACCTGGGCAGTCCCCTGCACCACGACCCAGTGTTCGGCGCGATGATGATGCATCTGCAGGGAGAGCTTTGCGCCAGGTTTGACCACGATCTCTTTCACTTGAAAGCTGTCGGTCAACACCATGGTGCGATAATTGCCCCATGGCCGATAGACACGCTGGTGTGACTGCGATTCCTTGCGTCCCGCGACCTTCAGGGCATTGACAATCTGCTTGGTGTCTTGCGCACGACGGCGGTCTGCGACCAGCACGGCATCATCCGTCTCAACGATAATGAGGTTTTCAACCCCGACTGCCGCCACCAGCCTTGTTTCACTATGAATCAAGCTGTTGCGGGTATCGTGGAGCATGACGTCACCATGCAGTGCGTTACCGTCATTGAGGTGATCCGCTGCTTTGAGGTCATAAAGCGCGTCCCAGGCGCCAATATCGCTCCAGCCTGGGTTCATCGGCACCACGGCTGCATCGCGTGTATGTTCCATGACTGCGTAGTCAATGGACTCACTGCGACACTGGGAAAACGCATGGGCATCTATACGCAGGAAATCCATGTCTTTTGTGCCCGCTGCGCACGCCTTTTCGCATGCGTCGAGAATATCGGGAGCAAACTGGGTCAGCGCTTCAAGATAGTCCCCTGCTTTAAACAGGAAGATGCCGCTGTTCCAGAGATAATCGCCACTTGCAAGATACTCGGCAGCACGCTCGGCGTCGGGCTTTTCAACAAATGTATCAACACTAAACCCGGTACTTAACGGTTGACCTTGCTTAATGTAGCCATACCCGGTATGCGCGGTGTGCGGCTTGATACCGAAGGTGACCAGCTTTCCCTCATTAACCAGCGCCAGGCCTGACGCTACGGCTTGGAGAAACGCCGCTTCATCTTTGATAACGTGGTCGGCTGGCATCACCAGCAAGGCCGTTTCGGGGTCGGTCTGTTTCGCTGTCAACGCGGCTAATGCAAGGGCAGGTGCCGTGTTGCGGCCACATGGTTCAAGGATAATCTGGGCATCACGGCAGCCGGTTTGATGAAGTTGCTCGGCAACCAGAAAACGGTGCTCCTCGTTACACACCATGATGGGTGGCCCCGCTTCGCTCAACGATGCCACACGCTGGGTTGCTTCCTGCAACAGGCTCAGATCGTCTCGATGTAGATTGAGGAACTGCTTTGGGTAGTGTTCACGGGAAACCGGCCAGAGACGTGAACCTGAACCACCAGATAAGATAACGGGTAAAATCACCACCACTCCTTAGCAAAAACTCAATAAATATAATCTGTTATGGCTGAGTATTGATAAAACCACGTGTAAGCGTCATGACAAGAATCTTTAAATCAAACCCTAATGACCAGCGCTCGATGTAGTAAAGATCATACTCCACGCGTTTACGCATCAGTTTAACATCATCGGTAATGCCCCGCAGGCCGTTGACTTGCGCCCAGCCTGTCATGCCTGGTTTGACCCGGTGACGTTGCATGTAGATATCAATATGATTCTTGTAATGATCATTATGATCCATGGCGTGTGGCCGCGGGCCTACGAGCGACATTCTTCCCTGCAGCACATTGTAGAGCTGGGGCAGCTCGTCCAGGCTTGTTCGGCGCAGAAATGCGCCCAGCGGCGTTACACGCGGGTCATGATGAGCGGCTTGCTCGGTCGTAGCGCTTTGGTGTAGCGACATTGTGCGGAATTTATAGATCTTGAAGCGCTTGCCATCCAGTCCGTGGCGCTCCTGCTTGAACAGCACCGGCGAGCCCATCTTGCAGCGGATAGTGATGGCGATAGCGGTCATTACGGGCAGAAATAGCACGAAAAGAACAAGTCCCAGGATACGGTCTTCAAGATTTTTTACGATCCGCATCGGACCGTTCAAGGGCGTGTAGTTCAGTTCCAGCGAATACAGCCCCGCGACTTGGGCAATACGATGATTGAGTAGACGAATGTCCGGCAAGTCTGGAAAGTAACGAACGGCGGCAGGTACCGCGGCCAATAAAGCCATCAGCTGGCGCACCCTTTCACCTTCCGAGAGAGGGTAGCCGAGCCACACCTCATCGAAGTCACGCTGAAAAATACTCGCTTGCGCGAGGCGACGAATATTGACCAGAAAGCGCTTATCCTGACTATCCACAAGATGCTTGACGATCACGTAACCTGCGTGGGGCGTATCGGTGACGTTTTTCTCAAGCAGTGCCAGATTTGCCGCATGACCGATAAGCAGTACGCGCTTGAGGTTATGGCCGGACGCACGCATGCGGCGCAAATAAAGATAAAGCCCGATGCGCGTCATATTGCCGATGAAAAAAACCGACAGTGCGGCCGTTCCCATCCAGAGGCGAGAGTAAAGGTGAACGCTTTGCAGCAGGGTCAATAATAAGCTGAGCAGCAGAATCGTGACCATCCATGCCAGCGTGTAAACCCCTAACATGGTGTACAGACTGCGTCCCCGCCAGGACTGATAAAGCCCGATCAGCTCGCCCACGGCCGGCAAAAGCAAGCTACCGATCAGAATGAGGAACAGGTAATCGTGCCCGTCGATGACGATGTCGGGCATCATCCACAGGGTCAGAAGCGAGACGCCAAGCGCGATTGAGGCATCGAAGCAGTGCATGGCTCGGCGGAGCCAGTCACTGCTCTGCGGACGCTTGTAAACCGCCATCGGGTGTTATTCCGCTGCCATGGGCGTATTAACGTTGGTCGTCATGGAGGCGAGCAGCTGCATCACCTTCGCCAGATCGTCACTTTCGAGATCGCCGACGGCGGACTGCAGGGCTAATCTGTCCAGGGCGTATTCCCCGAGCGTGTCAACGTAGTTGATACGCTGGTCGTAGAGACTGGCGCGGGCGTCCAGCACGTCGACCAGGTCACGTAACCCCAGCTGCTCACCGCGCTCGGCGGCATCCAGGAATAGCTGGCTGGATTCGATGGCCTGCTTCAGCGCTTCCAGGCGCCGGACCCCGCCGTTGAGCGAACGCAGCCGCGTGCGCACTTCTTGCACGGCCAGATTGCGCTCGTTGTCTACCGCCGCCTGATTAGCTTCAATGCGCTTTTCACCCTGACGCACACTCGCGTTGGTGTAGCCACCGCGGTAGATGGGCATGCTGAATTCAACGCGTGCGGTATAGTCTTCGCTAGTGCGCAGCTGGTCGTCGCTTTCTCGGTCGCTATAGCTCAGGTTGAGATTGAGCTCGGGGTAATAGCCGGCACGGCGAGTGCTGGTGTCGGCTTCGGTGGCGCTTTGTTCTTCCTGGGCCAACAATACGTTGAGGTTCTGGCCGGTGCGCGCCAGCCAGGCATCCGGCTCGCCCCATTCACGCTGAAGCTCGACGTTGGCTAATTCACCTACCGCCAGGCCGCGCATGCTTGGACGGGTGCCTGTCAACCGCTCGAGTTCGCTGAGGGCGTTATCCAGCTCGTTTTCCGCTTCCACAGCATCGGCAATCGCCTGGTCGAGGCGCGATTGCGCTTCAAGGAGGTCGACACGATTACCAACGCCAAGGTCGTAGGCACGACTGGCCTGGCGCACCTGCAATTCCAGCGATTCTTCCTGGGACTTAAGCAGCCCCAGGCGCTGAGAGGCCAGATAAGCCTGGATATAGGCTTCGCTGACGCTGAGGGCGAGATCGCGCTCCACCACGGCCAACTGGACTTCGGCGGCGCTGATCTGGGCGTCGGCGACATCCAGGCCTCGCCAACGCTCCAGGCTGAACAGGGGCTGTTGCAGCTGAACCTGCCAGTACTGGTCGTCGAACTCGCCGGGGCGCTGGGCGGGTTGATCAAGCCCGAAGCCATCCGGGTCGGTTTGTATGTTGGTGGAGTCCTGCCAGAGGTACCCGCCGCTGGCACTGATCTGAGGCAGCAACTGCGAGCGGGCCAGGGGCCGCTCTTCCCGCGTGGCTTCCAGCTCATAGCGCTGACGGCTCAGGTCTGCATCGTTCTCCAATGCCTGAACAAACAGCTCGGGCAACGAGGGCAGGCGATGGGTTTCTTCACCGGCATCGTCCAGCGCTTCCAGCTCGGCGACGGCGTCTTCGCTGGCGGGCACATCTTCCTGCGCCGACAGAGGTGCTGCCACCCAAACAACCAGTGCCAGCGGTGCCCAGCGACACCATGTGCGTGTCGTGCGTTGCATCAGTCCTCCCGAATGGCGCGAGCCAGCATATCGGTGATCGGCTTGGCGATGTAGCTTGCGAAGGTGCGTTCGCCGGTGCGAATCATCACTTCAGCGGGCATGCCGGAAAGCAGCTGCATTTGCTCGGTCATTTTCTCTCGCCCTTTTTCGGTTACCCGCACACGCGCACGATAGTAGTTTTCGCCCGTGGCTTCATCTTCGAAGCTATCAGCACTGACGTGAATCACCTCGCCATCAATGACGTCGGTCAAACGCTGATTGAAGGCGCTGAAGCGAATCTCGGCAAACTGCCCGACAAAAATATTATCGATGTCACGGGTCGGGATTCGTGCTGCAACGACAAATCCATCATTGGAAGGCACGATGTTCATGATCGTATCGCCCCCACGAATGACGGCGCCCTCGGTGTGCACTTGACTACCGACGACCGTGCCGGATACCGGTGCCTTCACGACGGTACGCTCTACCTGGTCGGATAGCGAGACGATCTGCTCCATGGACTCGGCGATTTGCGACTGCGCCTGGCGCAACTGCTCGCCTACTTCCTTCTGGAACTCTTGCTGCTGGATTTCACGCTCCAAGCGATTTTCGCTGATCTGCGAGCGCAGCTGGGCAATGTTGGATCGAAACTCGGCGTTATCACCTTCGTACTGGAGAATTTGGCGTTCCAGCTCGCGCAGGCGCTGATTATCGCCCAGCCCTTCACGGTAGAGCGAGCGAAAGTCTTCCGCCTCACCCCTCAGTGAGCTGATGCGGTTGTTATTGACGCTGATGCGCTGCTCCAGGCCGTCAATCTGCTCGCGCATTTGCACGATCTGTTCGTCCAGCGATTCCAGCGTGCTTTTCAGCGACTGCTGGCGAGCCGTGAAGAGACTTTGCTGAACCGCAATGATCTGCTGCATGCGCGGGCTGTCTGGGTTTCGGATATCCTCCGGCATTTCCAGCATTTCGGCGCCTTCCTGCTCGGCGAGCAGGCGTGCCTCCATGGCACGGCTGATCAAGTACTGAGAGCGAGCGATTTCCAGCTGCGAGCGGGCCTGGGTATCGCTGAGCACCAGCAGAGTATCGCCGGCCTCGACCTTGTCGCCGTCCTCGACCATGAGTTCTTCGACAATGCCGCCTTCAAGGTGCTGCACGGTGCGCTTGAACGATTCGATGGACACGCTACCTGGCGCCACCACCGCCACGGCCAACGAGGCGGTGACAGCCCACAGCACAAAACCGCCCAGGGCGATAAACAAGATGCCAAAGCCGAGCTTGCGATAGCCCTTGTCACTGGTAGGCAGTTTTTCATGTGCTTCGCCGTCCAGCGTTGCCGGCCCTTGCGGTGTAACGTCAATCTCTGATTCAGCGGATAGCTGGCGTTTATCGTTACTCATGTTACGTTTCCTCGCTGCCACGGCCGCCCTGAATAGCGGATAGACGTGCTGCGTTTTGCTGCCCTACCTGCGCCTTGGACTTCTTGGCGAATTGCGCCAACACCTCGTCGCGTGGGCCGAACATGCTGACCTGGCCTTCTTTCATGACCAGCAGCTTGTCCATGTTCTTCAGTACGCTGGTACGGTGGCTGATGACAAATAGTGTGGTGCCTTCCGCCTTGAGCTGGCCAATCGATTGAGAAAGCGCACGCTCACCTGCGTCGTCCAGGTTGGCATTGGGTTCATCCAGCACTACCAGCACCGGGCTACCGTAAAGGGCTCGTGCTAGCCCGACGCGTTGACGCTGGCCGCCCGACAAAGCACCCGAGGTGGATGAAATCATGGTGTCATAGCCATTGGGCAGCTCGAGTATCATTTCGTGCACGCCGGCTTTCTTGGCGGCAGCGACCACCTGCTCGGCATTGATGTCGCCGAAACGGGCAATGTTCTCGCTGATCGTGCCGTCGAACAACTCGATATCCTGGGGCAGGTAGCCAATGTAGGGGCCGATCTCATCACGGTTGTATTGGGTAATGACCCCGCCGTCGAGCCTTACATCACCCACCTGTGAGGGCCAGATGCCCAGCAGCACGCGGGCCAGCGTGGATTTACCGGCGGCACTGGGGCCGATAATACCGATGTGCTCGCCTTTTGCGGCGGAAAAATTGATGCCTCGGATCGTAGCCATGCGCGTTCCGGGGGGCGCGGCCGCCACGCCTTCAAAGTCGACCTTGCCCTGGGGAGAAGGAAGCGACATGCGGCGCTCTTCCCGGGGGATCTGGGTGAGCAGTTCATTAAGCCGGTCATAGGCGCCGCGTGCGCTGACAAAGCCTTTCCAGCTGCCGATCATCTGGTCGATCGGCGCCAGCGCTCTGCCCATGATGATGGAGCCCGCAATCATCATACCGGCGGTCATTTCGGCTTGAAGAACCAAAAAGGCACCCAGACCCAGAATCATCGACTGGAACAGCAGGCGAAGCACTTTGGAGGTATTGGTCAAAGCGCCTGCACGGTCGCTGGCTTGGGATTGTTTGGCCAGGAATTCGTGATGGCGCTTGGACCAGCGTCCCATGATGCCGGGCAGCATGCCCATGGCGTGCAGCACTTCCGCGTTGCGCAGATTGGAGTTAGCCAGGTTTTGTGCCTGGATATGCTCACTGTTGGCCTCTGCCATCAGGCGCTTGGTGGCTTTCTCGTTGGCGATGGCCAGCGCCAGTAGAATGATGGCCGCACAGGTGGCGAAAATCCCTAGCCAAGGGTGGAAAAGAAACAGCACGCCCAGGTAAACCGGTACCCAGGGCGCATCAAAAAAGGCAAACAGCCCGTTACCGGTCAGAAACTGGCGCAGGCTGGTCAGATCGCTCAGGGGCTGTGCACTCTGGCTGCCCTGCGCCACCAGGCTGCGTCGGAACATGGCGCTGTAAAGCCGTTCGTTGATGTTGGTATCCAGGTGATTGCCCACCCTGACCAGCATGCGTGAGCGAACCAGTTCCAGCCCTCCCATCACCATGAACAGGAACACCACGACAAGCGTCAACATGACCAGCGTATCGACACTCTGGGTGCTGAGCACGCGGTCATAGACCTGCAGCATGTACATGGGGGGAACCAGCATCAGCAGATTGACGAACATGCTGAAGAAACCGACCGACATGAACGATCCTTTGCAGGTTTTCAACGCACGCTGCAGATCCGTTGCTTCCTGTTGCTTTGCCATGTGAGGGTCACCGTTGAATCGTGGAGGCGTCAAGCACTGAAATTTAATCGACGTAGCATAACAGAAACGCCCCTACAGCGGGTAGAGGCGTTGCTGGTAGCGGGAAATTTCAGCTCGTTGAGCCAATAAGCTTTACTTGCTGGGGCTGGGTGCGCACATCGGGTTTGTAGGAGCGCACTTCATTGCGCGATCAGGAGAGATCGAGCTACCGCGTTTGATTACTTGTAAACAGGCAGCCGTGCACACACCTCGGCGACCTTGTCCAGCACCTGCGCTTCGATGGCGCTGGTGTCGTCACCGCTTGCCAGCACGTCGAGGATGTCGCAGATCCAGCCGGCCAGGTCGCTACATTCTTGCTCGCCGAAGCCGCGCGTGGTCACGGCAGGGGTGCCGATGCGCAGGCCGGAGGTGACGAACGGGCTTTGCGGGTCGTTGGGTACGGCGTTCTTGTTGACAGTGATGTGCGCACGGCCGAGGGCGGCGTCGGCGTCTTTGCCGGTCACGCCCTGCTTGATCAGCGAAAGCAGGAAGAGGTGGTCTTCGGTGCCGCCGGAGACGATGTCGAAGCCGCGTTCGATGAACACACCCGCCATTGCCTGGGCGTTCTTGACCACCTGTTGCTGGTAGGCCTTGAATTCAGGCGCCATGGCTTCCTTGAAGCAGATGGCCTTGGCGGCGATGACGTGCATCAGGGGGCCGCCCTGGCCGCCGGGGAATACCGCGGACTGCAGCTTCTTTTCGATCTCCGCGTCATTCTCGGCGGAGAGAATCACGCCGCTGCGCGGGCCACGCAGGGTCTTGTGCGTGGTGGAGGTGACCACGTGGGCATGGGGCAGCGGCGTCGGGTAGACTCCCGCCGCGACCAGACCTGACACGTGGGCCATGTCGACCAGCAAGTAAGCGCCCACTTCGTCGGCGATCTCGCGGAACCTGGCCCAGTCGACGATTTGCGAGTAGGCGGAGAAGCCAGCGATGATCATTTTCGGCTTGTGCTCATGGGCCAGCTGGGCGACCTGATCGTAGTCGATCAGGCCCTTCTCGTTCAGCCCGTACTGTACGGCGTTGTAGTGCTTGCCGGAGAAGTTGGGCTTGGCGCCGTGGGTCAGGTGGCCACCGGCGTCCAGGCTCATGCCCAGGATGGTGTCGCCGGGCTTGACCAGCGCCTGGAAGACGGCGCTGTTGGCCTGGGAGCCGGAGTGCGGCTGCACGTTGACGTAGGTCGCGCCGAACAGTTCCTTGGCGTAGTCGATCGCGAGGTTTTCGGCGATATCGACGAATTCACAGCCGCCGTAGTAGCGCTTGCCGGGATAGCCTTCGGCGTATTTGTTGGTCAGCTGGCTGCCCTGGGCTTCCAGTACGCGGGGGCTGGCGTAGTTTTCGGAAGCGATGAGTTCGATGTGGGCTTCCTGGCGCGCCACTTCTTTCTGCATGGCGTCAAACAGGGCATCATCGAATCCGGCAATTGTCATATCGCGGCTGAACATCGGCGGGGAACCTCGCAAGAAGGGTCGGTCATGAAAGAGTAGACCGCCATGATACCTCAGGTGCAGACGAGTTTCATCGCATCCGCGTCAGGATGCGGATGAATCGTGCTCATGTTGGCACGACCAAGGCGCGTTCATACTCGCCTAGCCGTTCAGTGCCGCTTCAAGGGCACTTTCCCAGCGTTCGTCACGCTGCCCACACACAATGAAATGCGGATTGAGCACGCTTTCCTGCTGATTGCAGCGCAGCGGCTCCAGGGTGTGGGCGTTGAGCACCTCGCCGCCTGCGGCCGTCACCACGGCCTGGGCGGCGGCGGTGTCCCATTCGCTGGTGGGAGCCAGGCGCGGGTATAAATCGGCCTGGCCTTCGGCCACCAGGCACAGCTTGATCGAGCTGCCCATGCTGACGCGCTCGTGCGCAGGCAGACCCGCACAGAAGCGTTCAAACGCCTCGGCGCCGTGGGAGCGGCTGCCGACTACCTTCCAGGGCGCCGTTTCGGGATCGGGCAGCGCCCGCGCCTGGAGATTGACGTAGATGCCCTGTGCGATCTTGAAGACTTCACCGCCGACCTGCCCTACCCAGGTGGTCTGCAGCACCGGCGCGTAGACGATGCCGAATACCGGCACGCCTTTTTCGATCAGCGCCACGTTCAGGGTAAATTCGCCGTTCTTGTTGACGAACTCCTTGGTGCCATCCAGCGGGTCGATCAGCCAGTAGCGCTGCCAGTCCTGGCGGGTGGCAAAGGGTATCTCGCCGGACTCCTCGGAGAGCACCGGCACCTCGGGGGTGAGGTCTTTCAGCATCGCAATCAGTGCGTGATGCGAGGCCATGTCGGCGTCGGTAAGCGGGCTCTGGTCGGCCTTGGTCTCGACCGAGAATCCACTCTGGTAAATCGCCATTACCTCTCGACCAGCGGCGTGGACGCCTTCGATCAGGCGGGCACGTTTTTCATTCGTTACAAAAGCAGTCACTGGATCACCTCGAAAAGAGAAAAAAATCAGACGCGTAGCGGCGCCTTGCTGCTCAAAATCCCCACACCAGCGGCACCAGGCCAATCACCGTGATGGCTACCAACACGCTGAGCGGTGCGCCCAGGCGCAGGTAGTCGCTGAAGCGGTAGCCGCCAGGGCCCAGCACCATCAGGTTGGTCTGATAGCCCAACGGGGTGATGAAGCTGGCCGAGGCGGCAAACATGATGGCGACGGCGAAGGGTAAGAAATTGACTCCCAGCTGGTCGGCCACCGAGACGGCAATCGGGAACATCAACACGGCGGCGGCATTGTTGGTGATCAGTTCGGTAAATACCGCCGTCATCAGGTAGACCAGCGCCAGGGCGGCCCAGGGAGCAAGGTCTTCCGACAGCAGCAGCCATTGCGCCACCTGGGTGGCCGCGCCGGTTTCGGTCATGCCCGCCCCCAGCGCGAAAGACGCAGCGATCACCGTCAGCACCGAAAGGTCGATATAGCGGCGTGCCTTGCTCATGGGCACGCAGCGGGTGGCCAGCATGCCGCCCCCGGCGAGCAGCGCAGCTTCGAGAATCGACAGCACCCCGGTGGCGCTCAGCCCGACCATACCCGCCAGAATGCCCAGCGCCACCGGGGCCTTGCGAAAATCCGGCGGCGTCGAGTCGGTGAGGCCACTGACCAGCAGAAAATCCTTGCGGTAGCGGTACTGGTCGACAAAATCCTGGGCGGTTTCCAGCAGCAGGGTGTCCCCCACCTGCAGGGTCACGGCGCCCAGCTTACCCGGAATACGCTTACCGTTGCGCGAAATGGACAGGATCACCGCCTGATAGCGGGAACGAAACCGCGAGTCACGGACGGTCTGGTTGAGGCCACCGAAATCCGGGCCGATGACCGCTTCCACCAGGCAGCGCTGGTGGTGGGCGATGTCCAGCTTGTGGATATCGCCGCTGGCGGGTTTCAGGCCATGCACGCGGCGTAGCTCCCGGGCACATTCCGGCGCGCCGATAAACACCAGGATATCTCCCGCCATCAGCTCGGTGTCCGGCGGCACGGCCGTCAGCAGGTGGCCGTGGCGCTCGATATCCGCCAGATAACCGTGCGCCAGGCTGCGCAGCCCGGCATCGGCAATGGTCTTGCCCACCAGCGGGCCCTTGGCTTCGACCTCCACCTCGACGGCGTACTCGCGGGCCTGTTCAAGCTGCTCAAGAACGCCCTGGCGGTCGGGCAGCAGCCTGTTGGTAAAGAAGTACAGAAAAGTGCCACCGACCAGTACCAGCGGCACGCCTACCCAGGCGAGTGAAAACATCGAAAGGCTGACGCCCCGCTCGGTCTGCAGCAGGCCATCCACCACCAGGTTGGTGCTGGTGCCGATCAGCGTGCAGGTGCCGCCGATGATCGCCGCGTAGCTCAGCGGCAGCAGCAACTTGCCGGGAGGCAGCTTGAGGCGAGCGGCCCATTCCTGTATTGCCGGGATGAACATGGCAACCACGGTGGTGTTGTTCATGAACGCGCTGAGCCCGGCAGCGGGCAGCAACACCCGCAGCTGCGCCTGGCGGAGCCGCGAGGGCTGGCCCAGCAGGCGGTGAGCCAGCCATTGAATTGCGCCGGTTTCTTTCAGCCCGGCCGCCACCACGTAGAGCGTGGCAATGGTGATCACCCCGGGATTGGAAAACCCTTGCAGCGCCTGGCCGGGGGTCAAGGTGCCGCTGATGACCAGGCCACCGAGGGCGGACATCAGAATGGCATCGGGGGCAATGCGGGTAAGCGCCAAGGCGGCTAAGGTGGCCACGACCACCAGCAGAGTAAAAATAGCCGCGATTTCCATAGTGCTCCAAGCTACATCATTTTCAAGGCAAGTCGCCCGTTTAAGATCAGACGCTTACTCCAGTCCAGGCCATTTGAACCTGCGGCGATGGGAGCCAGTCCCATACGTTATATTTGCAGAGGCTGGCGAGCGCTTTCGGTACTGTTCAGGGCTCACTTGGATATCAAGTCATCTAGCGTTACTGAATTTCCTATATGTCGATCTGAAAGCTTTTGATCGTCAGTTACCAGGACAAAGCCGCCGATTAGCGCGGTGGCCGAAATGATACTGTCGGGCAGCTTCAAAGAAGACGTTCTACGTATTTTGATTGCCGCATCCTGAATGGGCTTTTCCAGCTGTATTACCCCAAGGTTCTGCAGCAATGCTTTCAGCTTGGCTTCCTCTTTACCTGTCAGAGAAGGCCAGGACAGAAGCTCCATCTCCGTGACGACTGAGACCGCATACCGATTAGCCGGTAATTTAAGCTTGCGGTTGAGCGCGTAGATAATGGCATTCGTATCAAGCAGATATCTACCATTCATCCCGCCACTTCCTCTGCACGACAACACCATCATGTTCTTTGAATGCAGTAATAGCGATGTCGCTAAAATCTAACGCTTTTTCAGGCGGCTCCTTGACAGCATCGTCTTCAATCATCACCACAATATGCGCATGATGATTCTGCAACTCATTGTATTCAGGCGGAATAGTCACAACGCCATTTTTTATGTCCGCTTCGAACTCAATTGCATACATGACAGTTCTCCCAATCGGCTGCTCAAAAGCCCTTAATGGGGTACGCGAATGCGACAAGCCGATCATCTACAGATAACGAATATCAGAGTACCCGCCAATAATAGTTACATATTTCTCTTTACACTCATACCTCGACCTTGTCTTCAGTCAGAAGCTAGCCAGCACCCTTGAAGAACCGTGATACGCCTGCCCCCCATCAAAACTCGACTCGTTGAGCGGTCAGGATAATCATCACGCTTCTCCCAATAATCCTAAACTCGCCGCAGGGGCTTGTTGGCGTAGGCTGCGGGAGAGGCCGTGGCCGATGACGCCGATCAGCAGTGCGCCGCCGATCGGGAGGGCCAGCCATAGCTCCGGATGCGGCCGGGGCGCTAGATCGAGCAGGTAGAGGTACAGCACGGCGGTGGCGAGCTCGGCCAGAGCCGCGCCGAGCAGCCCGCTGGCGAAGCCGAGCAGCGCAAATTCGGCGCCCTGTACCCGCGAGATCATCGTCTGCCCTGCTCCGAACACGCGCAGCAGGCCGCTTTCGTGGGCGCGCACCGGGCGGCTGGCGGTGAGTGCGGCGTAGAGCACGCTCACCCCGGCGAGCAGCACCAGTATCAGCACCAGTTCCACCGCTCGGGTTACCTGGGCCAGTACGTCGCGCACCTGGCCGAGAATCGCCTCGACGTTGAGCAACGACACGCCGGGGAAGTCGCGCACCAGCTGATTGACCAGGCTTTGCTCCTCCTCCGGTAAGTAGAAGGCGGTGATATAGCTGTGGCCAAACGCTTCCAGCACCCCCGGCGGGAAGATCACGAAGAAGTTGGGCCGAAAGGTATCCCAGTTGAGGCTTCGCAGGCTGGTGATCTCGGTGGTGATCTCGTCGCTGCCCACGGCAAAGGTCATCCGGTCGCCAAGGGTCAGCCCCAGGCGCTCGGCCAGGCCGTCTTCCACGGAGATGGGCACCGGCGCGGCCTGGGCGGTAGCGTCGACTTCACTCATCCAGCCCTGCTGTTGTGCTTCGCCCTCCTCTTCGCTTGCAAACCATTCCCCGGCAACGATCTCGTTGCCTTCCGGCACCTCGGCCTGCCAGGTGAGGTTGAGCTCGCGGCGCAGGGAGTTATCGCCGCGGGCGTCAGGGGGCACGGCCTGGCGCGGGTCCTGGTCATTGATGGCGATCACCCGGCCACGCACCATGGGGTACAGCGCGCTTTGCGCTTCGGCACTCGGGCCGATGGCGTCTTCAAAGTCGTCGCGCTCGCTGGGCTGGATGTTGATGGCAAAGTAGTTGGGCGTGTCGGCGGGCAGCTGGTCCTGCCAGGTGTTGAGCAGATCGCCGCGTACCAGCACGATCATTGCCATGGCGAAGAAGGTCACCGAGAAGGCCATGAGCTGGCCGAGGCCCGCCTGGCGACGACGTGCCAGCTGGCGGCCGCCCAGGCGCAGCGCCTGGAACCAGGGCCCCTTGCCGGACAGCGACTGCACGCCGCGCAGCACGCCGTTGAGCAGCAGCGCGCTGACACCCCACAGCACGCCGAGCAGCGCCGCCCCGCCGACAAGTAAAGCCGCCGCAAGCGGCAGGCTGCCAGAGTAAAGCCACAGCAGGCCGCCGAACACCAGACTGGCCACGCTGACCACCAGCCACGCCGAGGGCGGCAGCGGGTCCAGCTCGCGGCGCAGCACTTTTAGGGCGCTGACGCGCTTGATGCGCAGAAGCGTCGGCCCGGCAAAACCGACCAGCACCGCCAGCGCGGTAAGCACGCCAAGGCCGAGCGGCATGATGCCCGGAGGCGGCAGCGTCATGGGCAGGAAGCTGGCCAGCAGCCACAGTAACAGCGCCTGCCCCGCGAGCCCCAGGAGCGCTCCAATGAGTGAGGCCACCAGCGCGAGGCCGAGCAGCTGCAGCGAGAAGATGACCACCAGCTGGCGTTGACTGGCGCCGAAGCAGCGCAGCAGCGCGGCGGTATCCAGGTGACGCTCGACGTAACGTCGGGTCGACATGGCCACCGCCACCCCGGCCAGCAGCACGGCGGCCAAGCCGGCGATGCCGAGGTAGCTTTCCGCACGCTCCAGGGCGTTGCCCAGCTGCGGGCGGTCGACGCGCACGTCGCTGACTTCCACGCCTTCGCGGCGCAGCTCATTCAGCAGCCCCTGTACGTTGGCCAGCGCCTCTGGCGAGCCGGCGGCGAGGATTTCAAACTCGACCCGGGAGCCTTCCTGGACTAGCCCGGTGGCGTCCAGGTCGGCGGTGTTAAGCATCAGGCGTGGGTTGAAGCTGCCGAAGCCGCCGGACTGGTCGGCCTCGCGCTCGATGATGCCGCTGATGGTCAGCTCGGTCTGGCCGACCTGTACGCGGTCGCCGATCTCGATGTCGATCAGTTGCGCCAGGCGCGGGTCGGCCCAGGCCTCGCCGGGAGACGGACCGGAAGCGACTTGCTGGGTACCCTCGCCCAGGTCAACCCGCGAGCTACCGTAATGCGGGTACACGTCGTCCACCGCTTTCAGGCTGGCGGGCTGGAAGCGATCGCCCCGGCTGATCATCGAGACCAGATCCACCTGGTCGCTTAGCGTGAAGCCGGCGTTTTCCAGCTCGGCGCGCAGGTCGTCGCCGAACGGGTCGCGCTGCTCCAGCACTACGTCGCCGCCCAGCATCTGGCTGGCCTGGCGCTCCAGGCCGCGCTCCAGCCGGTCGAGGAAGAACGCGATCATGGTCGAGGCGGCCACGGCGAGCATCAGCGCGACAAACAGCGCCCGCACGTCGGCGGCGCGTAGATCACGCTTCAAGCTGCGCATGGCCAGGCGCGCGTTGAGGTGGCTCATGGACGGGCCTCTTCGTCGGTCGTCGAATCATCGACCAAGGTATCGCTGGCCAGCGTATGCGGGTCGAAGGCCGCCAGGTGACCATCGATAAGGCGCAGGCAGCGATCGCAGCGGCGCGCCAGAGCGTGGTCGTGAGTGACCAGAATCAGGGTGGTGCCCGCCTCGTGATTGAGGCTGAACAGCAGGTCGATGATCTGCGCGCCGGTGTCCGGGTCGAGGTTGCCGGTGGGCTCGTCGGCGAACACCAGCTCGGGGTCGGACACAAAGGCGCGGGCGATGGCCACGCGCTGCTGCTCGCCGCCAGAGAGCTGTTTGGGCAGGTGGCCCTGGCGTTCGCCCAGGCCCACGCGGCCCAACCACTGGGCGGCGGTGTCGGTCTCGCCTGCGCGGGGCGATAGCTCCAGCGGCAGCAGCACGTTTTCCAGCGCGCTGAGCGTCGGCAGCAGCTGGAAGTTCTGGAACACGAAGCCCACCCGGCCGGCGCGCAACGAGGCACGGCCGTCTTCATCCAGCCGGCTGAGCGGATGGCCGAACAGGCTCAGCTCGCCGTCGCTGGGAGTGTCCAGGCCCGCGAGCAGGCCGAGCAGGGTCGATTTACCCGCGCCGCTCTTGCCCAGAATCGCCACGCTTTCTCCGGCTGCCACGCTCAACGATAGGTCGTGTAAGATGGTCAGCGTACGCTCGCCGCTGGTAACGCGTTTGGTGAGGTTTTCCGCATGGAGTACGCGTTGCCGGCCCGCATTCGCGGTCGGTTCAGGTGAGTCTGATGAGGAGTAAGACATGAAGCATGGCATCCTTGTGGCATGGCGAAAACATTACTGCATACTAACCCTGTGGCTGGGGGTGCTGATAGCCACCGCCGCCTCGCCAGTCAACGCTGCGTCCGATGACCCCGACACAGGCTCGGCGCCGACCCTGTTGGTGATGGGCGACAGCCTGAGTGCGGCGTATAACATCGAACGTGAAGCAGGCTGGGTCGCCCTGCTGGAAGCACGCCTGCCGGATGACGCGACGGTGGTCAACGCCAGCATCAGCGGAGAAACCACCTCGGGCGGGGCGCAACGGATAGACGACCTGCTGAGACAGCACGCGCCGGATATCGTTCTGCTGGAGCTTGGCGGCAACGACGGGTTGCGCGGCTTGCCGCCGCAACAGATGCAACGCAACCTGGCGAGTATGATCGAGGCCAGCCAGGCCGCCGATGCCGAAGTGTTACTGCTGGGGATCGATATTCCCCCCAATTACGGCGAGGCTTACCGCGAGGCGTTTACTAACGTTTATCACGCGCTTGCCGATGAATACGATGTGGCGCTAGTGCCCTTCTTGCTGGAAGGCGTCGCCACCGAGGACAACCTGATGCAGGACGACGGCATCCACCCCACCGCCGAGGCGCAGCCGATCATATTGGATACGGTATGGGAGGCGCTTTACGATACTCTGCTGCCCAATTAGGTGTCAGGGCGTCAGGATATTCACAATGGTGGTCTCCATAACAACGAGACCACCCGTGTCATCCGTTGATGCTTGCCCTGTTCATACGCGTCATGCCGGAGCGCTTACTGCATATCATTTGCCATATGAGCCAGCAGCAGCAGGGTGGCGGAGAAGTAGTCATCATCTTCTGTTGGCACAGGATCCGGCAGCGTTTCGTTGTTTACATACGCACGTATGGCTTTCACCCCGCGCGAAATGGGGTAGTCAGCACGTTCATCGGATTGGACATCAATCCAGGCAGAAGCGGGCTGGTTTGAAGGGTCGTTCCAAAACGCCATGATGCTGCCAATGCTGGCCGCTTCATCACGTTGTCCCCAAGCGAAATAAAGCGGAATTCGAACGGCATCAAAGCTGAAGCGTGGTTCCCATTCATCTGCAGGAGAAACAGCACCGTCATCGGTCAACGTTACCCAGTCAGTTGGAAGACGGTATTGCCCGAACGTGGTTTCATCGAGAAGTTTCACGCCATCATTGATCAACGCTTCCCATGGCTCTTCCGGCGCTATGTCCGCAAAATCCTGCATGGCGGGCACAAACCAGTACGACAAGTTAATATCCACATTGTCGCTATGCTTAAAGCCTTCGAGCCCTGGCAGGAGCACCGTATAATCTGCCAGATCAACGACCAGTTCATCCGCGATAGCACGCCTTATGCTGTTTGACGCATTGGTGTAGTTGCGATTTTCCCAGCGCTGACCCGCCAAATGTAATGCCCAGGCGATGAAGAGATCACCGTCCGCCGCGTTGTTGTTATCCCGCACGGGTGGCGTTTCATTCGGGTCATATCGCCAAGAAAATAGCGATACGTCTTGACGCCCCAGTTCCCGGCGAGTCCACCGCCAAAGTTGCTTGAACGTTCGTTGATCACCGTAATGCTGGGCCAGCATCATTCCCCAACCCTGACCCTCAGAGTGGCTGATATTGTTATTACCGGTGTCGATGACCCGCCCTTCTTCCGCCACGAAACGACTGACATACGCCGACCAAGCGTCATCCATGGATGTTTCTTCCGCGTTGGCGGTATTGATACCGCTGCCAACCATCAGGGATGCAAGAACCGTCATGGCGCTTAGCGGTATCATCTTCATCGGCGTATATCCTCAAATAGTCATCATCGTCACTGACCGTAATGAAAGGTCATTGAGCGTAGTGTGACGTTTGTATCAACACACCGCAACGGTGTTTTTCCGCTACCGCCTTGCTCGTTGATCCATGTCGTATACAAGCCTTCCAGCACGGCTGACATAGCCTGAAAGGCTTTATCCAGGGTGTGCTCTGTCGTTCCTGGAACAGGAAAGGCAACGTGCTGGATGGACAGATGATTACCTTCTGGACGTATGCTGACCCATCCCCAATCCAACTGGTTGAGTGCACCATTGATTGAAAGCTCCAGGGCTTCGAGCGTTTCATACTCTCCTAGCGGCCATTCGGCAGCCAGCCGGCTGCCTATGTGTCGCAAAAAACCCGATGCCCCTTCGCGATCCGTTTGGGTCATCAATTCATCGAATACCAACGCCAGGAAGCGATTCCACTGCGGGCTACAGTGACGTTCAGTGTAATAAGAAAGATAGGTTGCCGTATTAACGTTAGTGTTAGTCACTACCACCTCCAAAGGTATAATTGATGAACATTCCGGCGGATACATCCTCATAGTCACCGAAGCTATTGAAGCCTACCCGGCCTCCCATAGAAAGCTCAGGTGTCATGTTGTATTCCACCTCCCCTGACGCTGAAACGCCTGCACCACTCACGCTTTCCCCCGAGTAACGCGACTCGCTCCCAGCAATCAGCGTCGAGAACACATCCAGCAACGCTTGCGATGATGGATCAGTCGGGAAGTAATCAATATCGTCCGTGCTGTAGCTCTGATAGCCAGGCGATACCTGAGCAGCCCATGATAAATCGTCGCTTACATTCTCCTGGTAACGTATAGGGAATGAGACGCTGACGTAATCTTGAGGGCTGAAGTACCCGCCGTGACCGTAGGTAAAGTGACTTAGATCTTGATCGTAGGCCATGGCCGACACATTGATACCAGTTTGCAGCTCACGCTTTTCGCTGTTGATTGGACGTGCATAGCCACCAAGTGATACGTCGTAGGCGGTATTATCGGCTACATTGTTACCCGTATATTCATAGGCGCCTGCATTTGCATAGACGCCACCACTGGGCGTGTCATAGTTGATACCCAGTCGTCCACCGGTGCGCACCACGCCCCCCCAGCTATCGCCGGTCTGTGCATCATGAGCACCTGCATACGACAGCAAGCTGTCTTTAACGGCCCTTCTCTCGGCAGTAAATGAAAGCGATGTGTTTTCGGTGATATTGGGTGTCCAGTTAATGCCACCGACGATATTCGTTTCATCGAAGCCCAACGGGGTGCTACCAATATCAACGTCGACATCGCCATATTCATAGCCCATTGCCAATGCCGCCCCGGATTCACGCTGACTGCCAGGTCGGGCAGCCTGGGCTGCGCTTTGCAGGCGAGATTGGATATCAGATAGCGAGGACTCAATAACCTCGCGGCTGTTCGCGAAACTTTCTGCAGACGTACCATCTAGCGCCAGCGCATCAAAGTCGACGCCTTGCTCGCCAAGGTAGTCCGCGAACACATCACGCTGCGCCTGGGTCAAATCCGCGATTCTTAAACCTGCTTCGTAAACAGGGTTTCGATCCAGCGCTGAGTTGTAGTTGGATTCAGCTTCTTCAAGCTCAGCGGTAAGCCGATCTATTTCAGACTCAGGGATGTCAGGATTATCCTGAGCGGTCTCCAAGCGGTTCTGGGCATCAAAAAAACTCGTCACGGATGACTCGATCTCATCCAGAATCGGGGTCAGCCCGTTAAGCGATTGATCCAGAGTGCCCGCACTCTCGGCGAGCGCACTGCGACCAAAGCGTTGAACGCTATTCCCGGTGGGCGTACCCGCATCGACACTCGTCGGTGTCACGGTGACATCAAAACGGCCCTCTCCAAATGGCGTTGCAGAGAAGCTGACCGGTGCTTCAACCCGGTTCTGCTCACTCAACCCGCTCTCACCGTCACGGAAATTGAAAGCAAATTCTCCACCTAGACGGGGTGCACGTTCGTAGCGAATTTCGCGCGCCAAACTGTCAATCTGTTCTCTTACACTGGGCGCTCTCGCCATCTCCCTTTCGCTGCTGCTAGCGACAGGTCGGTCGCTGCCTCCCGGTAGCCAGGTCGGCCGGTCATTACTGCCGGACTGGTCATTCTGCGAACTGTTGGTAAATGGATTCGAGGACGATAATGCCAGTGTGCGTCCTCCACTGCCTCCCAGCGATTGGCGTGCCTTTGACAACAGAGCCAGTGCCCGGCTGGAATCGCCATTACTCCGGGCAACCCGCGCCTTCAGGAGCAACATTTCAGGCGTATCCGAACCTTGCTGGTAGCGATCAAGTAATTGCTGGGCTTTTTGCGGACGACCTGACGCCAACGACGTCTGTACAGCTCCCTGCAATGCGGGGCCACTGTCCGGATGACGAGTCAATGCGTAGGTGTATATTTGCTCGGCCTGGGAATAACGTTCTCCGTCTGCGTATATTCTGCCCATTGCCAATAGCAGCTCTTCATTATCTGGCTGTTCACGCAGTGGCGTTGCAACAGCATCGTAAGCACTGGCCAACTGTCCATTGCGACGCAAGCGATCTGCATCTATGACGGCAATGCCATTTTCGACACGCTCAAGTTCATCCTGGGGCAGCAGGCTATTGTCCTGCTGTCTTACCCGCTCTAACAGCTGGTTAGCTTCACCGGGTCGTCCATGCCGAGCCAGAACCAGTGCGTGATTCAAATAAGCGCTGGCATATTCAGGGTTGAGGCCTTGCGCCAAGTCCCTATCAACCCAACGAGCCGCTTCTTGCGTTTCTCCTGCCTCGTTCAGCATGCTTGCCACTTGACCGACTTGGCGCGGACTCAAATCAGGATTGTCTGCATAGAGTCTATCCAGTGTTCCGAACGCCGCTCTGCGGTTACCTCTTGCCAGTTGCTCAAGGGCCTCTTGAAGCGGTTGCTGAAGAGCAGCCTGCTGGCGTAATTCACGCATCGGATTCGTCATTTCGTCTGTCGAAATGCTGGACAGGGCGCGCTGAGTTTCAGCCCATTGGTCGTTCTCCGAGGAGTAAAGCGCATACGCATATCGCTGCTCAGGGGTTGCATCAGGGCGGTCAAGCGCTGAGATCGTTGCTTGAGCCTCTTCCTCTCGGCCTTGAGCTTCAAGCAAGCGGGCTAAATCCAGTCGTGCCCACGGATCCCGGGGAGATAGCTCGATGGCCTGACGCAGAGCTGTCTCCGCATCAAACGCATCACCGCTTTCGGCACGCCTGCGCAGCTCATTCACTTGGCTGGATGCCAAACCACTTAATTGATCACGCATGTTACTGGGCAAGCTTTGAGCAACCTGCTGCGCTTCACGCCAATTTCCTTTTTCTGCCAGGACCTGGGCTAGCCCTAACCGTGCATCTGCATTATTGTCCCAGTCGTTAAGAATACGACGATAGGCTTTTTCTGCGGCATCTAAACGACGTTGCCGCTTTAAGATATCGGCTTCAAGCAGTCTTGCGGAGCGACCGGACGCCCCACCTTGCTGAGTCAATGGACGAACCGTGGATAGCGCGCGCTCAAGGTTATCGGCATCAGCCAGCCGGCGAGCTTCCGACAAGCGAGCATAAAAGGAAGCACTTTGAAAAGCGGGCATCCACTCATCACGTTGTTCCGGCGCTTCGTCAATCGCCTCTTCAAGTAAATTACGTGCTTCGTTGAAACGTTGCTGGCGAAGACGCAGTATCCCTAACCCTGCTTTTGCTTCTGCATCATCGGGATCTTCTTCCAATGCGTCTTGAAACGCCTCTTCCGCATCGCTTAAATCATTCGATGCCATGGCGCTATAACCTGTCCCCCGACGAGTTTCGGTTGTCGACGTTTCATAGCGCTCTTCAACGGAAGTATCTTCAGGAAACTCATCCAGATATGCAGCATAAAGCTGTTCATCTGCAGGCGTGGCACTGAGCCACAGGAGCGCTTGCCTCCAGGCATCCCGGGCCTCTTCAGCCACGCTATCATTGTTGGATCGGGACAGGGTTGCCAGCTGTTTGATACCCTGGCGACGGGTGCCTTCCCGGTACGTCAATACTTCGCTTAATGCTAGGGCTAGCTCTTGGTCATCAGGATAATCGTCATTGAATTCCTGCAGTCCGTCACGAGCCTCGCGCCAGCCTGCATCGCTAGTGCCCGCTAACGTTTGATAGTATTCAACGGCAAGCGATCGGGAGGGCATATCACCATTGAAAAGGTCGCTATATATTCGGGCCGCTTCCTTATACTGCCCGTTTTGAGCCAACTGCCTGGCACGCGACAGTTGATTACTGTCGATGTTTTTCCCTCTCTCTAACCGCCTTAAATCCACAAGACGTGGATCATTGCCATCGAGCTGCTCAAGGCGGTTGATCCATTCCTGCGCTTCAGCAATATCATCATTCATCAGCGCATGTCTTGCTAACCGGTAGAGCACCTCCGGGTGATCGGGACGCCCATCGAGATAGCGTTCCAGGGCTTCTCTGGCAAGATCGGGACGCTGATTTTCTTGCCAATAATCGGCTTGGTTCAGCAGTGCGCTTAACGCACTCGACGTATTTTCCTGGGCAAGTGCCATACCGCCCGGCAAGCTGCATGCCAGTGCACCGATCAAAACTCTTTTTTTATATGTTGCCGGTGCAAGCGTATTGAAAAAATTTTGCATGTAGGTTCCCCGTCCCTTCTTGCATCACTTACTGTGAATGCGCTGTTTTTCACGACGATTCAATGTGCCATGCAGCACAAGAGCCGTTAGCAAGACCACGACGGCCATCAGCAGCAATATGGGAATAATGTACTGACCGGCGTACCAACGGACTAAGCGATTCCAGCTAATGTCGCCTCGAATTCGTTGCTCCGCGACTCGGTAGGACTCAACATCGTTTTCATCAATGGTTACCAGATCCCCTACGGCCTGGTTGCTGATCTCGGGCTGGTCAATAACGCTCGTAAATTGCCTAATAGCATTATCACTGAACCCGGTGGCTACAATCATGCTGCGGCTATCGTTGAGTGGTGAGCGGGTGGCCATGAGTGCCTGCTGAGGCGCCTGTGCGGTCAGCTCGTTCCTCGCCCTTTCCGTATCGGTCGATAAATCAGCTTTCGCCCACATTTTAATTTTCTGCCACAGATTAGAGGGCTCAATGCTCACCGTTTCACCTTCAATGGCAAAAGGATCCATCAGGCCATTCAACGAACTCTGTTCGATACTGTCTGACAGCGCGACAACCAAGAGGTCGCGATTTGCCAATGAACCGCTTAAATCAAGCCCCTTTCTAATATCGAGGCCATAGCTGGGATAACCTGCCGCATTTGCCATTCGCCCCACCATCCCCAGTGCCGCACTGATTTCACTTTCTTGCGGTACTTCAGGCACTAGTAGCGACGTTTGAGAGAGATCAGCCCACTGAGTAAAGGGGTAGCCAGCGCTGACCCAATAGGAAAGTTCAGGCAAGGCAGCGAATTTATGAGCCTCGCGCAAATCGATATGGGATTGAGGCAAGATTCGCGTCTCAATCTCTTCAGGCAGACCAAGATCGCAACCTTCTTCAGGCAGATGAACCCCCATATTAAAGTAGAAAGTCAACTGGTTATTGCCATAAAGTTGCTCTTGCGGAATTTGCAAAACGGCTTCTTCCTGGCGAATATCATTACCTAACAGTTTCCATATATCCCACGCTATCGAATCTTTCTCGACAGGCAAACCATCAAGGTACTGCTCGTTCAGACTTACTTCGAGACGAGATTCGTCAATATCCAGCCACTCACCCTGTGGAAAACGATAATTGACCTGTAAACCCACGTCGTCACCGGCCCAGACAAACAAGGGTGGCAGACGAAAACTATAGCGCTGTGGAGCAGGCCTCACGCCTTCTCCCCGCATCATATCTTCATTATTTACAAGACTTTCAAGATAAATCGGCTCATCCAATGATTGCCATTTGGGCGCATCAAAGGCTTGGCGGGGCTCTACAGGTATATTCTCAGCCTTTATGCTTTGACCGCTGAAGCTTTCATGCCTTTGTGTCAAATAACGTGCCGCTGTTCTCACTTCCTGATCGTTTCGCCCTGTCAATACCAGCAGCCGATATAGCGGATCATCGGGATGTTGTAACTGAAGTATGGTAGGACCCGAAATAGTCTCGGGAAGCAGCACCCCCAACGGCATCTCTTGTCTGGTTCCCATTACCACCGCATGACTGTTGGGTAGCTGATCATGATGAACAGGAAAATCCGCACCACGAAAACTCGAGAACACGGCAAACTGTGAAGCCACTATTCCAGCGGCAGCCAGCAAGGGTTCTGAAGGTTCATCCGGTAATACAAACGGCAAGCTGAGTCGTTCCATAGCAGCATCATCAAAAAACGGTGCAGGGAACCTGGACAAGTCGACAATAGGCGGCAACACCTGTGTACTCACATTTAACGAAGAGTCAGGATTTACCTCTACCCAGATATCTTCACTGAGCACATTATTACATTGAGATAACGTTTGCCCGTTAACGCTCAAAAGCAATGTGTTATATGTCACTATCTGTTCAGGCGGCACCTCGATCTCGGCAACATAGCCTTCTGCGTTGAAACGATCTAGTTGAATTGTATCGATAATGACACCATTTAGAACGATGTCTAACCGGCTAACCCCTTCGAGCATGGCATCGGAATACTGTATTTCCAGGTTCAATGTTGCATCTGTTACTACTTCGCTGCTACTGATTGAAAAATCCAGACCTACTTGAGAACCATTACCCTGAATTCTTACGGGATTCTCTCCTCCCCCGTTTTCATGCATTGAGTGCTGCAATGGAAATACGTGCTCGCGCGACTCTAGTCCAGGCGAAACGGCATTACCAAAGTCCAGCTCACCCTCTGCATCCAAACCGACTGATGGCAGAGCATTGGAGAGAAAAGAACTTGGAAGTTCATTTTCCTGGTCTTGAAGAGGGTCATCCTCTGCATCAACACCTTGGAGTACTTGGCTAGTCGGAGGTACGCTATTTTCATCAACTGTTTGGCTCCATGCCCGCTGGCTTGAAATGATGCCTAGCACAATCAAAGCGACCAGGAACGCTCTCCAGGCCCACGTACTTTTTGATGTCGTCGTTATCGCTCCGCTAGCATTGCCATTGCTGGCCATTGCTCGGCTCTTTTGACCACCACCATTCCCGCCACTAAAAAGTGCACGCTCCTTCCAACGCTTGAAAAACAAGCCTGCCACTGCTCGCACGACGGTAATAATCGAACGAATCGGCTTGTCCTGGTGTGTCTCGCCTTTTTCTAACCAGGAGTCGGCTCTTCCCATCACCAGCTTTACGAGCTCGCGTCTCTGGTTTACGTCCAGATCATAAAATTTCAGGCGTATGTGATCTTTATCTTGCATAATCAACTCAACAGGGAAGAGCATCGGCTTGTTATCGAAAGACATTTCTATATATTCTATATCAGCATCATCAGGCAGGCCTGAAGGCGCTTCCACTTGGATCCCTCCCATGGATAGATTTTGAGTAGACGTCAGTAATGTATACTCACCCTCGAGATGAATAACCGCAGGAAACTCCAGGTCAATTCGCACATATTCCCTTACCTGTTTTTGTTCACTCCCTACGGCAACTGCCGCCAGAAGGAAAAGCGCGCTGAACGATGCCCAAATAACGTTAAATAGCAGAACACTTAGCTGTTCATCACCCGAATTCCACCAAAAAAGCCGAAATGTGCCCCATATAACGCCTGCCAGCAACAGCACCAATACGAAGAGATGGGGCCTTAATACATTAAAATCAAAAAAGCTATGATCTAAAACCCCCCCTTTATCTGTTACATCGAACTTCCCTCGCTTGGGATCAAACAGTGTCACCAGCGTTGGCTTTAGCAGGTGAAAAGTCAGCACCGTCTCGTAAATCTCGTTCCAGAACGTATAACGATACTGGCCCACCAATTTAGCATTGGTGTAAACCACTCCAAACAAGTGCGGCAGCACATACGCTGCAACAGCCTCGGGAGAGGCTTCAATGATATCCAGGCCGAACAGCAAGTACGCTAAAGGTGCTGTCAAAAAAACAAAACGTGCTAGAGGGAACTGGAAATGGAGCATGGCGTTCAGATAACACAATCGCTGCGCAAATGTGAGGCCAACGCCAAGCAAGGGATTATCCCTACGCATTATCTGCGTCATCCCCCTTGCCCAACGCGCTCGCTGAACAATGTGCAGTGATAGGCGCTCGGTCGCCAAGCCAGCCGCCAAGGGTATACCCAGATAAGCAGTTGACCAGCCTTTACGTTGAAGCTTCAAGGCTGTATGAGCATCTTCAGTAACCGTCTCAACGGCAAACCCATCCGTTTGTTCCAACGCAGATCGGCGTATTACCGCACATGAGCCGCAGAAAAAAGTGGCATTCCAATAATCGTTGCCCTTTTGAACCGCACCGTAAAAGAGGTTGCCTTCATGCGGTATGTCGCGACCACTGACTAGATTACGCTCAAAAGGATCAGGCGAATAGAAATGGTGTGGTGTCTGAATCAACGCCAAGTTTTCGTCATCTAAAAAGGCACCTACCGTTGCTTGTAAAAAAGCTCTTGTTGTGATGTGATCACAGTCAAATATACAAATCAGCTCGCCGTTCGTAACCTTGAGAGCGTTATTCAAGTTACCCGCTTTGGCATGCTCGTTATTATCACGCGTGATATAGCCCACGCCTGCTCTGGAGGCAAAAGCACCAAACTCTGGTCTTTTTCCATCGTCTAACAGATAAATATTTAACTTGTCACTGGGGTAGTCCAGGTTTTGAGCCGCTAGGACGCTATCCCTGACAACCTCCATACCTTCATTGTACGTTGGAATATAGACGTCAACTGTGGGCCATCCAGAGGTATCGTCAGGTAGCGGAACGATTTTCCTTTCCAGAAGCCGTCCGACTTGAAAGAAACTGATAATTAGAACGAGCCAGGCATAGCACTCAGCTGCCAACAAGCCTGTGCTCAGAACTGTCTCTGCAATACCGTCTGTAACGAGAGTCTCTGTAACACGCCAGTACATGTACCGAGTTGAAGTAATGGCCGTCAACAGCACCATGGCCAGACGTACACGCCTGGATGTGGTTTGCCCCATGCATATAAGCAATAGAACAGTCACACCGCCAAATACCCATTGGTTTGCCAACCCCATGGGGGTCGACATCACCACGATAAAAACAATACTGTATAATAGTAAAAAAAAGCCAACCCAGCATTTATATAAAAGACCTTGCATACTAAATGCCCCTTCCTTGACTGCTAAAGCGAGCATTCGTACTCAGTGTTACCCTTGCCAGGTTATCTACTATTTGCTCAAGATCATTGATAACAGAAGATGAGTACGCATGTTGAAAGATGGATGTTTGCGCTGCCAGCGCCTCGGGTACAGCAGCATCCCGATGTATAGAACCTAGCAATAACGGCCCTAACCGGCTTCTTAACAAGTCATATACATCGATACTTAGGCGCTGACGCATATCAAGCTGATTGATGACGAAATAGATATTATCCTCTACTTCCACAGGAAAGAAATCACCATTCTCTATGGTTGGCAGCACTGCCAACGACGAACCATCTGCCATTAATATAGTAAGAAATATGGGATTCAGTCTTGAGAGAGCGTCCAATGCTCCCGAATGCCCTGGAGGCAAGTCAACAAGCAGCACATTGTTTTCTCCTTGATAAAAAGGAAAAAGCGCTTCTTCCAGCTTTCCCGGAGTCTTTAAATAGTTCTCAAAAGCCAACCGGTCTTCGCGACTGGCCCTTCCATAAGGCAGCACGTTAATACCATTATGAGTCTGTATAACGAGATTTTCCCAAGACGAAAGCTGTTGACCTTCAGCCACAAAGCCTTCGGTGTCATCAAATGAAAAGCCAAAGTGTAGCTTAAGAGCATCTTGGCTATCAAAATCAATTACGGTGACATGCTTACCCTGGCGTTGAAATGTGTACGCTAAATTAGCTGTTAGCGTTGTCTTACCAACCCCACCTTTAGGCGATGTCATACAAATCAAAGTCATGAGTCAATTTGCCTTAGTAAATCTTTTAAAGGAGTATTACGGGCACTTTTGGTATCTTGACCATCATCGGCGTAATCTTTGAACAGACCTCCGAAAGACTGAGCTGATGCTGCTTTGGTTGATGAACTCGACGGAGGCAAATGATGACCATCATTAGCACCTTCTGGCGCCTGTTGCTGTTCATTCATTCGGTGAACGGGTGCTTCTTCGGCAGAGGTATCCGGCAAGGGAGACGTTGCCTTGAAGAGATCATGCTTTGGAACAGGCGCTTCCGCCAGCAATGGCGGCACACCCATTTCATGCTGAGTTACTTGCGTCGCTTGTCCAGGTGATTCCCGGCCATCGCCATCAAGCCTGGACTCATCTTTGATAGCCGTACGATGCCGAGGTGTCGACTTCAAACCAGGTGACCAGTTTGTGACACCCTCAAGTAGCTTCCAACGACTCTTGTTACTGCTGGTTCTCGCCCCCTTTTCAAACTGTCTATACTCGAATTCTCGATCCGCCTGCCCTTTTAACGCCTCTATATCGGTATCTTTTTGCATAATCAACACTCTGACCCCAAAGGTAACGGCTATGATGACGGTCATTACACGGTCAGTCGCGTTGAACGTTCCTTTTCCTTGGAGCTGAGTGAATACCGTCACCCTTATATTTTTAATACTTTTATATGACTTACGGCTATCATTCAAGGGGTGATGAAAAAAAAATATACGTTGGGCAATACTAGTACACAAAAGTACACATACCCTCGCAATACTGTTGCAAGACCTAGCCAAAACGCACGAGGCATGCGATCCAATCATCACGCTTAGGCCGTCATCTTCAGCCAGATGACGTCTCTTCCCACTTCACAGGGTTAAAGCGTGCGGGAGTCATCATTACTGAAGGTCGGCACTGTCGCGAAGGCGTGGTGTTGGTCTGACACCCGTTCCCTTCGACCTCATTTAAAGTGACGAGCAATGCCTTTGACTTGGAGCGTTTCCTCAACGGATTGAATCAGGGGAGTCGCCAGCCAAAGCTGGCGTAAACCTCGATCAGCATGGCGGTTCAATGCGCTCTTACCTGCGCCATCCAGTGGGCCAAGATGCTGTTGCAAAGATGTCAGCCCATAGCACGCAAAGACCTGGCATTGCCGTTAAAACGGTAAGACACCGTAGTACTTATTGGATACCACATACGCCAATAACGTGCGCTGGCAATGCTTTTGGGTAGCCACTTATCAGGCGGACACGGCGCTTATTCCGTGCCTTGGTTATGTTGCGGCGTCTTTCACGACATCGTTGTCTGTCGCATCGGTAGCGCTGCATTCTTTGTTCACGCTTTGTAATATCTGGTTATCGAGAGGTAAGCGCCCTTCACCGGGTGTTAGGCTCCACGCCCGTTGGCTTGAAATAATACCTAACACAATCAAAGCAACCAGGAGTGCTCTCCAAGCCCACGTACTTTTTGATGTCGTCGCTACCGCTCCACTGGTAATGCCATTGCTGGCCATTGCTCGGCTCTTTTGGCCGCCACCCGCACCACCACTGAAAAGTGTGTGCTCCTTCCAACGTTTGAAAAACAAACCTGCCACTGCTCGAATAACGGTGATAATCGAACGAATCGGTTTGTCTTGGTGCACCTCTCCTTTTTCTAGCCAGGAATCGGCTCTTCCCATCACCAGCTTAACTAGCTCGCGTCTCTGGTTTACATGCAAATCATGAAATTTCAGCCGTGTATGGTTCTTATCTTGCATAACCATTTCGACAGGAAAAAGCATTGGCCTATTATCAAACGACATTTCTATATATTCTATATAAGCATCACTAGGCAGACCTGGAGGTGTTTCAAGTTGAACACCACCCATAGATAGGTTTTGGGTGGATGTCATTAATGTATATTCACCTTCAAGATGAATAACCGCAGGAACCTCCAGATCAATTCGCACATACTCCCTTACCTGTTTTTGTTCACTCCCTACGGCGACCGCCGCCAGAAGGAAAAGCGCGCTGAACGATGCCCAAATAACGTTAAACAGCAGAACGCTCAGCTGTTCATCACCCGAATTCCACCAAACAAGCCGAAACGTACTCCATATAACCCCAGCTAACAGCAGCACTAATACAAAAAGATGCGGTCGCAAAGCATTAAAATCAAAAAAACTATGGGCTAAAACACCCCCTTTATCGGTCACATCAAACTTCCCACGCTTGGGATCAAACAGTGTCACCAACGTTGGCTTTAACAGATGGAAGGTTAACACCGTTTCGTAAATCTCGTTCCAGAACGTATAGCGGTAACGGCCGACTAATTTTGCGTTGGTGTAAACCACTCCAAACAAGTGTGGCAACACATACGCTGCAATAGCCTGGGGAGAGGCTTCGATTATATTCAAGCCAAATAATAAATAAGCTAACGGCGCTGTCAAAAACACAAAACGCGCTAGAGGGAACTGAAAATGGAGCAAGGCGTTCAGATAACATAACCGCTGAGCAAGTGTCAGGCCAGCGCCAAGCAAGGGATTATCCCTACGCATTATTTGCGTCATCCCCCTCGCCCAACGTGCGCGCTGAACAATGTGCAGTGATAGGCGCTCGGTTGCCAAACCAGCCGCCAAGGGTATGCCCAAATACGCAGTTGACCACCCTTTCCGCTGAAGTTTCAAGGCCGTATGTGCATCCTCAGTAACCGTCTCAACGGCAAACCCGCCCGTATCGTGCAAAGCGGAACGACGTATTACCGCACATGAGCCGCAGAAAAAAGTGGCATTCCAATAATCGTTGCCTTTTTGAATTGCGCCGTAAAAAAGGTTGCCTTCATGCGGTATATCGCGACCACTGGCCAGGTTGCGCTCAAAAGGATCAGGCGAATAAAAATGATGTGGCGTCTGAATCAGCGCCAAGTTTTCGTCGTCTAAAAAAGCACCTACCGTTGCTTGTAAAAAAGCTCTTGTTGTGATGTGGTCACAATCAAATATACAAATCAGCTCGCCGCTCGTAACCTTGAGAGCGTTATTCAAGTTACCCGCTTTGGCATGCTCGTTATTATCACGCGTGATATAGCCCACACCTGCCTTAGAGGCAAAAGCACCAAACTCTGGTCTTTTCCCATCGTCTAACAGATAAATATTTAACTTGTTACTTGGATAGTCCAGATTTTGAGCTGCCAGCAAACTATCCCTGACAACCTCCATCCCTTCATTATAAGTGGGAATATAGACATCAACCGTCGGCCATTCAGATGTCTCGTCAGGTAACGGAACGATTTTTCTTTCTAGAAGCCTTCCGGTTTGAAAGAAACTGATAATTAGTACGAGCCAGGCATAGCATTCAGCCGCTAACAAACCTAAGCTCAATACGGCCTCTACAAACCCTTCTGTAACGAGTGTTTCCGTGACACGCCAATACATGTACCTGGTAGACGTAATAGCCGTCAAAAGTACCATAGCAAGACGAAAACGTCTGGAGCCCGTTTTACCCATACATATAAGCAGAAAAGCTGTCATACCACCAAACACCCATTGATTTTCTAAACTCATAGGTGTTGTAATGACTAAGGTGAAGACGATACTATAGAAAAGAACAAATAAAGCGACCCAGCACTTATATAAAGACTTCTCCATGCTACACACTTCCTCCTTGAATACTAAAGCAAGCATCCACGCTTCGTTCTACTATCACCAGGCTATTCAAAATCTACTCCAAAAAATTGATCATTAAAGATTAACGCATACAAATAGAAGCTGCTTACCATTACCCAGGTTACAGCGTCATCTCGGTGTGTATACGACTAGTTTTCCATAGCCCTGCGTTATTGCTATTTGCATAGCCTTTAAAGACGCCTGTGCAAGGAAAAGGTGATATCACTTCACACGGGAAATCTCATTGGGCACTCTTTGTCTTCTCCTCTGAAAAGTACTGTGACCCTAATTTTTTAATACTTTTTATATGACCTGCACTCATCATTCAATAGGTGACGAAAAAAACAATCACTTGCGACGCTGTTGCAACGCCAAGCCAACAAGTATTAATACGAGCCCGGCCAATGTTGAAGCTCGTATTGCTTCACCCACTACCAACGCCAATAAAACTAATGACACCGGCGGCGACAGAAAGATCAGGTTCGACACCTTGGCGGTGCGCGAGACCTTGTGTACCGCCAGCTGCCACAGGATGAACGCGATTCCCATCTCGAACAGCCCGACGTAGATACCGGCCAGCAGTGCCGGGCCGCTGTGCCATTGAAAGCCAGGGCCCCCTAACAGCAGCAGCGTGAGTACCGGCAGGCCGACGGTAAAGTTCTGCCACTGGCCGACCAGCGGCGGGCGCTTGTCGCGGGCGTTGAGCAGCCAGTAAAGCGCCCATAGCAGCGTGGACGCCAGGGCAAAAACCACGCCGAGAGGGTCGGCAAAATTGACGTTGAACACATCGCCACGGGTGGCTATCACCCATACGCCCGAGTAGGCGACCAGCCCGGCGGCCACATCCGTGCGGGTCAGGCGGTGGCCAAGCAATGGCACCGCCAGAAACGCCATGGCCAGCGCCCAGGTGTAGTTGAGCGCCATGGCCTCCTGGCCGGGCAGCCGGTCATAGGCGGCAAACAGTACCAGGTAATAGCCCACCGGGTTCATCAGACCGGCCCAGGCGGCGGTCTTCCAGCCTTTGCTCAGCGCCACTCTGGCGTGGCCTTGATAGACCACGATGGCGCCCATCAGCGCCCAGGACACCAGCGATGCCAGCCACATGAGCTCCAGAGGCGACATCCAGGCCAGCGCCACCTTGAAGGCGGTGGCAACGGTGGACCAAAGGGCCACCGCCCCCAGGCCATAGAGAATCGCTCGACGATCTTGGTTCATCGGTCGGTGTGCCCCAGGTCGCGGGAAGGCTCGACATGGTTGCGTACCTGTTGCTTGAGCACCTTGATGTCGGGAAAGCCACCGTCACGCTTGCGCTCCCACAGCAAGTGCTCATCGCACCAGATTTCAAAGGTACCGCCGTGAGCGGGGGAAAGCGCCACTTCATTGAGCGCCTCGCCAAAGGTAGAGAGCAGTTCCTGCGCGTACCAGGCGCTCCGTAGCAGCCACTGGCATTGAGTGCAATAACGAATTTGAACGCGCGACATCCTTGAGCTCCCGGGCCTGACTGGCCATTATCCTTGATCAATAATGTATATGTCTGACGACATTCCTCAAGAGTGTACTGGATCACCGGGCGCGTCAAAATGATCGCCAAGGACACTATCGCCAAGGAGCTCACATGGCTAGACACGATATTGCGGAATCGCGAATTTACGAATGGCTTACCGGCGATGAAGACAGCCGGATGTGCGACGACATTCCGGATAGCGCCTGCCGTGAACAGCCGCGCAATTTCATGCTCCATTTATGGGCGGCGCTGGGTAACAAACTGGCCGACGAGCTATCCAGCGCCCGGCTGGTGCTACCCTGGCTGATGGGCCTCATCGGCGCGCCGGTATGGATGGTGGGGTTTCTGGTGCCCATTCGCGAGTCCGGCGCGCTGCTGCCGCAGATTTTTGTCGCCGGCTTCATTCGCCTCAAGCCCCAGCGCAAATGGGTGTGGGTGACCGGCGCCTGCCTGCAGGCGATTGCCGCGCTGCTGCTTGCGTGCCTGGCGCTATGGGGCAGTGGCAGCCTGGGCGGCGGCCTGGTCTTGCTGGTGCTGGTGATGCTCTCGCTTGCCCGCGGGCTTTCCTCCATTGCCACCAAGGACGTGATGGGCAAGACCATTGCCAAGCGCCGCCGGGGCACCCTGATGGGCTGGAGCGGCAGCATTGCCGGAGGCGCGACCCTGGCGGCGGGTGCGGTATTGATGCTGCTCGACGATTCGCGCGGTAGCCTGACCCTCGCGGCCCTGCTAGGCCTCGCCGCACTCGGCTGGGCAGTGAACGGCCTCTGCGCCGCGCGCATTGAGGAGACCCCCGGCGCCGTGGAAGGCGGCGAAAACGCCTGGGACAGCATCAAACAGGGGCTTTCGCTGCTCAAGGAAGACCGCACCTTTCTGCACTTCAACCTGTCGCGGGCGCTGCTGCTATCAAGCGCATTGGCACTGCCCTACCTGGCGCTGCTTGGCCAGCAGCAAAGCGGTACCGAGCTGAGCGGCCTGGGCCTGCTGGTCGTGGTCTCGGGGGTCGCCGCCATGGTCGCAAGCCCGGTATGGGGCAAGCGCGCCGACCAATCAAGCCGCGGGGTAATGCGCGATGCCGCCGTGGGGACGGCGCTGTGCTGCTTGATGGGCGCCGGCGTTACCTGGCTGCCCGCCGGCGTTTCCGAGCAGATATGGCCCTACGCGGCGGTCTATGCGCTGCTGGTCATTGTTCACCACGGGGTGCGTCTAGGGCGTAAAACCTATCTGGTGGATATGGCCAGCCAGGACAATCGCGCGCTGTATGTGGCGCTATCGAACACCTTGACGGGCGTACTAATGCTGGTGGTGGGCGGGGTTATCGGCCTGCTGGCACAGTGGCTGGGCAGCGCAGCGCTGCTGCTGGTGTTGTCCGCCACGGCGGTTGCCGCCATGGCCTCTGCAAAGCGATTACCTGAGGTTGAGTAACGCTCACGATTGCAATGCTCGGCAACGCTCGCCATGATGGTAGGTAGGTGGCAATTGTTAAGCGCGTTTTTGCTACCATAATAATTTATATCGCCCGGACGCATAAGCTTCGTGACCATCAACATGATCACGGCCCGCGATAGGTTTGGAGCTGCAACAGGACCCCTTGATGAAACGATCTCCCTTGATCAGCCCGGCGTTGCTCGAACGCATGGTTGACGCCTCCGAAGACGGCATTGTAGTTGCTGAGCAGGAAGGCGATGAAAACATCCTGATATACGTCAACAAAGGCTTTGAGCGCCTGACGGGCTACAGCGCCGATGAAATTCTGTATCGGGACTGTCGCTTCCTGCAGAACGAGGATCGCGACCAGGCTCCGCTGAACGCGATTCGCGAGGCGCTGAGTGATGGCCTTCCCTCCAGGCAAGTCCTGCGCAACTACCGCAAGGACGGCACCATGTTCTGGAACGAGCTCTCGATTACCCCGGTGTTCGATGAAGACGATCACCTGATGTACTACATCGGCGTGCAGAAGGACGTCACCGAGCGGGTGGAGGCCCAACAGGCGCTGGCGGCCTTGCAGGGCCAGCGCGAGAACGCCGAGTAACGCACCCTGGCCGGCGCTTGACATCATAAAACGAAAAAACGGCCGTAATACTTGAACTTCGACCCAAGCGCCGTTATATAGCGACAAGGCGCTGACACAGCGTCAGGTGCTTCCTTGCACCCTGCCTGCCAGGAAGCCATTGTGATGCCGGTACGCCGGCTTGGGTTGGAGGGCCTGTCATGAGCCGTGACCCCTTGAGTCGTGAAACTTTCTCCCCCGAAGACGCCGAATCGGATGACTTAGATTCCCTGGATGCCGTCAACGACGAGCACTATGGTCGTTCTCGGCCCAGTAGCAAAGCCGATAGCCTGCGCGCTCGACGCCAGGTAGAAGCCTGGCTTGAAGAGCGCCGCCTGAAACGCGCCATCGAGGACGACTGGGACGAAGAAGCGTAAGGTCGTCCCGTCCGCGAGGCGTTACCGATCATCATTGTCGCCGTCTGCCCATGGCCTTGCCCCATGGCTGGCCTTTCGTCACGCAGGGCTCTATCATCTGCGTATCGTCCAGCGGCGACGCTGACATTTTTTCATCAACCTAACGGATTTCCATGGCGCAATACGTTTTCACCATGAATCGGGTCGGCAAGATCGTGCCGCCCAAGAAGCAAATTCTCAAAGATATCTCGCTGTCGTTTTTCCCGGGGGCCAAGATCGGCGTACTGGGTTTGAACGGCGCGGGTAAATCCACACTGCTGCGCATCATGGCCGGTGTCGATACGGAGTTTGAAGGTGAAGCCCGCCCCATGCCGGGAATCAATGTCGGCTACCTTCCCCAGGAACCCGAGCTGGACGACAGCAAGAACGTCCGCGAAACCGTCGAAGAAGCCCTGGGCGCGATCAAGGAAGCCCAGGAAAAGCTCGACGCCGTGTACGCCGCCTACGCCGAGCCGGATGCCGACTTCGACGCCCTGGCGAGCGAACAGGCGCGCCTGGAAAACATTATCGAGGCCGCCGACGCGCACAACCTCGAGCGCAAGCTGGACGTGGCCGCTGAAGCGTTGCGTCTGCCGCCCTGGGAAGCCCAGGTAGGCAACCTGTCCGGCGGTGAGCGTCGCCGCGTGGCGTTGTGTCGGTTGCTGCTTTCCAGCCCCGACATGCTGCTCCTCGACGAGCCGACCAACCACCTGGATGCCGAGTCGGTCGCCTGGCTCGAGCGTTTCCTGCACGACTACAGCGGCACCGTGGTGGCAATCACCCACGACCGCTACTTCCTCGACAACGTTGCCGGCTGGATTCTGGAGCTGGACCGTGGCCAGGGCATTCCGTTCGAGGGCAACTATTCCCAGTGGCTCGAGCAGAAGGAACAGCGCCTCGGCCAGGAAGCCAAGCAGGAAGCCTCGCGCCAGAAAGCCATCAAGCAAGAGCTCGAGTGGGTACGCTCCAATTCGAAGGGCCGGCAGGCGAAGAGCAAGGCGCGCCTCAATCGCTTCGAGGAAATGCAGTCCGGCGACTTCCAGAAGCGTAACGAAACCAACGAGATCTACATTCCGCCCGGCCCGCGCCTGGGCGACAAGGTCATCGAATTCCATGACGTGGCCAAGCGTTTCGATGACAAGCTGCTCTATCAGGATCTGTCCTTCACCGTGCCCCCCGGTGCGATTGTCGGCATCGTGGGCGGTAACGGCGCCGGTAAGTCGACCCTGTTCAAACTGATTACCGGTCAGGAACAGCCCGATGCCGGCGAAGTGGTCATCGGCGAGACCGTCGATATCGCCTACGTCGAGCAGCTGCGCGACGCCCTCGACGACAAGCAGACCGTCTGGCAGGCGGTGTCCGATGGCCAGGACATCCTCAACATCAACGGTTACGAAGTGTCCTCGCGTGCCTATGTGGGTCGCTTCAACTTCAAGGGCAACGACCAGCAGAAGCGTCTCGACGAGCTGTCCGGTGGTGAACGCGGTCGCCTGCAGCTAGCGCAGACGCTCAAGCAAGGGGCTAACGTACTGCTGTTGGACGAACCATCCAACGACCTGGATATCGAGACCCTGCGCGCCCTGGAAGAAGCCCTGCTGGCATTCCCGGGCTGCGCCATGGTGATTTCTCACGATCGCTGGTTCCTGGATCGGATTGCCACGCACATCCTGGCCTTCGAGGGCGATTCGGAAGTGGTCTTCTTCGACGGTAACTACACCGACTACGAAGAAGATCACAAAAAACGTGTGGGCAACGACACGCCCAAGCGCATGAAGTACAAGCGCATCGACGCCTAGACGTCGACCGGCCGCGTGCCGTCAATCAAAAAGCCCCGCGCTTTGCGGGGCTTTTTTGTGCCTGGCCGACGCTGCCTAACGATGAACGAGCGCACGACTAGACGCTAGGCTAAAGGTGATACGTCGTCTTGCTGACCGCCTTGAAGGCGCCGCGCATCATCCACTGCACCGGTGCCGGCAGGCGAAGGCCACCAGCTTCCAGCGCCAGTTGAGCGTGGTGGTGCTTGTCCGTGCTCATCTGGCGCAGCAGTGCGCTGGAGGTGTGATCGGTGTCCGGCAAGCGACTCTGCTGCTCGCTCAAGCGTTTGGCGGCCTGTGCTTCGCTTGCCGCCAATACGCCGAGCCCGACCCGTTCGCTTAGCGCACCGGTCGTCGCCCCAATACTCAACGCGGCCATATAGAAACCCGGCGCCAGCAGGCTGGTACGGCTGTCCAACTGGTGCAGCCGCTCGCTACAGCGGGCCAGGTGCTCAAGGTTCTTGGTCGCCGAGCGCTCCATCTGCGCGCTGGCTGCCGGGCGCTGGGCAAACAGCCGCTGGCCCTGATAGAGCCCTTGCAGGCAGACTTCGCCGCAGTGGTTGACGCGCATCGCCCCGACCACGTGACGCGTTTCAAAGTCCGTTAGCGCCTCGTCGCTTGGCGAGACAGGAATCGGCGCCTTGGCGTTCGCCGTGGGCGTCACCAGGGTGCGCAGCGCACGGTCAAACTGATAGATCCATTGGTCCGATGGGGTACCTTGACGCATCATGGCGCGCTCCTTGGCCGCAGGGTCGCATTGAACGGCAGCGTCACCCGGCAGGCCAGGTGAATTCGCGCCCGCCGAGCAGATGCATATGGATATGGTAGACCGTCTGTCCGCCCATTTCGTTGCAGTTCATTACCACCCGATAGCCGTCTTCGGCAAAGCCTTGCTGGTCGGCGAGCTTCGCGGCGGTGTACTGCAGGCGACCCACGGTCGTCAGGTCGTCGGTCTGGATATCGTTGAGCGTGGCAATGTGCTTTTTGGGAATGATCAACTGATGCGTGGGGGCTTGGGGATTGATGTCATTGAAGGCCAGCACGTGCTCGTCTTCATAAACAATATCCGCCGGGATTTCGCGGTTGATGATGCGACAAAACAGACAGTCCATATAAAGCTCCTTGGTGAGCGTGACCGGGTATTACGGGCAATCAATTTACCCGCGAGCCTAACGAAAACGACGCTGGGACAACAAGTGGCGTACCAGCGGCGCCAATATCAGCTCCATGGCCAACGACATGCGGGCGCCGGGCACCACCAGCGTATGCGGCCGGGTCATGAAGGAATCCTGAATCATCGCCAGCAGCCAGGGGAAATCCACCTTCGAGGGGTCACGGAAGCGAATCACCACGAACGACTCGGCGTCGGTGGGGATATCCTGCACCTCAAAGGGGTTGGAAGTATCCACCGTGGGCACGCGCTGAAAATTGATATGGGTTCGGGAAAACTGGGGCTGGATATAGCGCACGTAGTCGTCCATGCGCCCCAGGATGGTATCGATCACCGCTTCCTGGGAGTAGCCGCGCATCTTGGTGTCGCGGTCGATCTTCTGGATCCACTCCAGGTTCATGGTCGGAGCGACGCCTACCAGCAGGTCGACGTGACGGGCAATATCAAATTCTTCGGTCACCAGACCACCGTGGAGGCCTTCGTAGAACAGCAGATCCGTCCCGCTGGGCAGCGGCTGCCACTCGGTAAAGGTGCCGACCTGATAGCCCGCCTCGATCTTCTGCTTGTCTTCGGCGTGGATGTAGTGCCGAAAGGTGCCCGTTCCGTGCTCGGCATACTCGACAAACATGCCTTCGAGGCGGTCGAGCAGGTTGGCTTCCACGGCAAAGTGCGACAGCTCGTTCTTGCGCTCCGGCTCTTCGCGGAACATGCGATGCAGCTCTTGGCGGGTATAGCGGTGAAAGGCATCGCCGTCTACCATGGCGGCATGCACGTCTTCGCGCAAAAACATCCGCTCGAAGCTGCGCCGGACGGTCGTGGTGCCCGCACCAGACGAACCGGTGACGGCAATGATGGGATATTCACGGGACATCAGGCGTTTCTCGCTTGCGCTAGTGCATCCACGACCGACGCGGGCACGGCCACCGGGCGACCGGCGGCCATATCAATCAGCAGCTGGTTGACGCGGGCGGTCGCCACGGGCTTGCCCGAGTCGGCGTGAACCATGCGCTGATAGACGGTCAGCGCCTTGCCTTCGGGGGCCGGCACGGCGGTTTCAACCACCAGCGCATCCGGCCAGCGCGCTTCGCTCTGGTAGTGCACGGCCAGGTCGGCCACTACGCTTGGATAGCCGTGCATGTCCCACTCGGGCATGTCGAGGGAGGCAAAGGCCTGAATCCGCGCTTCGTGGAGAAGCGATACCAGCGCATCATGGCCGAGATGACGACCATAGTTCATGTCCGTGACGCGAACGCTCAGCGAATGGCGATGAATGATCGCGGCGTCGGGGAAATCAAGCTGAACCCGTTCCATCTCTTGTCCTTGTTGTGGTTGGCCATCGCAGCAGGATGCCTGAGTGTGTCGTCTGCGTTTACCCTTCTTCGCGGGCAATGGCACGGTGAGCGATATCCCGGCGGCAGATGACGCCCTCCCAGTGGATCTCGTCAACGCCCCTGTAAGCCGCCTGCTGAGCCTGGAAAACACGCTCGCCAAGTGCCGTGACGCACAGCACGCGCCCGCCGGCGGTGAGCACGTCTCCCTGGTCATTGTGACGGGTGCCGGCATGGAACACTTTACAGCCATGACGCTCGGCGTTGGCAATTCCCTGGATGGCGTCGCCCTTGCGGTAGCTACCCGGGTAGCCACCGGCGGCCAGCACCACACCGACCGCCGCGCGCGGGTCCCATTCACAACGCTGCCCGTCGAGCCTGCCTTCCGCCCCGGCAAGGCATAGCGCCGCCAGGTCAGAGGTGAGACGCATCATGATGGGCTGGGTTTCGGGGTCGCCAAACCGGCAGTTGTACTCGATCACCTTGGGATTGCCCTGGGCGTCGATCATCAGCCCGGCGTACAGAAAACCGCTGTAGGGGTGCCCTTCGGCGGCCATGCCGTTGACGGTGGGCAGAATCACCTGCTGCATGATGCGCTCGTCGACCTCGGGGGTCACCACCGGCGCGGGCGAGTAGGCGCCCATACCGCCGGTGTTGGGGCCGTTGTCGCCGTCGTAGGCCCGCTTGTGATCCTGACTGGTGGCCATGGGCACCACGTTTTCGCCATCGACCATGACGATGAAACTGGCTTCCTCGCCTTCCAGAAACTCTTCGATCACCACCCGAGCGCCCGCATCGCCAAAAGCGTTGGCTTCAAGCATATCGCGGATCGCGGCGTCGGCCTCGGCCTGGTTCATGGCCACGATGACCCCTTTACCGGCGGCCAGGCCGTCGGCCTTGATGACAATCGGCGCCCCCACCTCGGCCAGGTAGGCAAGCGCCGGCTCGACGGCCGTAAAGGTCTGATAGGCGGCCGACGGAATGGCATGGCGTGCCAGGAAATCCTTGGTGAACGACTTGGAGCCTTCCAGCTGGGCGGCCGCCTGGGTGGGGCCGAAAATGGTCAAGCCGGCCGCCTGGAAGCGATCCACCACGCCTTCCACCAGCGGTGCTTCAGGCCCTACCACCGTGAGCGCCACCGCTTCGTCGCGGGCAAACGCCACCAGGGCGTCAATGTCGGTCGCCTCGATGGCCACGTTGGTCAGCTTGTCTTCACCGGCGGTGCCCGCATTGCCCGGGGCGACGAACACCTGCGAGACAAGCGACGACTGAGCCAGTTTCCATGCCAACGCGTGTTCGCGACCACCGCCGCCAATCATCAAAACCTTCATGGATATCCTTCTTGAACGGAAAAGCAGATTCGTGGCGACATTATGCCACAGCTTACCCGCGCGTCGGTGACGCTTAGGACGACGGATCCTGGTTGGCGTTGTCGTCCTTCGCCTTGCCCTTCTGGGGCGATGCCTTATCGCTATCGTGCTGACTCGTCGGCGGCGCCTGGTTCATGGTGTTCTGCCAAAAGCGCATGTTCTCTTCCGCCAGTTCGCGCATGAATTCCATGGGCGTGTGACGAATGGCCTGCTGCCACTGGTTTTGCATGCGCTTCTGCTGCTCCATCATGATCTGGGTGCCCTGCTCCAGATAGCGCGCCAGCGGCAGCGGCGATGACATGTCGTAGACGCGGATAAGCTGCGCCAGCAGGTCATTGGAGAACACTTCCGCGTCGCTGTCGGCCTGCTCCTGCTCGATAATGATCGATAGAAGGATGGTACGCGTCAGGTCTTCGCCGCTCTTGGCGTCCTCCACCCGAAACGGCTCTTCCTCCAGAATCAAGTGACGCAGATCCTCCAAGGTCACGTAACGACTTTGTCGGGTATCATACAATCTGCGATTGGCATATTTACGAATGACGCGCACGGCGATTCTCCTTAGACGCGATAGGGCTTTATTCCCGTTGCTGTTATTGTGCCTGCAACACGCACCCATGCAAGCCATGTATCGATATTCCGTCGGCGTATCGTCTCCAACCACTGACTGATCCACCACGTCCATGAACCTGATTTTACTCGAACCCCACGATGTGGCCCAGCCGGGCCAGGCGATACTTCGCGATCAACGTCGCTTGACGCACCTGCGCGACGTCCATCGCGCCCGGCCGGGCGACAGGCTCAGCGTCGGCTGCACCGACGGCTGCATCGGCAAGGCAGAGCTCACAGCGCTCGAGCCCGACCATGCCCGGCTAAGCTGGACGTCGCTCAGCGAGCCGCCTCCGCCCGCCCTGCCCGTCCATCTGGTGCTGGCGCTGCCCCGCCCGCGCATGCTGGCCCGTACCCTGGAGCATGTGACGGCGCTGGGCGTGAAGCGTATTACGCTGCTGCACACCAAACGGGTCGAAAAAAGCTATTGGCAATCGCCCGAACTACGTCCCGACAAGATACATCAGCACCTGGTGCTCGGCCTCGAGCAGTCACGCGACACCCTGATGCCCAAGGTGACGCTGGTCAAAGGCTTCCGGGCGTTTCTCGATGACCATTTGCCCACGCTGCTTACGGAGGGGCGCGGCCTGGTCGCCCACCCGGGCATGGCCGACCCATGCCCGCGGGGCATCAGTGACGACACGGTGCTGTTCATCGGCCCCGAAGGCGGGTTTATCGACTGGGAAGTGGAGCAGCTGCTCGACGCGGGCTGCCAGGGCATGCACCTGGGCCCGCGTATTCTGCGCGTGGAAACGGCCGTGACGGCCTTGTTGTCGCGGCTGTTCTAGACGGTCAGCTTTTGTCGCTGGCGTCATCCTCGTCGGGGTCGTGGGCGACCACCTCGGTATCATCGTCGCAGGTGGGGGTCTGGAGGAAGGTCTCGCGCACGTCAAGCAGGCCCAGGTGGCTGATCGTGCGGCGTCCGAGCAGCAGCGGGTAGTTCATGTTTTCTCGGTTGCGGAGGCTGAACTGCTCTTCGTATATTTTATCGCCCATGCACACGTTCAGCAGCACGACCGGGCGCTCATCCCTGCCCCCCGCCCCGCGAACGCGCAGCTCGCGGTACAGCGGGCGCTCCAGCACATCGCTGAAGACCTCACCGGTTTCCTGGTCTTCGAGCTTGAGGCGAAAGCGCACCCAGTCTTCGCCGTCCTTTTCGAACATGTCGATATCCCGGGCGTCCAGCGACGAGGTCAACGCCCCGCTATCCAGCTTGGCTTTGACTTCGGTACCCCAAGGGTGAAGCGTGGCGTTTTCCACCCAGCCAAACACCTGGTCGTCGTCGGCGACGGCCTGGCTACTGGCCAGTGCCGACATCATCGCAGCACTGCTGAGCAACGTCGTTAACACCTTGAACATGATCGATTCCTGTCACGGTTTGAATATAAAACGGTATGCGATCCTGGCGTCTCCAAGCCGCGCACTCACTCTCCGTGCGGCTCACGTAAACGTTCAAGCAGCGATTGCGTGGCAAAGCCGTCGGGGGTCAAGCCCTCGTCCCGCTGAAAGGCGCGCAGCCCCTTGCGGGTGTTGGGCCCCATGATACCGTCAGCGCCGCCGACGTCATATCCGGCCTGATTGAGTCCACGCTGCAGCGCTTGGACATCATCGCGTGTCAAGGGTGCCTGCTCGCGGGGCCAGCCCTGCTGGATACCGTCGCGACCGGCGATGGCGTCGCCAAGCGTCGCCACGGCCAGCGCATAGCTGGTGGCGTTGTTGTAGCGCAGAATGGCACGGAAATTCGGCCCTACCAGAAAAGCGGGCCCTTCTGCTCCCGCCGGCACGATCACCTCGGCGCTGTCAAAACGGGGCAGATCATCGTTGACCGCTTCCACACCCTGCTCGGCCCAGGTCTGGGTGCTGCGACGGCCGGTCTGAGCATAGTCGTAATCATCGGGCAGGTTGACTTCCACGCCCCAGGGCTGGCCTGGCTGCCAGCCTGCTCGAGCAAGGTAGTTGGCCGTTGAGGCCATGACGTCGGGGATGCTGCCCCAGATATCGCGACGATCGTCGCCGTCGCCGTCTACCGCGTAGGCTTCAAAACTGGTGGGAATGAACTGGGTATGGCCCATGGCTCCGGCCCACGAGCCGCGCATGTCCTCGGCGGCAATGTCGCCCTCCTGGATAATGCGCAGGGCGGCCAACAGCTCACTGCGGGCAAACTGCTGGCGGCGGCCGTCATAGGCCAAGGTAGCCAGGGCCTCGAGGGTCGAAAAATCGCCGAAGTTGCTGCCATAGTTGCTTTCAATACCCCAGATGGCCACGATAATCTCTGCGGGTATTCCATAGCGCTCTTCCATTTGCTCGGCGGTACGACGGTGCTCTGCCAGGCGGTCCTGCCCATTAGTGATGCGCGTGCTGGAGACAGCGGTATCCAGGTATTCCCAGATGGGTCGCACGAATTCAGGCTGATAGCGGTCGAGCTCGATAATCCGTTCGCGATAGCGAATGCCATCGAACGCCTCGCGCAGCGTTGCCTCGCTGATGCCTTGCTCACTGGCATAGCGCCGAAAGGCACCGCGCCACTGATTAAAACTGGCGTGCTGCACCTCTTCAGCCACCTGGGCGTCGACCTCGGTCATCAATTGCTGATTGGCCGTCACCGGGGTGCTCAACGCCAGGGCCGCAGTCATGCCAAGTACGGCGCTTGCCGAACGCAGGGTCACCTTTCCATCCATCATCATGTTTTCCTCAGCGCAGTCCTTGTCAGCGCCAAGCATGCCCGAGAATAATCAATCATACTAGGCGTTGTAGCGACGCTGCCTGCTCGTTTTGCATTATCAGCGCAGCAGGTGTGTCAGCAGGGCCAGGTGGGCCAGCACCACGCCGACCGTCAACACGCTGCGCAGCAGCCAGTACCAGCGCGGCCACCCATGGCGACCAAGGTCATACGCCCACATGAAAACGAAGCCGAGGCCCAGTATGACAAGCCCCCACAGGGCAGGCAGCAATAAGGCCGGCCAGGCGATCAGACTGGGCAACATGGCGATCATCAGCCGCCCTCGTTGACCCGGTTCGGCGCGCTGGAGTGCGGCGCCCCAGTGGGTACCGCCCAGAAACGAAAGAATCACCGCACTATAGGCCAAGAACGCCTTGACTGCCGTTGCCTGCCAGGTGATGGGCCCCCATCCTGATAAGCCAAGCGTCAACGCAAAGGGCACAAGCCCTGCCAGTCCCAATAGCCATGCGATTCGCCGGTCGCTCATTGATACCCTCATTACTTATTACTTACTCGCCGGTTTGTTCCAGTTGGGCCTCACCGATCAGCCAACGTTGCCATGCCTCGGGCTCCACACGCGGCGCCATGTACGTCTCGGGCGCCACCCGCCAGGGCTGCTGCCGATCCAGGCCAACGGGTAGAGTATCCAGCTCTGGCAGCCAGTGAGCAACGTAAAGCCCTTTGGGGTCGTAGTGGCCCGCCTGCTTCAACACGTTGAAATAGCGATCCTGGCGCGGGTCGCGGCCGACTCCGGCAATATAGCGCCAGTTGCCCCAGTTGCTGGCAACATCATAGTCAATCAGGCAGTGCTCGAACCAGGCCGCGCCCAGGCGCCAGTCCACGCCCAGGTCCTTGACCAGAAAGCTGGCGACGTTCTGTCGGGCGCGGTTGGAGATCCAGCCGGTGCTGCTGAGTTCCAGCATGGCGGCGTCGATAAACGGCACCCCGGTGTTGGCCTGGCGCCAGGCGTCAAAATCTGCGTTGACGGGAGGTAGCCAGGCATCGCCGAACAGCGCCTTGCCTTCCAACCGGGCGGCGCGCAGGAAATACTCACGCCACAGCAGTTCAAAGCCGATCCAGTAGCTGGACTCGCTGCTGCCGTGCTCCGCTTCCCAGGCGTTCACTTCGTCATGCACCTGGCGCGCGGACAAGCAGCCTCGCGCCAGCCAGGGCGAAAACCGCGTCGAGAAGTTGGCGCCGAGCAGCCCATTGCGGGTTTTCTTGTACGACGCGGGGCCATGCTGACGCCAGATGTAGTGCTGCAACCGCTCCCGGCCGGCGGCTTCTCCTCCTACAAATGCCAGGCCCTGGCGCTCGTCGGGCTGCCAGGCGGCGCTGGTTTCGCAGACGTTGCACAGGGGGGGGAAGCCACGCGGTGCGTCGGGCCAGGCGGGCAGGGTGATCGGCGCGGCTTTGGCCGGCGGAATCACGCAGTGCTTCTCGACCTGGCGACGAAACGCCGAAAAGCTCTCCGGCAGTTGTGACGCCTCAAACGGCAGCGCGCTTTCATCGATCAGCCGACCGGATTCGAAACGCTCGAGGCTAATGTCGGCAGGCAACTGGCGCTTGACGCCTTCAATCTGCTGCGTCTCTTCCAGCCCCACGTGCTCGGCCACCCTGACGCTGCGCGCCTGCAGCTGCTCGGCCAGGGAAACCACCACGTCAGCGGGGTTACCGATGCGCACCAGCAGGTCACTCCCCCGCTGCAGTAACTCGCCGCGCAGCTCCATCAGGCATTGCCATAGAAAACGCAACCGCGCAGGCCCTATACGCGCTTCGTCGGACTCATCAAACAGCGGGGCCAGCCAGGCCTCATCCAGCACATAGAGGCAAACCAGGTGATCCGGCCTATCGGAAAAGTGCAGCAGGGGGTTATCTGTCACTCTGAGGTCGTCGTGCAGCCAGACGATATCGATCGTGCTGTTCATGCTCTTGTCTCCTCAGCGCGTTTTGCTATCCGGGCATCGCGCCGGCAGCGTGTGCTGCAATAGCGGACCTCATCCCAGCATCGCGCCCATTTCTTTCGCCAAGTAAATGGACGCTGGCAGTGAGCGCAGATTTTTTCTGGTAAGTGGTGTTGATGTGCCATGTAGACATTGCCTTCACCGTGGGCGGTGTCGCATAAACATGAACATCATACCTCATGTCGTACAATTATTGTACACGTAATGTCCCGTGCAACCCTAAAATACCCACGCGGTGTCAGATAGCCGAACGCCACCCGCAGGTGGCGCTTCATTCAGTGGCTACTGGCTGGTCGGCAGCCCCTAGGTTCGCGGCAACCAGCCCGAGAGCTCATTGTTGACCACTGCAAGCAACGCGTCGATGTGGTCGTCACGGTCATTCAAGCAGGGAATATAGCTGAAGGTCTCGCCTCCGGCCTCCATGAAGCTGTCATGAATTTCCTCCTTGATCTCTTCCAGCGTTTCCACACAGTCCGAGGAGAACGCCGGCGATAGAATGGCGATGTGCTTGTGCCCCTGCTTGGCCGATTTCTTTCCCCTTGAGCCCACTAACTATCAATTCATTGCCATCATGGCTTCACAAAAGCGCTTTAAGATTGTATAAAATATAAAAAAGACAATCGACGAATATCCTATCACTGAAAATCTGGCTATCGCACAACGACAAACCAAGGTGCTCCATGAAGAAAATCCGTGTCATCGACTCCCATACGGCAGGTGAACCTACCAGACTCGTCATGGAAGGCTTCCCCTCTCTGGCAGGCAAGACCATCGCGGAAAAATGCGATGACCTGAGGCAGCATCACGATCAATGGCGGCGCGTCAGCATGCTGGAACCCCGCGGGCATGATGTGTTGGTAGGTGCTCTGTATTGTGAACCGGTATCACCCGGAGCCACCTGTGGCGTTATCTTTTTCAACAATACCGGATACTTAGGTATGTGCGGTCACGGCACCATTGGCCTAGTGGCGTCGTTATATCATTTGGGGGTTATCACTCCAGGCGAGCATTACATTGACACCACAGTGGGGCCTGTGAGTGCAACGCTTCATGAAGATGGCGCCGTCACCGTACGCAACGTGCCAGCCTATCGTTACCGTCGTGAAGTCTCCGTCGATGTGCCGGGCTATGGCGTCGTCCATGGAGATATCGCATGGGGAGGCAACTGGTTTTTCCTTATCAGTGACCATGGGCAGTCGCTACGACTCGACAATGTAGAAGCTTTAACCGCTTTCACTTGGGCAGTGCGTCAAGGCCTTGAAGCAGCATCCATTACCGGCGCAAATCAAGGCTTGATCGACCATATCGAACTCTTCGCGGATGACCCAGAGGCGGATAGCCGCAATTTTGTACTCTGCCCAGGTAAAGCCTATGACCGCTCACCTTGCGGCACCGGTACAAGTGCAAAGCTCGCCTGCCTGGCCGCAGACAGCAAGCTGCCACCCCATACCACCTGGCGGCAGGCAAGCATTTGCGGCAGTCAATTCGAAGCTTATTACGAGTGGGAAGGCGAGCAAATTCGCCCCTATATCAAAGGACACGCTTACCTCAGTGCAGACGCCACCTTACTTATTGATGAACAGGATCCCTTCGCATGGGGGATTACCTCATGAGACGCCCTTAACCTGACCAAGCCAATCAGGACGTCGTCACACAGCTTTAAACACCCAGCGCCGACACGCCAAGCTCAAACAAGGCGCTGAATCAGTAGCATGCAACACCTATCAATCACCTATCCGAAAAGGAAAGCACGACAATGAACGACCAAATTTTTACCGGATGCATACCCGCGCTAATGACCCCCTGCAACGCCGACCGGCAGCCTGATTTTGACGCCCTGGTCGCCAAAGGACGTGAATTAATCGAAACCGGCATGAGTGGTGTCGTGTATTGCGGCTCGATGGGCGACTGGCCTCTGTTAAGTGAAGCACAACGCCAAGAAGGCGTCGAACGCCTTGTTAAAGCCGGTATTCCCACTATCGTCGGGACCGGTGCAGTCAATAGCAAAGAAGCTATCTCCCATGCTGACCATGCCGCCAGAGTCGGCGCTCAAGGGCTAATGGTAATTCCACGGGTACTGTCACGTGGCACGTCGGTGGCCGCCCAAAAAGCCCATTTCTCGGCGATATTGCAAGCTGCGCCGGACCTGCCTGCGGTTATTTACAACAGCCCCTATTACGGTTTTGCCACCCGCGCCGATCTATTCTTCGCACTACGTGACCAGCACCCCAACTTAATCGGCTTTAAAGAGTTCGGCGGTGCCGATGATCTACGCTACGCAGCTGAAAACATTACCTCCCAGGACGATAAAGTGACGCTTATGGTGGGTGTCGATACCACCGTTTTTCATGGCTTCGTAAATTGCGGCGCCACAGGTGCGATCACAGGCATTGGCAACGCCCTTCCACGCGAAGTCCTGCATCTTGTATCACTGAGTAAAAAAGCCGCCCAAGGTGACGTTGAGGCTCGTCGTCAAGCCAAAGAGCTTGAGGATGCGCTAAGCGTACTTTCCTCCTTTGATGAAGGGGCAGACCTCGTCCTGTACTACAAACATCTGATGGTACTTAACGGTGATACTGAATACGCATTGCACTTTAATGAAACCGACCAGTTAAGCGATGCCCAACGCCACTATGTAGAAACTCAATATGATTTATTCCGTCGCTGGTACGCAGAGTGGTGCGAATCCCTGAGTAACTAAAACAATGCGGAATACGCTCTCGACACTCACCAAGGAGACGACCATGACCCTTGAAGGCAAGATGTTGATTGGCCAACAAGCCATTCGTGGCCAGCGTGATGCCATTTTCGCCATCAATCCAGCCACCAACCACCGTCTTGAACCGGCCTACCCCGGCGGGACGCAAGAAGATGTTGATATCGCGTGCCAACTCGCCTGGGACGCCTTCGATATCTACCGTGAAATTCCCTTGACCGATCGGGCCAATTTTCTTGAAACCATCGCCGATAATATCGAATCACTTGGCGACGAGCTGATTGACCGTGCCGTAGAAGAAACAGGGTTACCACACGCCCGAATTCAAGGCGAACGCGGGCGCACCTGCCAGCAATTGCGCCTGTTTGCCAAAACCGTCCGCGCCGGTGAATGGCTTGACGTACGCATTGATAACGCCATTCCAGAACGCCACCCTTTACCTCGAGCTGACCTTCGTCAACGCCATATTGCCCTAGGCCCCGTTGTCGTTTTTGGTGCTAGCAACTTTCCACTGGCTTTCTCAGTAGCGGGAGGAGACACCGCCTCGGCGCTTGCGGCTGGGTGCCCGGTGATTGTGAAAGCCCATTCTGCTCACCCTGGCACCAGTGAGCTGGTTGGGCGAGCGATACAATCAGCCATTGCTCAAAGCGGCCTACCGGAGGGGGTCTTTTCCCTTATCTTTGGCTCTGGTCGCGAAGTTGGCCATGCCCTAGTCACCCATCCGACTATTAAAGCCGCCGGTTTCACAGGATCGCAGAGCGGCGGATTAGCGCTATGGCGAGCGGCCCAGTCGCGCGCCGAGCCCATTCCGTTCTATGCAGAAATGAGTTCAATCAATCCGGTTTTTCTACTGCCGGAGGCACTTAAATCGAGGGGAGCTACGCTAGGTGAAGCCTTTATCGGCTCCATGAACATGGGGGCGGGTCAATTTTGCACCAACCCAGGATTAGTGATCGCGGTCCAGGGTCCAGAGCTCGATACGTTCATCAGCGCCGCGAAGCACGCGCTGGAGGGTAGCGAAGCACAGACAATGCTCACGCCAGGTATTCATGAGGCCTATGAGGCTAGCTTAAAAACGCTTTCTACCAGCAAAGCCCAGGAAGTTGCGCGTGGACAGAACGAGCAAGGCCCCAACCAGTGTCGGCCAGGTCTGTTCATGACCTCCGCCACTGACTTTTTAGCCGATGAAACACTACAAGCTGAAGTGTTTGGTGCAACATCACTTATTGTGGCCTGCCAAAACGAAGCCGAACGCCGCCATGTGGCCGAACACCTAGAGGGCCAATTAACAGCAACGCTACACATGGAAGACGACGATACTGAAGTCGCGCGTGCCCTGTTGCCGGTACTCGAACGAAAAGCCGGACGGATACTGGTCAACGGATGGCCGACCGGCGTCGAGGTATGTGATGCAATGGTTCACGGAGGCCCCTTCCCAGCGACATCAGATGCGCGAACCACCTCGGTTGGGACTGCAGCCATTTTCAGATTTCTGCGCCCCATCTGTTATCAAGACTTACCTGCCGAATTGTTGCCCGATGCGCTTGCGGACGATAATCCCTTGGCGCTCAACCGTCTTGTAGATGGGCAGCGCCCCATAAAATAAACACTCTCCTAGCCGTTCTTCCCAGCTACGCGGAGAGCGGCTACCCCCACCACTAACGACTCACATATCCAACTGGGTCTTATATACGCCATCTCTAATTAGTGATATTTCAAACAAGCCATTCTGCAACCATAGACACCCGGCGCATTTTGTATAAAATGTGCAAACATTATTTTGGTAGATGTGGGGGCTATGGCTACGTATAAAACACGCGCACAATTTGTCGCCGACGACTTGCGCGGCCGCATTTTGGGCGGCGAATTCAAGGGCGGCACGCAGTTACGTCAGGACGCACTGGCCAGAGACTACGATGTTAGCCGTATACCCGTGCGCGAAGCCCTGTTAACCCTTGAATCGGAAGGTTTGGTCGAATTTTATGCCCATCGCGGGGCCTTCACCACTGAGCTCTCCGTCGCCAAAATACAAGAGTTGTTTGACCTTCGTATCCTGCTTGAGACCTATGTTTTCAGGCACTCCATCCCCAAACTGACAGAAGAAGACCTCCAAAAAGCAGACAATATACTGCGTAAATACGATGAAGCGTTAAATACAGGCGGGGAAATCAATAATTGGAGCGAGTACAACTACGCTTTTCACCTCACCTTATACGCGCCTGCCGAGCTTCCCGAAACGCTGGCGTTAATTAACCAACTGAACACCAAATCTGATCGCTATATCCGTATGCAACTCCTCTACACCCAAGAAATAGAGAAAGCTGAAGAGGAGCACCATGCCTTATTAGCGTTAGCACGCAAAGGCAATATCGATGAAGCCTGCGAACTATTAAAGAATCATATTCAAGAAGCCTGCGAGGCGATTGTCAGCCTGCTGAAAGAACGCACGCTCAATACAGAAGGTACCTAGGCTAAAGCCCCACGCATTTCGCTGCTACCACGAAATCACTGCAACTCACCTCATAGAAATCGCCACTTGCTGCTTATCTCTGAGCCATGCGGGTGGCGTTATCAGCTTCGTTAATTTGCCCTAACTGCGTTTCCTCCACATTCCTCCCCCCTGATATCTATCCCCTCACTACTCCCTCACCTACTCCCTAACCTACTTTCCGCCCTATACGTGTTGCACTCAAAAAATACATACATTATATTTTATACAATCGACAAAATTAGAAAGGGACGCAGCTTTATGGCACATACCTCTTCGCCTCCGCCCAATGTTGACGCCGAGATCGCCGTGGTCGGTGCCGGCATTATCGGGATAGCCTGCGCCTTGGCACTCAGTCAGCAAGGCTGGCAGGTGCTTGTTATCGATAAACAGCGCCCAGGGCTGGGAGCCTCTTTCGGTAATGCAGGACACATGGCAACCGAACAGGTATTCCCTATTGCCGATACCTCGATTTTGACGCGCCTTCCCTCCATGCTGCTAGACCCCATGGGGCCGCTACGTCTTGACTGGCGATATCTACCCAAAGCCCTTCCATGGTTTACCAAGCTACTTTTAAACCTTCGCCAAACTCCTTATCAAGCCAGTACTGCTGGGATTCGGGCGCTCAATCAATCCAGCTTATCCGCATGGCACCGACTACTCGATTCGATCAATGGTAGAGCATTGTTGAAAGAGGACGGCTCCTTTCTGATCTACGAGAACGAAGCATCCGCTCCAGAGATAAAAGCGCTGCAGTCACGAATGAACGCCCAAAACGTTGCGGCGGATCACTGGCAAGGGGACGCTATTAGGAAGTTCGCTCCGCAACTTTCCACCTCAATACAAGGCGGGCTCTTCTTCCCTGACACCGCCCATGTAGTCGACCCGTGGCAAGTGTCCAATGCGCTAGTAATGGATGCTCAGCGGAACGGCGTGCGGTTCATACAAGAAGACGTCCTTTCAGGGACGACAAATAGCCAAGGTGTAACGTTACGAACGGCCCAAACCGGGACAATACGTGCCAACAAAGTACTGATCGCTTGCGGTGCCCATTCGCGCAAACTTACAGCTTCGCTAACCGGTAACAAGGTGCCTCTCGATACAGAAAGGGGCTACCACCTGATGCTTCCCAATGAAAAAGCACGCCTTCCCGTCGCCATTACCTCTCTGGAACGCCGTTTTATCATGACACCTATGGAGGAAGGATTGCGTTTAGCAGGCACCGTCGAGTTTGCCGGGCTGGAGCGACCTCCCAACATAGAACGCGCATGGAAGCTCCATCAGTTGAGCCAAGGACTCTTCTGCTCCGACCTTGATATTACCGAGGCGAGTCCCTGGATGGGATTTCGACCTTCCCTGCCCGACTCTTTACCCATCATCGACTGCGTGAAAGACGGAAAAGTATTGCTGGCCTTCGGACATCACCATCTTGGCCTCACGCAAGCCGCTGTGACCGCAGAAATTATTGCCAACCTAGCAAGACAAGGAGAAACAACAGTCCACACGTCCAACCAATTGCCTGATGTATTCCCCTACCGACTGAGTCGGTTCACTTCTTAACCCTCGATACACAAGCCCAAAACAATCGTAGAGGAAACACTATGTCTTCATCTGTAACGCAAACAAGGCTCCCTAGCATGGTGGAAGTGCTGGCCGTCATGGTCGGCTTTATTGCCATCATGTTTGTCAGTATCAATGTGTTGCAATTACCCATTCAGTTGGCTCTTTTTGCCTCTTGGTTTTTAGTTATGGCTCTGGGTTTAAAACTCAAGCTTTCTTACGAGAACATGCAGAAGGGACTAATTGATGGCATACATAACGGTATGGAAGCTGTTTTGGTTCTGACCACGGTGGGGGCACTGATTGGCACCTGGATTGCCGGAGGGATCGTCCCTAGCATTATCTACTATGGCTTATCAGTCATGAATCCGCAGATTTTCCTGTTTGCTGCCTTTATTATTTGTGCTTTAACGTCACTTGCCACTGGTACGTCATTCGGGACCGTGGGAACAGCAGGGGTCGCGATGATGGGCATAGGTCATAGCTTTGGCATCCCGCTTCCCCTTGTGGCCGGTACGGTTATTTCTGGTGCTTATGTGGGCGACAAGATGTCACCGCTTTCCGACACAACCGTCATGACGGCCTCATTATGCAAGGTGGGTCTAATCGACCATATCCGGTCAATGATGTGGGTAAGCGTCCCCGCCATTCTAATTGCTTCCGTGTTATTTTTAGTGGTCGGCTTTTTCTACGTAGACGATAGTGCCGACACCTCACGGGCCACGATGGCCATGCAGGCACTTGAATCCCACTTTACCGTCAGCCCCTGGCTTCTATTGCCCGCTGCCATTGTCATTTTGTTGCTGACGCGTCGTTTCCCTTCCATTCCTGTCATCACCTTCGGTGCGGTTTTAGGAAGCATTTGCGCTTGGTGGGCCCAGGGAATTGCGCCCATTGAAGCGATTAGAATTGCTTATGTGGGTAACGCCATTGAATCCGATGTGGAATTCCTGAACACACTGCTGAATCGAGGCGGCATTGAGTCGATGCTCGGCGTTATTGCCCTCATCTTGTTTGCGCTTGGGCTTGGCGGACTAATGGAGCGAGTTGGTATTCTTCAGTCAATCAGCAACGGGTTCCTGCGTTGGGCCAACAACCCCGGCCGCCTCACTATCTCGACAATGCTCGGCGGCTTCTTCGGGAACTTCTTCGGGGGCGCAGCTTACGTTTCATTAATCACTGCGAGCACAATCACCGAAAAGAACTACGACAAGCAGGGAATTGATCGGCGCGTTCTTTCACGTAATACCGAAGCCGGTGGCACTATCACCACCCCCATGGTCCCCTGGACAGACGGCGGCGTGTTCATGGCCGCAACGCTGGGTGTTTCTACGCTAACTTACCTACCATTTCTGTGGTTCCACATGCTGGTAATTGCCATCTCCATTTTCTACGGTTTCGCTAATATCGCCATTTGGCGAACCCAACCTATTCCCGACGACGCGCCATCGGCAGGCACAACACCTTCAGTGCAAACCTCCTAGACAATCGTTAAATTCACTCCTCCCAAAACAAGGCCTGCGTTATCCAATCGATAACGCAGGCCTTTTTATGACGACATTCTAAAATGTCATTTACCTATATTGAAGAAAACCACATGGCTTATGGTCATAGTCACTTAAGTCCGCGGCAACCAGCCCGATAGCTCGTTATTGACGACGGCGAGCAGCGCATCAATATGGTCGTCGCGGTCGTTCAGACAGGGAATATAGCTGAAGGTCTCGCCTCCGGCCTCCATGAAGCTGTCATGAATTTCCTCCTTGATCTCTTCCAGCGTTTCCACACAGTCCGAGGAGAAGGCTGGCGACAGGATGGCGATGTGCTTGTGGCCTTGCTTGGCCAATTCAGCTACGTGATCGACGGTTTGCGGGCCGACCCACTTTTCGGGGCCAAACTGCGACTGGAAAGCGGTGTCGACTTCCTCCTTGGGCAGCCCCAGCTTTTCCCGCAGCAGGCGCGTGGTTTTCTGGCACTGACAATGGTAGGGGTCGCCTTCCAGCAGGTAGCGCTCGGGAACGCCGTGGTAGCTGGCCACCAGCTTGGTGGGCCGCGAGGTGAAGCCTGCGTACGCCTCCCGCACCGAATTGGCCAGGGCATCAGTATAAGCGGGATGATCGAAGTAAGCAGGCACGGTGCGGATGGACGGCTGCCATTTCATTTTCATCAGCGTGCGGAACGCCTGGTCATTGGCGGTGGCCGTAGTCGGTGACCCGTACTGTGGGTAGAGTGGGAAGAAGACGATTTTCTCGCAGCCTTTTTCCTTCAAGCGGTTGAGCACACTTTCGGTGGACGGGTTGCCGTAGCGCATGCAGAAGTCGACTTCCACATCGTCACCGTAGAGCGCTTTCAGGCGCTCGGTCATCTTCTCTGTCTGGGCCCGGGTGGTGGTGAGCAGCGGGCTTTCGTTGCGCTCGTTGTTCCAGATGCTCTTGTAGGCGTTACCTGACGAGAATGGCCGCTTGGTCAAAATGATCAGCTGCAAAAGCGGCTGCCACTTCCAGTTGGCGTAGTCCACCACCCGCTTGTCAGACAGGAATTCGCTCAAGTAGCGACGCATCGACCAGTAGTCCGTGGCGTCGGGGGTACCCAGATTGGCCAGCACCACCCCGACCTTCGCGCGGGGCACAGGGGGATGGTCGCTTGGGGCATGCGTTAGGCGACCTTCGCCCGGCTGATCCTTTGCGACTTGCTCGGTCATGACATTCACTCCTGCTGACAACGCCTGTTGAAAAATAAATCCTATCACTTTTCGGCACAACGGCGGCATAAAGTTATACTATTAACATTATTTGTACACGGTTGAGTCAATTTATGTCCAAGCCTTTGCTGCTGATATTGGGTGACCAGCTGTCGCAGTCCCTGGTGACCCTGCGCCAAGCCCCCGACAACGCCGTTATCGCTCTATGCGAAGTGGCCGACGAGGCTCGCTACGTGCCTCATCACAGTCACAAGCTGGGGCTGTTCTTCGCCGCCATGCGCCACTTTGCCCGTGAGCTTCGCGACAAAGGCTTTGAGGTTCACTACAGCGACCTCGACGATGCCGACAATACGCACTCGCTGATCGACGAAGCCGAGCGCCTGGCCACGCTTTACGGCTGCGATGAAATCCGCGTGGTGCGCCCGGGTGAATGGCGGCTGTTCAGCGCCATGCAGGACCGCCAGACCGGCGAGCTACCCTGGCGGCTCTTCGAGGATGATCGCTTTTTCACCACGCCTGATGACTTCAGCCGGTGGGCCCAGGGGCGCAAGCAACTGCGCCTGGAATACTTTTACCGCGAGCAGCGCAAACGCACCGGGCTTTTGATGGCGGACGGCAAACCGGCAGGCGGGCAGTGGAATTTTGACCACGACAACCGCGACCCCATCCGGCGCGACCTGACGTTCCCTTCCCCACCCGACCACCCGGTTGATGACCTCACCCGGGCGGCCTTTGACGCCGTTGAACGGCATTTTCCCGACCACATGGGGGATCTGGCAACCTTCAACTGGCCGGTAACGCGCCGCCAGGCACTGGGCGATCTGCGCCATTTCCTGGACCACTGCCTGGCCGATTTTGGTCGCTACCAGGATGCCATCAGCGAGCGTTCGGCGTTTCTGTTTCATTCCCGCCTGTCGGCGGCGCTGAATATCGGCCTGCTTTCCCCCCAGGAAGTCTGCCAGGCGGCGGAAGCGCGTTATACCGACGGCGCCGCGCCCATCAACGCGGTGGAAGGTTTTATTCGTCAGATACTGGGCTGGCGTGAATATGTGCGCGGCCTCTACTGGACGCAGATGCCCGGCTACAAGCAGCTCAATCAGTTGGGCTTCGAGCGCGACCTGCCGGCCTTTTACTGGGATGCCGACACCGACATGCACTGCCTCAAGCGGGCCGTTGAAATGACCATGGAGAACGGTTACGCACACCACATCCAGCGGCTGATGGTGACCGGCAACTTTGCCCTGCTGTGCGGGGTCAAGCCCGAGGCGCTATGCGACTGGTACCTGTCGGTGTACGTCGACGCCTGCGAGTGGGTCGAGCTGCCCAACACCCTGGGCATGGTACTGCATGCCGACGGCGGCCTGATGGGCTCCAAGCCTTACTGCGCCTCCGGCAAGTATATCGACAAGATGTCGGATCACTGTCAGCACTGTCGCTACTCGCCCAAGCAGGTGACCGGCGACGACGCCTGCCCGTTCAACAGCCTGTACTGGCACTTTCTGGCGCGCCACCGCGACCAGTTGAACCAGAACCCGCGCATGAAATTGATCTATGGATCCTTTGATCGCATGGCGCCCGACAAGCGCGCCGCGATCCAGCACCAGGCCGAGCAGTTTCTCGATCGGCTCGACACTTCCCCCGGCTATGGCCAGCCAGGCCATACCGCCGGCTATTATGCTTCGGAGAACACTTCATGAGCCGTTTTAAACCCCTTGACGCCAGCGCCCCCGTGACACTTTTCCACGATGGCCACTGCCCCTTTTGCCGCGTCGAGGTCAACTGGCTTGCCAAGCATCGGCATTGCGATCGCGTCGAGCTGGTGGATATCCAGAGCGAGGATTTCAACGCGGCCCACGAAAACCGCGAGTTCGAGGCCATGATGGGCCTGCTTCACGTCAAGGATCATCAAGGCAACTGGTATATCGGGATGGAAGCGAGCCGCGCCCTGTATGCCGTGCTGGGCTACCGGCGGCTTGTCTGGCTGTCCTGCCTGCCGGGTTTGAGAGGGGCGCTGGATATGGGCTATCGGTGGTTTGCCCGTCGCCGGGTGCGGCTGGGCCAGTGGTGGGAAAAGCGGGCTAGCAAATCATCGTGACAAACTTGACGTCAGCTTAGAAAACAAGCGGTACGCGCGAGCTCAGCGGAGCGCTGTAGTGGGCTTCGCGGCCGATCATTTCGTCGTGGGCGACATGCTGAACCAGATAGGCGCGGTGGATATCGGCGCGCTTGAGCTCCAGATAGATGTCGTCCAGGGCCCGAAACATCATCGGCTTGCCGCGCTGGGTCAGCATATGCCGCTCGCCCTCGACGTCTTCCAGCTCTACCTGGTAGAAGCGGCTGCCGGCGTGGCTGATAACGCGTATTTCAAAATTATCATGGTGGGCAACGAACGCCTTGAGTGACGTCATTTCCATGGTTCCCTCCTGGGTTTATTAGCGGTTCGATGACACAGCATGCCGCAAGCTCATGGCATTTTTGTTGCAGCGCTATGTCGTGACTATGACGCTGTTTCCCCAGGAGAGTTCCTCGGCACGCGCCGGCTATTGGTACTCGGAAGGGTCGATGGCCTTGCCCAGCGAATTGCGATCGATCCAGTTGCCCGCCTTGGTCTGCTTGTAGCGAAAGACCACCCTGTCGCCGACCTGAACCGGCAGCTCTGCGTCTTCCGTCTGGTAGCTGTACTTTTCGCCGTCGACCTCGATGTAGTAGCGGTAAAGGTCGGGCATGCCCAGCCACTCCTTGAACGGCCCTTCACGCTCGAGCGACTGCAGCTCGCCGCGCGCTTCTAACTTGGGTAGACGCTGACGATTGCCGCGCCGAAAACCACCTGCCATGTTGTGCTCCCGTTCTGTTTGCTGATTGGCCGGGCATTATACGAGCTTGCCGCCCATGCTCAAGCGACTAACCACTCACCTAGTCGCCGAAGGCCTCGCCATAACTATCTGGCGCCAAATCTTCAAAGCGTGTATAGCGGCCGATAAAGGCCATGTGCACGGTACCAATGGGCCCGTTACGCTGCTTGCCGATAATCAGTTCGGCAATGCCCTGGTTATCGGGATTATCGGGGTTGTAGACCTCGTCGCGGTAAACAAAGGCGATAACGTCTGCATCCTGCTCAATCGCTCCGGATTCCCTCAGATCCGACATGACCGGGCGCTTGTTGGGACGCTGCTCGAGCGAGCGGTTGAGCTGCGACAGCGCCACCACCGGGCAGTTGAATTCCTTGGCCAGCCCCTTCAATGAACGCGAGATCTCGGAGATCTCACCGGTGCGGTTTTCGGAAAACCCGGCGATCTGCATCAGCTGCAGATAGTCGATCATGATCAACGCCATGTTGCCGTGCTCGCGCACCACGCGGCGAATACGCGAGCGCATTTCGTTGGGCGACAGCGCCGCAGTGTCATCGATGAACAGCTGCTTGTCTTTCAGCAAATTGACCGCCGACGTCAGGCGCGGCCAGTCTTCGTCTTCCAGCTGGCCGGTACGCACCCGAGTCTGGTCGATACGCCCAAGCGAAGACAGCATCCGCAGCATCAGCGATTCCGCGGGCATCTCCATGGAAAACACCATCACCGGCTTGTCGCTGGAAATGACCGCGTGCTCGACCAGGTTCATGGCGAAGGTGGTGTTATGAACACAGATATCTTCCGCCACAAAATTATGTGTATCGTCTACCGTCAAGTCGTAGACCTGCTGCATGCCGAGCGGCTCAATGGCGACGACTTCATCCCAATAAACATCGGATGACGCTAGATGGTCGAGATAAACGTCTCCCCCGAGCAGATGGGCAAACGCGGCAGCCCGGTGACGCGATAGACAGCGCTCGCTTCGACCTGACAAATGTGGGTTATAACCCACCGGCAAGGGGTCACCCACTTGCGCAAACAGCTCGCGCCAGGAACGCTCGCCTTTCCTGGCCAGCACATAGCGATTGACCGACTTGGGCAAGCTATCGCGGTTACTGTGCGCGCGTTTTGTATTGAGACAGGCAAGAAGCGATTCTAATGCCTGCTCTTTGCTATAAATACCAACGTCCTGGATGAAACGTTTTTGGCTTGCCTGGTCAAGTATCTCAAGCTCCCAGGGTGATTGGCGCAGATTGGCATATCGATGCTGCTTCTCGCGGATTTTGCTCAAGATGCCAAAGCGGAGTAGCAAATGCTGTACATCGCGTATCAGCTCACGGCTTGATGATGCATAGCTGATGCGGCCTTGGCCATTTGCCTGCACAAAGGCGCTGCCATCACAGGCAAAAAGACGGTTTAGAAACAGCGCTAACGGCTGTTTAGGTAACCGAAATATGCAGTCTGGCATGCGCTTGTGCTGTGCCTTTTTGGCCCACACACCGTGCGCTTCAAGAAACTGCCTGACAGGGTTTGGCGCATTTTTAGCCACAGCGCTATAGTCAGCTTCAGCATTGTCCCTGTCCAAAGGCATGTTTAACGCCTCGCAGAGACGCATGTAAGTTGCCTGAGCAGGCACAGCGTTTCCATTGCACCAGGCACTCACCGCTGCTTTACTCACGTTGAGCAATGCGGCCAACGCCTCCCCGGTCATGCGCTTGGCCTTTAGTGTCTCGCGCAGTGTTTGTGAAAACCGCTCCCTCAAAGGGTGAAAGCGGGCTGCATCCCTGCTTACCCGCAAGACGGGTGCCCGTCCAGCCGCTTTGTCAGCATTTTCAACCAAACGACAAGTGACGCCAGGAAAATGGCTCACTGCTTGGGTAAACTCAGCGCGCAGTTCGTCGCTATGGTTGGTGAACATGGGGCAGGTTTGCGTTGTGCCCCCATCGGCCAACATAAACGCCAACATCTTGACTTGATGCTCAGGCATGGTCTCTTGGCCAAACACCGGTATTTCACGGGGCACCGCAATGCGCTCGCCAACGGCTATCTTTTCCAGCGGCTGCCAGCCATCACCGGTTAAAAACGGGTGCGTCAGCGTTGTCGCCACTTCTCTTCCTGTCGCCGTACGAACACGGAAAACGGGCTTTACGCCATCGTCGACAAACGCCGATGCATGGGATTGCTTCAGCTTGAAATCATCCGTTAACGTCAGAAGTGGGGCTTGTTGACGAGCCACGAGTTCATCAATCGTGACCAGCGCGCCAGTGTCTGGATCGACCAGACGCGACCCACTCATCAAACACTTACCCATCGAGGGCCTTCCGGCGATGATGACCAGATCCGACGGCTGGAGCCCCGAGGTCATCTCATCCAGGTCGCGGAAGCCGGACGACAGCCCCGTCATTTCGCCCTTGAGGTTGAAGAGCTCGTCGATACGGTCGACGGCCTTGGTCAGCAGATCACTCATGCCGATGGGACCGCCCGTCTTGGGGCGCTCTTCGGCAATCTGGAAGACCAGCCGCTCGGCTTCGTTGAGCAGTTCGTCGGCAGGCCGACCCTGGGGAGAAAACGCGCCTTCGGCAATCTGGTTGGCAGCGCGGATCAGCTTGCGCAGCGTCGCCCGCTCGCGGACGATATCGGCGTAGGCGCGAATGTTACTCGCCGAGGGCGTATTTCTGGCAAGCTCCGCCAGAAAGGCCAGACCGCCCACCGTGTCCAGCTGGTCACGCGCCTCCAGGGCTTCAGACAGGGTAACGACGTCGAGCGGCTGCCCCGACTCTGCCAAGTGAATCATCACGTTGAACACCAGGCGGTGTTCGTAGCGATAGAAATCGTCGGCCACCAGACGGTCGGAAATACTGTCCCACGCCTGGTTGTCCAGCATGAGCCCGCCTAGGACCGACTGCTCTGCCTCCAGCGAGTGCGGCGGCAGCTTTAGTGCTGCCGTTTCCCGGTCAGCGGGTGGCTGGTCCTGCATAGCAAGCTCCTTTCATCGCCCATGAAGGCGTCATCTTAGCCGCACAGGGCGCTCATCACTAGCGCGGCTCAACCGGCTAGCCATAAATAAAGGGCGCAGGGAATCCCCGCGCCCTTCAGGACGTTGATAGACGCGCAGTGTTTACTCTGCGACGACGACCACGCGTACCGTTGCGTCCACTTCAGCGTGCAGGTGAAGCGCAATGTCATACTCGCCGGTCTGGCGAATCGGGCCTTGCGGCATGCGCACTTCGCTCTTGGCCACGTCGATGCCCGAAGAGGAAATAGCGTCTGCCAGATCGCGCGGACCGATCGAGCCAAACAGCTTGCCTTCGTCGCCCGCTTTGGAGACCAACGACAGTTCGATGTCGTTGAGCTGTTCAGCGCGCGCTTCGGCTTCTGCCTTGCGCTCGGCCGCTTGGGCTTCGAGCTCGGCACGCTGGGCGTCAAACGCCGCAACGTTGTCTTTCGTTGCCGGTACTGCCAGGCCGTAAGGCACCAGGTAGTTACGACCATAACCCGGCTTGACGGTGACCTTGTCACCCAAGCCGCCCAGCTTACCAATCTTGTCGAGCAGAATGACTTCCATCTCGTAAACCTCTAGTCAATTGCTGCGGGCAAGGCGTGCGCGAATGTTCGCGAATGTATCTATCAGCCCCAACAGCAGCACAATGAGAATCGTGGGCCAGGTCGTGATCAGCAGCACATAAAAGGCCACCAGCCACAGCCCGTTCATCCCCTTTAATCCAACAACACCATGCACTAATGCAATACCAGCCACCAGCAGCGGAATCCATGCCAGCATCGCCAACGCGGAGATGCCCAACACCATGCTGACCACACTCAGAATAATCAGCACGATCAGTTCCTTGGGCGCTAAACGCAGCCCGTGAAACTCTTCGCGGAAGCCACCCGGGTTATACAGCCCGGCCTGCCAGCTACGCGCCAGTGCCAGACAGGCAATCGCGGCAAGCAGCACCACAAAGCCGGTCACACCGCCCACTACTAACCCCGCCAACTGCTGGGTGTCGTAGCCTTGGGCGGCGAAGTCGTCGAGCATCTGATCGACTTCCTGGGATCCCTGGCGTAGCTGTTCGAGCATCTGCTCGGTACCGGCCGGCGGGCTGAAAATGCCCAGCTGCACCATCACGGCGGCGGCAATCGCGCCAAGGATCAGCGCTTCGCTCCAGCGCATGCGCTCGCGCAGCACAACGGCCATCAGTGTCACCAGCAAGATACTGGCTAACGGAATCACATCGCCCTGCACCCACCACAAACCGGCGGGCAGCGCTGCCGCCACGGTCACGGGTAGCGCCTGGGCAAACCCTCGGCGCAGCGTCACCAATGCGCTGATGGCCGCACCCAGCCAGAACAGCCAGGGCACGAACGTGGCCAAGGCTGCCCCGCCTGCGGCGTAGGGCGTCCCGCGCATCAACCACCGCGCCAGTGCTAGCATCACGTTAAACGCTTACTGGTGGCTGTCGGAATAGGGCAGCAGCGCCAGGTAGCGCGAACGTTTGATAGCCGTTGCCAGCTGACGCTGGTAGCGTGCTTTGGTGCCGGTGATACGGCTCGGAACAATCTTGCCGGTTTCGGTGACGTAAGCCTTCAGCGTGTCGAGATCTTTATAGTCGATCTGCTTGACGCCTTCGGCAGTAAAGCGGCAAAACTTACGGCGACGGAAAAAACGTGCCATGGAATAAGCTCCTTAGGTTACGTGGAGTGAATGCAATCAGGCAGATTCGGATTCAGATTCGGATTCTTCGGCTTCAGCGCGCGGCTTTTCTTCGCGACGCGGACGCTTCTCTTCTGCCGGCTTCATCATCGGCGATGCTTCGGTCACGGCTTCTTTACAGCGCACGACCAGGCTGCGGATGATGGCATCGTTGAAGCGGAAGATGTTCTCGATTTCGTCGAGCGTCTCACCGGTGCATTCAACGTTCATCAGCACGTAATGGGCTTTATGGATCTTGTTGATCGGGTAAGCCAGGTGGCGACGGCCCCAATCTTCCAGGCGATGCACAGTACCGCCGCTTTCGGTCACGAGGCTGGTGTAGCGCTCGACCATTGCAGGGACTTGCTCGCTTTGATCCGGGTGGACCATAAACACGATTTCGTAATGACGCATGGGATCTCCTTGCGGTTTGACAGCTTCTTATGCGCGGGCGCTTGGCAACACGACATAGAAGCAAGGAGTTGACTGAATGCCGTCGCGCATTGAGCACGTCAATGGCAGGGGCATCAAGCAGAACAACGACGTGTAAAGCCGTACGTAGCAATCGTCCATAAGGACGAAGCGCCCGCTTGCCAAGCAAACGGGCGCGTGCATTTTAGTGGGGGTGGGGTCAACTTGCAAGCTGACGCTGACGTACCGCCTCAAATAAGCAGATACCCGCCGCCACGGAGACGTTGAGACTCGAGACCTGACCGGCCATGGGCAGTTTCGCCAGATTATCGCACGCCTCGCGGGTCAGGCGGCGCATGCCCTTGCCTTCAGCGCCCACCACCAGCGCCGTCGGCCCCGACATATCGATGTCATACACGCTGGCGTCAGCCTCGCCGGCGGTGCCGGTTATCCACACGCCCGCGTCCTTGAGCTTGGCCATCGTCCGGGCCAGGTTGGTGACCTGATACACCGGCACGACGTCGGCGGCGCCGCAGGCCACCTTGCGCACGGTCGCGTTCAGTGGCGCGGCCTTGTCTTTCGCCACGATCACGCCGTGGGCTCCGGCGGCGTCGGCGCTGCGCAGGCAAGCACCGAAGTTGTGCACATCGGTGACGCCATCCAGCACCAGCAGCAACGGCGGTGTGTTCGACGGCCAGGCGCGCAGCTTGAGCCAGAGCGACTCTTCGCTTTCGGGCGCAAGCGGCGGGCAGAAGGCCACCACGCCTTGATGCGAAGCCCCCTGGGTCAGCTGGTCCAGCACGGCACGCGGGTGCTCCAGGATACGCGCCCCCAGACCTCCGGCCTGGGTCAGCAGTTCGCTCAACCGGCTGCCGGCCCCGTGCTGCACCCAGATTTCCCTAGGCGCCTCACCGCGCTCGAGCAGGCTCTGCAAGGCATGAACGCCGTAGACCTGATCCAGGCCATCCGGGGTGTGCGGGCGCTTGTGTGAAGCTGGCGACTTCATGCTCACCCCTTGTTCGGCGATGGCTTGCGCGGGCCTTTGCGCGTGCGCCGAGGACCACGCCGCGTATCGGGCTTGTCCTTGTTCGAACTATCTTTGTTCGAGCTATCCTTGGCCGGCTTTTGCTTGTCGCCCTTGCTAGCCGCCTTGGCGCCATCGCTCGATGGCTTTTTACGCGGCTGGCGGCGCGGACGCGGCTTCTCGTCGGCCAGGGCAAAATCGATCTTGCGGTCGTCCATGTCCACGCGGGCCACCTGAACGCTCAGGCCATCGCCCAGACGATAGGTGGTGCCGGTACGCTCGCCTTTCAGGCGGTGCTTTTCCGCCTCGTAGTGGTAGTAGTCCGACGGCAGCGAGGTGACGTGCACCAGGCCTTCCACGTAAAACGCATCGAGGCGGACGAACAGGCCGAACTGGGTGACCGAGGCAATGGTGCCGTCGAAGGTTTCGCCCAGCTTGTCGGACATGAACTCGCACTTGAGCCAGCTTTCCACGTCGCGGGTGGCGTCGTCGGCGCGGCGCTCGGTCATGGAGCAGTGCTCACCCAGCTCGAGCATCTGCTCGAAGGTGTACGGGCACCACTTGCTCGGCGGCTCGACCGGGGCGCCTTCAACCCGCAACACGGTATTGGTCTGGCGCGGCCCGCGAATCACCGAGCGAATCGCCCGGTGCACCAGCAGGTCGGGGTAGCGGCGAATCGGCGAGGTAAAGTGCGCGTAGGCCTGATAGGCCAGACCGAAGTGGCCTTCGTTCTGGGGCGAGTACACGGCCTGGTTCATCGAACGCAGCATGACGGTCTGGATGATATCGAAATCGGGCCGGTCGGTGATGGTCTCGCGCAGCGCCTGATAATCCTGGGGCGTGGGCATGTCACCGCCGCCCACCGAAAGCCCCAGCTCATTGAGGAACAGGCGCAGCTTGTCGAGCCGCTCGGGGGTCGGTCGTTCGTGGATACGATACAGCGCCGGCAGGTCGTGCTTGTCCAGGAAGCGGGCGGTGGCCACGTTGGCGGCCAGCATGCACTCTTCGATCATCTTGTGCGCGTCGTTACGGCTGCGCGGCACGATCTTGTCGATCTTGCGCTCGTCGTTGAAGATGATCGCCGTTTCGGTGGTATCGAAGTCGATCGCCCCGCGCTCTTCCCGCGCCTGGCGAAGCAGGGTGTACAGTTCGTGGAGATTTTCCAGCGGCTGAACCAGCCCGGCATGCTCTTCACGCAGCGCCTTGCCTTCCTCGTTACCCTCCTCGAGCATCGCCGCCACCTTGTTGTAGGTGAGGCGTGCATGGGAGTTCATCACCGCTTCGTAGAAACGGTAGCGGCTGATGGCGCCCGTCTTCGAGATATTCATCTCGCAGACCATGACCAGGCGGTCGACATGCGGATTGAGCGAGCAGAGCCCGTTGGAGAGCAGCTCAGGCAGCATGGGCACGACCTGCCCCGGGAAATACACCGAGTTGCCGCGTTTGCGCGCCTCGTCGTCAAGCGGGGTGCCGGGGCGCACATAGTGTGATACGTCCGCAATCGCCACCAGCAGCTTCCAGCTACCCGACTTGGTTTTCCAGGCGCAGACGGCATCGTCGAAGTCCTTGGCGGACTCGTCATCGATGGTCACCAGCGGCGTATCGCGCAGGTCGACCCGGTGCTGCTTGTCGTCCTCGAGCACTTCTGCGGAAATCTCGCTGATTTGATCAAGCACTTCGGGCGGAAACTCGGCAGGAATTTCGTAGCTGCGAATGGCGATATCGATTTCCATACCGGGATCCATACGTTCGCCCAGCACTTCGATCACCTCCCCTACCGGCTGCGTGCGGGTCGCGGGCTGCTGAACGATCTTGGCGGAAATCACCTGACCGTCCTTGGCACCGCCGCAGGCGCTGTGCGGAATGATCACTTCCTGGGTGATCCGCGGGTTTTCCGGGATCAGGATGCCGAACTCCGGGGTATTGCTGCGATACACACCGACAATGGTCTGGGTGTTGCGCGAAATAACATCGGCAATGGTGGCTTCGTCGCGGCCGCGACGATCACGGCCGCTGATGCGCACCAGAACGTGGTCGCCGTGAAACACGCGGCGCATCTGGCGTGGCGGCAGCACCAGGTCAGGCTTCTTGCCGTCGTCGCGCAGCAGAAAGCCAAAGCCATCGCGGTGGCCGAGTACCTTGCCCTTGATGAGATCGAGCTTGTTGATCAGCGCATAGGCGCCACGGCGGTCGCGCAGCACCTGACCATCGCGCTCCATGGCCGCCAGACGACGACGCACGGCTTCGTGATGGTCTTCGTCTTCCAGGCCCAGCAGTCCGCTCATTTCTTCATGGGTGATCGGCTTGCCATACTGCTCCAGCGCAGCGAGCAGGTACTCGCGACTGGGCGCCGGGTTATCGTACTTGTGCGCCTCGCGCTCGGCGTGCGGATCATCACTCAATGTCCAGTACTTCATGCGACCAACATCCTTGATTGCGTTAGCGGGAGGCGTAAAAAAAGCGCGGACGAGGTACGTCTCGTGCGGAGGGTTTCAGCATTCACGAAGCTGAAAAAAGTCGTATTTTGTTTAATCATGCCAGCAGTATAGCGCCGTGGCGCCCATCACCCAACCACCTTGGCCATGATTCTCGTATCAATGCGTTAAAAACCTACGCGCACCCCTTGCATTTAACCACTACACGGGTATCATACGCGCCACTTGCCCAGATGGCGGAATTGGTAGACGCGCTAGCTTCAGGTGCTAGTGACCGCATGGTCGTGGAGGTTCAAGTCCTCTTCTGGGCACCAATCAAACTCGTGTTGTCCCCTTTCTACGAGTTGATAGGTGTTATCAGGTTGTTGTTCGCCCAGGTGGCGGAATTGGTAGACGCGCTAGCTTCAGGTGCTAGTGACCGTATGGTCGTGGAGGTTCAAGTCCTCTCCTGGGCACCATTGATGGATGCCCGCATCATTCAGCCTTTCATTTCCTCGTTTTAACTTCCCTTTCTTTTTATTAACTCCTCTTTCTTGTTCTAGCTTCCCTCGTTACCGCACCATCTGCCGTTCAGGCATGCTTTCATCGCTTGCTGCCCGGCTTATTGATAACGCCCCGGCCGCTTGGCGACCTCTTCCAGCGCCCAGCCTTCCGTGCGGATATCGCTTTCCAGCACACGCTCTACGTTGTCATCGAGCTCAGGGAAAAAATCCAGCCCGGTTTGCGCTTCGATGTCGTCGATGCTGGCCAGGTAGTCGTCCAGCGGCTCGTTGCCGCGAACGTCCTGGGGCATGATGAACGCCAGGGCGAGCGGCGCACTGTCGTGCGGGGCGACGATGATCTTGTAGAACGCCTCCGGCACCTGAACCAGCCCGACCCGATTGAAGACGTTATCCATGAAAGGCTCGGGGAAGATCGGCCCGGTAATCACCTGCAAGCTATCGAAGCGCGGCGCAAAGTGATCCATCACCGCTTCCTCCAGGCGCTGCCAGAGCTGGCGATTCAACTTGGGTCGCTGCGGGGTCATGTTGCTCATGTAAAAGGTATCGAGCTGGGCGCTACGCCCGTGCACGGCGGCAATGGCATAGTTGGGCGCCAGGTGACCTCGGTCGTAGCCGCTGCCCGAGTAGCTGTCGGTGCCCACCGGCCACAGGGTGCGCCAATCCGGTCGGAAATCGGGCCGCGAGCCAATCCGCGAATCGTCGACGGCGGCTACCTGGTAGCTGACCCACAGCGGATTGACGCGCACGTCCGACCAGCCGACCAGAAAGCCGTCATTGCGCAGCACGCGGTGGAAAGACGTAAGGCTCAGCGTTTCCCAGGTGGGCACGCCCTGCCAGGTATAGGCATCTTTATGCTGGCGTTCCTGGTACTGCCACAGCACGCTTCCCAGCGCCACGAACAGCACGAGAATCCCCATACGTCTGGCTTGCCGACGCCAGCCCAAGCGCAATCTACTCACTACTACAACTCCACACTGGCGACGGCCAAGCGACGCATGAACAAGGACCGATTACCAGCCAAGTGAAAACATGGTTTCCAGATCGTGGCGCGAATGCACCTGCATGGCGTTGAGCGTTTCGGTATCGCTGATGCCTTCCACCGCGTTGAGACGCTCGGTGACCAGGTCGGCCAGGCTCTCGAAGTCGCGGGTGCGCGCAATGGCGACCAGATCGTAGCGTCCGCAGGTCGAGTACACCTCGCTGATACCCTCCACATCCGCCAAACGCTCAGCGACGGCTCTCACCTGGCCTTTCTCGGTATTGATCAGAATGACTGCGTTTTGCATCGCGTCCTCTTCTATGTCGGTATTAGGTAGGCTCCATCATGGCGCGAGTATAACAGGGCGCTGGCAACGGGCGTAGTCGCTTGGGTAGGGGTTTGGCCAGCCGATTGAACCGCGTGACCGATTGTCGCTGTTAAGCGGGCGTATTCGCACTCCACGGGGCCTTCCGCTAGGATGAAAGCAAGCACTTGTTACATGGAGTGCTGTATAATAAATAACCATACCGTGACGAGACGTCAGACAATGACGACGAGGAGAGACCATGGCCAATCAGAGCCGACGTGCCTTCATGCGTAACAGCATGCTTAGCCTTGCTGCCTTGCCGCTAGGGGCGGGTATCTTGTCTAAAACGGCCTTTGCCCAGGCGCTTCCCCGCCTGGATCCGTCCTCCAGCAATGCCCAGGCGCTGAACTATGTGGAAGACGCAGCGGATGCCAGCGACCACCCGGCCTACGAAGAGGGCCAGCGGTGCGATAACTGCATGTTCTACAGCGCCGACAATGAAGGCTGCCAGCTTTTCCCTGGCAAGAGCGTGGAGCCCGCTGGCTGGTGCCAGTCCTGGGTTGCACAGAGCTAGCACCCGTACTGTAATTATGTCGGCAGGGGCGTGTTTCTCCCCTGCCATCACTTGGTTATCAGCTATCGTCTTGGCCCGGCTCTTCCACCGGCCAGCGATAGCGACGCGTCACGCGCCCCTCCTCCATCGATACCAGATGCACGGGAAACCCCCACAGTTTCTGCAAGTGCCGAATCACCGGATACACGGTTCTCGCCAACGGGCGGCGGCTGTCCTGAACGTGATGCAGCGTCAGCGAGCGATCGCCACGAATGGCGGCTTCCACCACCTGGATATTGGGCTCGCGCACCGATAGCGCGTATTGGGCCGCCAGGGCTTCGCGTACCTGACGGTAGCCCTGCTCATTGTGAATGGCGGCCACCTCCAGCATTTCTTCCTGATCGTCATCCACCACCAGAAACAGTTTGTGGTCGCGTATCACCTTGGGCGACAGGAACTGCTGGATGAACGATTCGTCCTTGAAATTGCGCATGGCGAATTCAAGCGTTTCCCGCCAGGGCGTGCCGGCAATATCCGGAAACCACTGTCGATCCTCCTCGGCGGGTGCCTCGCAGATACGCTTGATATCCATGAAAATGGCAAAGCCCAGGGCGTAGGGATTGATACCGCTGTAGTAGGGGCTGTCAAAGGCCGGCTGATTGATCACCGCCGCATGGGACTGCAGGAACTCGAGCATCAGCCCCTCATCCACATGGCCATCGTCGTAGAGGCGATTCATCAGCGTGTAGTGCCAGAAGCACGCCCAGCCCTCGTTCATCACCTGGGTCTGACGCTGGGGGTAAAAATACTGCGCCAGCTTGCGCACGATACGCACGATCTCACGCTGCCAGGGGGCCAGCAGCGGCGCGTTTTTCTCGATAAAGTAGAGCAGATTCTCCTGGGGCTCCGGCGGGTAGCGACCACCGCTATGCAGCCCCAGGGGGTCATCCACCTGCGACGCCAGGCTGCCGGGCAGCTGTTCGGCGCCTTCTGGCGCATCCGGAATGGTGCGCCACAGCAGGTTCACCTGGGTTTGCAGGTACGCTTCGCGCTCCTCCTGGCGCTTGGCTTCTTCCTCGGCCGAAATCGGCGACGGCCGCTTGTAGCGGTCCACGCCGTAGTTCTGCAGCGCATGGCAGGCATCCAGCAGTTGCTCGACCGCCTGCACGCCGTGGCGCTCTTCACACCGGGCGATATACTGACGGGCAAAGACCAGGTAGTCGACGATGGACTCCGCGTCGGTCCAGGTACGAAACAGGTAGTTACCCTTGAAGAAGGAATTATGCCCGTAGCATGCGTGGGCCATGACCAGCACCTGCATCATCAGGGTGTTTTCTTCCATCAGGTAGGCGATGCAGGGGTTGGAGTTGATCACCAGCTCGTAGGCGAGCCCCATCTGGCCACGCTTGTAGGCCTGCTCGACGGCCAGGAACTGCTTGCCGAACGACCAGTGGTGATACCCCACCGGCATCCCCACGCTGGCGTAGGCGTCCATCATCTGCTCGGTGGTGATCACTTCGATCTGGTTGGGGTAGGTATCCAGCCGGTATTCATCGGCCAGGCGTGCAAGCTCCTCGTCGAATTGTTCCAGCACGCGAAAGTTCCAGTCGGAACCGGTCGCGATGGGTTGGCGGGTGGCAGTCATGGCGCACTCCTCAACGGGCGGTCAGCGCTGCTGGTTCAAGCGGCGCTTAAAGAGTTCACGGAAGACGGGGTAGATATCCCCGGCCTCGACAATCTGGCGCATGGCAAACTGCTCGGGAAAGCGCGCGGCCACGGTCTCGTATTCCTGCCATAGCGATTGATGATCGTGGGGCGTGATTTCCACATAGGCGTAGTACTGTAGCTGCGGCATCAGCTGCTTGATCAGCAGGTCGCGGCACACGTTGGAGTCATCGTCCCAGTTATCGCCGTCGGAGGCCTGGGCGACATACAGATTCCACTGCCCGGGGGGATAGCGTTTTTCGATGATGCCGTTGACCAGCGTAAGCGCGCTGGAAACGATGGTGCCGCCGGTTTCCCGGGAGTAGAAAAACTCCTCTTCGCTGACCTCCCGCGCCGCCGTGTGGTGGCGGACAAACACCAGCTCGACCTTTTCGTAATGTTTCTCCAGAAACAGGTACAGCAACAGGAAAAAGCGCTTGGCGATGTCCTTGTGGTTTTGCGTCATGGAGCCGGACACGTCCATCACGCAGAACATCACCGCCTGGCTCGACGGCTGCGGCTGGGCGGACAGCTGGTGATAGCGCAGGTCGTAGGTGTCGATAAACGGCACCGCTTCGATACGTTTTTCCAGACGCTCGATTTCCGCCTTGAGCTCGGCGATACGCGCCGGGTTTCGCAGCACAGCGTCCTTGCGCTCCTCCGCCTCCAGCGCCTGCCTGGCTTCTTTCAAGGCGCGCTTGATGGGCGCGCGCATGGCGATACGTCGCGCGTACGCCTCGCGCATCGAGCGAGTAATGCTAATTCGCGAGGGCACACCGTCCCGGGCCAGGCCGGCGCGCACCATCTTGACTTCCTGGAGTGACTTGAGCGGTTTGCGCTGCAGGTGCGGAAGCTCTAGACCATCAAAGACGAACTCCAGGAACTCCTCGCGGCTCAGGGTAAAGGCAAACTCGTCGGTACCCTCGCCCTGATCGGAGGCGCCGCCCTCCCCCGCGCCGCCAGCACCGCCCTGGCCCGGCGGGCGGCGAATCCTGTCTCCCGCCAGGAACTCTTTATTGCCGGGGGAGACGATGTCCCGCGCCCCGCCGGGGCCGTGCTGGAACACCGGCTCGGAAATATCCTTGGTGGGAATCGAGACTTTTTCTCCCCGCTCCATGTCGGTGATCGAGCGACGGTTGACCGCCTCTTCCACGGAACGCTTGATATGCTGCCGATAGCGCTCCAGGAAGCGCTGCCGGTTGACTGCGCTCTTGTGCTTGGCGTTGGGCCTGCGATCGATAAAGTAGGTCATGCGACCTCCTAGCTCTTGGCTTGAGCGCTAGCCGCTACTGGGACTTACGGACGCGCAGGTACCATTCCGACAACAACCGCACCTGTTTTTCGGTATAACCTCGGTCCACCATCCGGGCGACGAAGTCCTCGTGCTTCTTCTGGTCGGACTTCGATGCCTTGGCATTGAAGGAGATCACCGGCAGCAGCTCTTCGGTATTGGCGAACATCTTGTGCTCGATGACGCCCTTGAGCTTTTCGTAGGACTGCCAACTGGGGTTCATGCCGTTGTTTTGCGCCCGGGCGCGCAGTACAAAATTGACCACTTCGTGGCGGAAGTCCTTGGGGTTGGAGATGCCGGCCGGTTTCTCGATCTTTTCCAGCTCATCATTGAGAGACTGGCGATCGAGCAGCTCGCCGGTTTCCGGGTCGCGGTACTCCTGATCCTGAATCCAGAAGTCGGCGTAGGTGACATAGCGGTCAAAGATGTTCTGGCCGTACTCGCTGTAGGACTCGAGGTAGGCGGTCTGGATTTCCTTGCCGATGAACTCGACGTAACGCGGCGCCAGGAATTCTTTTATGAAGCCGATATAGCGTTCGAAGACTTCCGACGGCAGCTGTTCGCGCTCGAGCGCCTGCTCCAGCACGTAAAGCAAATGCACCGGGTTGGCCGCCGTTTCCGTGCCATCAAAGTTGAACACCTTGGAGAGGATCTTGAACGCAAAGCGGGTCGACAGTCCCTGCATGCCTTCATCCACCCCGGCGGCGTCGCGGTATTCCTGCATCGACTTGGCGCGGGGATCGGTATCCTTGAGGTTCTCGCCGTCGTAGACGCGCATCTTGGAATAGATGCTCGAATTCTCCGGCACCTTGAGCCGCGAGAGAACAGAGAATTGCGCCAGCATACGCAGGGTATCCGGGGCGCAGGGCGCGGCGTTGAGCGACGAATGCTCGAGCAGCTTCTGGTAGATCTTGATTTCTTCGGTCACCCGCAGGCAGTAAGGCACCTTGACGATGTACACCCGGTCGAGAAACGCCTCGTTGTTGCGGTTGTTACGAAACGCCTGCCACTCGGATTCGTTGGAGTGGGCGAGAATCACCCCGTCGAAGGGAATCGCGCCCATGCCCTCGGTGGGGTTATAGTTGCCCTCCTGGGTCGCGGTCAGCAGCGGATGCAGCACCTTGATGGGCGCCTTGAACATCTCGACGAACTCCATCAGCCCCTGGTTGGCGCGACACAGCCCGCCAGAGAAGCTGTAGGCATCCGGGTCATCCTGGGAATAAAGCTCGAGCTGGCGGATGTCGACCTTGCCCACCAGCGAGGAAATATCCTGGTTGTTTTCGTCACCGGGTTCGGTTTTCGAGATGGCAATCTGATTCAGCCGTGAAGGATACAGGCGCACCACCCGGAACTGGGAAATATCACCGCCGTATTCCTTCAGCCGTTTGGCGGCCCAGGGCGACATCACGCTCTTGAGGTGGCGCTGGGGAATGCCGTATTCCTTTTCCAGCAGCTCGCCGTCTTCCTCCGGCGAAAACAGGCCAAGCGGTGATTCGTACACCGGCGAGCCTTTAATGGCATAAAAGGGAATCCGTTCCATCAGCAGCTTGAGGCGTTCGGCCAGGGACGACTTGCCGCCGCCCACCGGCCCCAGCAGGTAGAGAATCTGCTTGCGCTCTTCCAGTCCCTGCGCCGCATGGCGGAAGTAGGCCACGATCTGCTCGATGGCTTCCTCCATGCCGTGAAATTCGGCAAAGGCCGGGTAGCGGCGAATCACCTTGTTGGAAAAAATCCGCGAGAGGCGCGAGTCTTTAGCGGTGTCGATGACTTCAGGCTCACCAATCGCTTCCAGCATGCGCTCAGCGGCGCTGGCATAAACCTTGGGGTCACGGCGACATAGCGCCAGATATTCCTCGAGGCTCATATCTTCCTGCTGAACGCGGGCAAAACGGTCTTGAACGTGATCAAAGATGCTCATTGAACTCTCCTGTAGCCCATCCCCAGGCGGTCACCGTCAAGCGGCCAATGTCGTCACGGTGTGCCAAACGAGGTATCGCTCTATCAGCGTAGTCAGCATTAGCAAAATGTGATGGCTCAAACTTCAACGCTGCGGCGTTAATGCTATGAGCGTAAGGGCAGGCGATTAGTTGCGTTGAAAATAATCGGCTCGCTGATGACTGAATTGGCTCAAAGGCCACCTACCTCCCTACGCAAAGCGCCGCCTGTAAAGAGGCGGCGCCAGCTCAGAAAGTGCCAATCAGTCGGGTTATTCAAGCACCGCCTGGATATCGGCCAGCAGCTGGTCGAGCAATTCAACGGTGGTGTTCCAGGCGCATACAAAACGTACCCCGCCCGCGCCGATAAAGGTATAGAAGGTCCAGTCGCGGGCTTTCAACGCTTCAATGGCGTGAGGCGGCAATTCAACGAACACGCTGTTGGCCTGGGTGGGAAACATCAGCGACACGCCGGGTAACGCCTGCAGGCCGTCAGACAGGTAACGCGCCATGGCGTTGGCGTGCTGGGCATTGGTCAACCAGGCACCGCTTTCCAGCAGGCCAAGCCAGGGGGCGGAGACAAAACGCATCTTGGAGGCCAACTGCCCCGCCTGCTTGCAGCGGTAGGAAAAGTCCTCGGCCAGTTCCCGATTGAAGAACAGAATCGCCTCGCCGAAGGCCAGGCCGTTCTTGGTGCCGGAAAAGCATAGCGCGTCGACGCCCACCTGCCAGGTCAGCTCGGCGGGGGTGGCGTTCAGGCTGGCGCAGGCGTTGGCAAACCGCGCGCCGTCCATGTGCAGGCGCAGGTCGTACTTGTCCGCCATGGCGCGAATGGCCAGCAGCTCCTCGCGGGAATACACCGTCCCCACTTCGGTGGCCTGGGTCAGCGAGATGACCTTGGGCTTGGGGTAGTGGATATCGCTGCGCTTGGTGACCAGCGCTTCGATGCCTTCCGGGGTGAGCTTGCCGTCGGCGCCCGGCGACGTCAGCAGCTTGGCCCCATTGGAGAAGAACTCCGGGCCGCCGCACTCATCCGTTTCAATGTGCGCCAGCTCGTGGCAGATCACGCTGTGATAGCTGCGCCCCATCGCGGAAAGTGCCAGTGAATTGGCTGCGGTGCCGTTGAACACAAAAAACACGTCGCAATCGAAGTCGAACATCTCGCGAAAGCGGTCGGCGGCACGCGCCGTCCAGCGGTCGTTGCCGTAGGCCAGATCATCGGCCTGATTGGCCTCCAGCAGGTAGTCCATGGCTTCCGGGCAAATACCGGAGGTGTTGTCACTGGCTAAAAATCGCGGGGTACACTCCGAGGTCATGGCGATCGTCCTTTTGGGTAGTCCTTTATCTGGCAATCGAACGACGCAGGCTGGGTGCCACCCGCGTCGTCGTCATCCGTTAGGTTGGCTAACGTCACCAGTCTATCGCCATTTCAACGCTATAAGGAAGCCGCCAGCCGTGTGCCCTGGTCGATGGCGCGCTTGGCGTCCAGCTCGGCGGCTTCGTCGGCGCCGCCGATCACGTGAACGCGCCCACCCGCCTGTTCCAGCGGCGCGATCAACTCACGCACTGACTCCTGGCCCGCGCACACCACGATCGAGGCAACGGCCAGCACCTGCTCCTGGCCGTCGCGGCGGATGTGCAGCCCCTGATCGTCGATTTTCAGGTATTCGCACCCGGTCAGGGTCTTGACGCCACGTTGCTTGAGCGAAGCGCGATGCACCCAGCCGGTGGTCTTGCCCAGGTATTTGCCCGGCTTGGAGGTTTTACGCTGGAGCATGACGATGTCCCTGGGCGAGGCAGGCGGCGCGGGGGCTTTCAGGCCGCCGCGCTCGCCCACCGCCAGATCCACGCCCCACTCGTCGCACCAGGCAGCGAGGTCCAGCGTGGGATGCCCCGTATGGGCCAGCAGCTCGGAGACATCGAAGCCGATACCGCCCGCGCCGATCACCGCGACGGTCGGGCCGACACGCTCGGGCTGCTCGATGGCCTCGGCGTAGCTCAGCACGCTTGGGTGATCGGCGCCGGATAGCGTCAGTTCGCGGGGCATCACGCCGGTGGCAATCACCACCTCGTCGAACCCGGCCAGCGCCTCGACCGTGGCGGTGGTGTTCAGACGCACCTCGACGTCATGCTTGTCGAGCATGACGCGGTAGTAACGCAGCGTTTCATTGAACTCTTCCTTGCCGGGGATCTTGCGGGCGTAGTTGAACTGCCCGCCAAGCTCATCGCGACGCTCGAACAGCACCACCTGGTGCCCCCGGCTGGCGGCGGCCGTCGCCGTGGCAAGGCCCGCCGGGCCGCCGCCGACCACTGCCACGCGCTTCACTGACTGAGCAGGCGTAAGCGTCAATTCGGTTTCGTTGCAGGCGCGGGGATTGACCAGGCAGGACGTGAGCTTGCCGGCAAAGGTATGATCCAGGCAGGCCTGATTGCAGGCGATACAGGTGTTGATCTCGTCGGCCAGGCCCGCTTCGGCCTTGCGCACCCAGTCCGGGTCGGCGAGAAACGGTCGCGCCATGGACACCATGTCGGCGTGCCCTTCGGCCAGCACCCGCTCGGCCACGTCCGGCATGTTGATGCGGTTGGTGGTGATCAGCGGGATCGACAGCGCCGCCTTCATGCGCCGGGTCACGTCGCTGAACGCCGCGCGGGGGACACTGGTCACAATGGTCGGCACCCGGGCTTCATGCCAGCCAATGCCGGTATTGATCACATCGGCACCGGCGGCTTCGATGGCTTGCCCCAAGGCAACGACTTCCTCCCACGAACTGCCCTCTTCCACCAGATCGATCATCGACAGGCGGAAAATCACCAGGAAGCGCTCGCCCACGGCGGCGCGGATGCGCTTGACGATCTCGAGCGGGAAGCGAATCCGGCGCTCGACGTCGCCGCCCCATGCGTCATCGCGCTGGTTGGTACGCCGGCAGATGAACTGATTGATCAGATAGCCTTCCGACCCCATGACTTCAACGCCGTCGTAGCCCGCCTGCTGGGCGAGTTTGGCGCAGCGCACGTAGTCCTCGATCTGCTGTTCGACCTCATCACCGGTCAGCGCGCGGGGCGTGAAGGGGTTGATGGGCGCCTGGATCGCCGAAGGTGCCACCAGCCCAGGCGAGTACGCATAGCGACCGGCATGCAATATCTGCATGCATAAATGCCCACCCTCGGCGTGCACGGCCTCGACCACCTGGCGGTGCTGTGCCAGCTGCGACGTATCGGTTAACGCATTGGCGCCCTGAAACACGGCGCCTTCCGCGTTGGGCGCGATCCCCCCGGTGACAATCAGGCCAACGCCCGCGCGTGCGCGTTCAGCGTAGAACGCCGCCAGTCGCTCGAAGCCATTGGGCGCTTCTTCCAGGTTGGTATGCATGGAGCCCATCAACACCCGGTTGGGCAGCGTCAAGTGGCCAACGGTCAGCGGACGAAACAGGTGGGGATACGCAGGCGAATGCGTCATCACGGTTCTCCAGAGAATAATTCGACTATTATTCAAACAAGCGTATGACATCCTGACCGTGACGTACAGTCCTGGGGCTTGCTCATCACCACAAAGCAGGTCACATTACCCGGCTAACGATAAGGATCGCGACATGCCATTGATGTATTTTTTAGCGCCGCTGACCACCGTGCTGATCTGGTCGGGCAACATGACCATCAACCAGCTCACCGTGGGCGCCATTGCGCCAAGCAGTATCGCCTTTTTGCGCTGGCTGCTGGCACTGGTCGTCATGACCCCTTTTGTACTGCCCGCGGCACTTCGCCATCGCGATGAGATTCGCCGCCATTGGCCCAAGCTCGCCCTGCTGGGGTTGCTGGGCATGGGGCTATGGCAGGGCCTGGCGTACGTGGCAGCGGAAACCACGAGTGCCACCAATATGGGCATCCTCGCCGCCATGGTGCCGCTGCTGACGGTACTGCTCAGCGCCTTGATCTTGCGCGAACCGCCCACTCTGGGCGGCATTCTGGGCGGCGTGGTCGCCTTTATCGGCGTGACCGTTCTGCTTGGCCGAGGCAATCCGCTGTCCTTGTTGCAGTTACGGGTGGCCTACGGCGATGCACTGATGGTGGTGGCCGCCACCTGTTACGCCTTGTACGGTGTCATGCTCAAACGCTGGTCGATGAACCTCCCCCCCTGGGTCATGCTTTACGCTCAGGTGTGCTTTGCCGTGCTCATCCTGCTGCCACCTTATCTGCTGGGCCCGATGACGCCGGTAGACACTCAGAATATTGGACTCATCCTGTACGCAGGCATTCCAGCCTCCATCATCACCACCTTCCTGTGGATGCGCGCGGTGCGCCAGATCGGGGCGAGTCAGGCGAGTATCTTCATCAACCTGATGCCGCTGTTCAGCGCGCTCATCGCCATGGCGCTGTTGGGGGAACGGGTCGCCGGGTTCCACTTTATCGGCGGCCTGTTGATATTGGCGGGCGTCATCATGGCACAGACGCTGACTCAATCCTTTTCCCAGGCCGTCAAGAACGAAGGTGCCACGGTACGCAAACGCAGCTAACGAAAATCCATGCTTGAAAAACAAAATATCTCTACTAGGATTGTACATATCATTCATCGACACGATGCCTTTGAATGAAAAAGCAATTAATCAGATCATAAGGATTTGCTATGAAAAACGTCATCAGGACAGTCGCGCTAGTAGGTACATTCGGTTTGATGTCAGGCATGGCCTTTGCCGACCATCACGAAGACATGAAAGACCACGATCTAAATGAAGCGGAAACCAGCGTTGATTCCGCCAATGATCCGGACGATGGCCAGACTGAACCAAACGCGACAATGTCCGACGACGCTGTCGTGGAAGAGGAAAACGTCACTGACAGCGCCAACGATCCAGAAGATGCCATGAACGATCCCGATGGCCAGCTTGAAGAAGGCGAAGTTGCTTCTGACAACGGTGTCGACTCCGCTAACGATCCCGAAGATTGATCGCTGGTACGCCATCGGTTATGAAAAGCCCCGGCATTCGCCGGGGCTTTTTCGTTGGCGCCTCTATGGTACCCACTGAGGTTGCTGTCCCTGTAGATCGACCGAGAGTGGTATCATTGCGCCATGATTTTCACACGAAGGGTAATGCATGTCCTTAGAAGAACTGCACCTTAACCTCCGCAACCTCGCAAGCGACGACTACGAGCAGCTCAAGACGCTGATGGATGCGGTGTATCACGACATCGGGGGTGCCTGGCCCAAGCACACCATCGACAAGCTGATCCAGGAATTCCCCGACGGTCAGATTGCCATCGAGGACGACGGCGTGCTGGTTGGCGTCGCACTCACCGTGCAGGTGGACTACGACGAGTTTTCCAATCCGCACAAGTACGACGACCTGATCGGCCACCGCGAGATCATTCTCAACGATCAGGACGGCGATGCCATGTACGGGCTGGATATCCTGATCCACCCCGACTACCGTGGCTACCGCCTGGGGCGTCGCCTTTACGAGGCGCGCAAGGAGCTATGCCGTTCGCATAACCTGCGGGCGATTCTGGCGGGCGGACGTATTCCCGAATACTGCCAGCACGCCGACGAGCTCTCCCCGGCCCAGTACATTGACAAGGTCTCCCGCAAGGAGATCTACGACCCGATTCTGTCCTTCCAGCTGGCCAACGACTTCCAGGTCAAGCGCCTGCTGCGCAAGTACCTGCCCGAAGACGAGCAGTCCCGGGGCTACGCGACGCTGCTGGAATGGAACAACATCCTGTTCGAGCCCGCCGAAAGCGTACTCGATACCCGCCCGACCCAGGTGCGCGTCGGCGCGGTGCAGTGGCAGATGCGCGAGTTTTCCTCCGTCGAGGCTGCGCTCCAGCAGATCGAATACTTCGTGGATGCGCTCTCGGATTACCAGAGCGACTTTGCGGTCTTCCCGGAGCTTTTCAATGCGCCCTTGATGGGTTTGCAGGACCGCGAGGCTCAGCAGGATCAGATGGGCGCCATTCGCTTTCTGGCCGGCTTTACCGAACGATTCGTCACCGAGCTTTCGCGCATGGCCGTGTCCTACAACATCAATATCGTGGGCGGCTCGATGATCGAAGCCCGCGACGATGACCGGCTCTACAACGTCACCTACCTTCTCCACCGCGACGGTAGCATCGAGAAGCAGTCGAAGCTGCACATCACGCCCCAGGAGCGTCGCGACTGGGTGATCGAAGGTGGCGATGACCTGCAGGTATTCGATACCGACGCGGGACGCGTGGGCATCCTGATCTGCTACGACGTGGAGTTCCCGGAACTTGGTCGCCTGCTCGCCGACCAGGATATGGACATCTTGTTCGTGCCCTTCTGGACCGACACCAAGAACGGTTACCTGCGGGTGCGCCACTGCGCCCAGGCGCGGGCCATCGAAAACGAATGTTACGTGGTGCTGTGCGGCAGCGTCGGCAACCTGCCGTCGATCGAGAACCTGGACATCCAGTACGCTCAGTCGGCGGTGTTCTCGCCGTCCGACTTTGCCTTCCCCCACGATGCGGTGCTGGCCGAAACCACGCCCAATACCGAGATGATCTTCTTCTCGGACCTGGATCTGACCCGCCTGACCGTGGTGCGTGCCGAAGGCTCGGTGACCAACCTGAAAGACCGCCGCAAGGACCTTTTCGACCTGCGCTGGCGCGACTGGTCATGGAAGTCAGGCGCCAACCTCGACGACTGATTTGAAGTTAGCTTACTAACTCCAATCAGCCATCAAAAGTAGGATCGGAATCAGCCCGAAGCGGGGGTTATTCGCCAGGGCCGGAAAACTATTCCCGACGTTTCCGGCATTTCCGCCATCCGTGGCGGTCAGATGGCGAATGTAGCGCCCAGGGATGGGTTTACAGCGCCCCCGCGGAGGGTTGTTCCGATCCGGGCGACTGACTGATTAATCAGGCCAGACTAGGTGCCTGGGCACCCGCCCTTTGGCATCAAATACGACGCCTTCGTCGCGCAGTTTTTGATGCTGGCGGACGGCGCCACCATGGTCGGCGAGCTTCAACGATGCGGCAATCACCCGGTGCCAGGGTAGCTGGTGGCCGTCGGGTAGATGACGCATCGCCGAGCCGACCATGCGCGGCGTTGCGCCCTCGGTCATGGCGGCAATCCGCCCGTAGGTCGTCACCCGCCCCGCCGGAATCTGGTCGACAATGGTGTAGATCTGTTCGAGCAGTTCAGGACGGGGCATGGTCGTGTCTCCGGCTACCGAGGGTTAGCGTTTATCGTGGCGGGCCGGCCAGGCCTTGGGATCCACCTTGTGCTTGAGCTTGGGAAAGCGGCTGGGGTCGAACACCGGCTCTTTACCGGCCTTGAGCTGCTCGTCGTAGTCACGGAACAGCGCGAAGGCCACCGGCGACAGCAGCAGAATCGCCACCAGGTTGATGATGGCCATCATGCCCATCGACAGGTCGGCAAAGTTCCAGATCGCCCCGAGGCTTGCCACGGAGCCAATCATCACCATGGCCAGTACCGCTAGACGATAGACCAGCACGGCCATGGGCGCACGGCGTCCCGCCAGGTATTCGATGTTCGATTCGCCATAGGAATAGTTGGCGATCACCGAGGTAAAGGCAAACAGCAGAATGGCAATGGCCACAAACATGCCGCCCCAGTCACCGACGTGGCTGGAAAGCGCCATCTGCGTCAGCTGAATGCCGTTGTTTTCATCGCCCGCCAGCAGCTCAGGCCCTGCCATGATAATAATCGCAGCGGTCGCCGTGCAGATGACCAGGGTATCGATAAACACCCCGAGCATCTGGATAAAGCCCTGGGCGGCCGGGTGATTGGGGCGGGTGCTGGCCGTCGCCGCCGCATTGGGCGCCGAGCCCATGCCCGCTTCGTTAGAGAACAGACCGCGCTGGATACCGTTGATAATGGCCTGGGACACCGCGTAACCCACGGCACCGCCGGCTGCCTGCTCGATACCGAAGGCACTCTTGATGATGGTGCTCAATGCCGCCGGCAGATCGCCGATGTTGAGCGCGACCACTACCAGCGCCAGGGCCAGATAAAGCAGCGCCATCAGCGGCACGACCAGTTCGGCTACTTTAGCGATGGACTTCAAGCCACCAAAGATGATCGGCGCGACCACCGCCATCAGCACAAGGCCCATGACCCAGGTAGGAATCGCAAAGGCCTGCTCCATTGCCTGGGCGATGGAATTGGCCTGGACGCTGTTGAACGCCAGGCCAAAGGCAATGATCAGACAGATCGAGAACAGCACCGCCAGCCAGCGCATGCCCAGGCCGCGCTCGATGTAGCGGGCAGGGCCGCCGCGGAAGGTGTTGTCGCCGTGGTCGGTTTTATAGGCCTGGGCCAGCGTCGATTCCACAAAGCTGGTCGCCATGCCCACGATGGCGGTCATCCACATCCAGAAGATCGCGCCGGGGCCGCCGAAATAGATCGCCACGGCGACACCCGCCAGGTTGCCGGTGCCCACCCGGGCGGCCAGGCTGGTCGACAGCGCCTGGAACGATGAGATACCGCCGCTGCTCTGACGCGAACTACGCAGCAGCTTGAACATGTGACCGAAATAGCGCACCTGAATGGCGCGGGTCATCACGGTGAAATAGAGGCCTGCGCCAATCAGCAGATAAATCAGCACGCTGCCCCATAGCAGTCCATTGCCGCGATCGATAAATGACGTGATAAGCGGGGGAAGGGAAAAATCCATGCGTCTTGCGCCTTTTTAGTTCATTGGAGGCGCATTATTCTTCACGAATGCACCAAAATGGCAAGGAAATTGGCCAAATCGGTACCTGACAGTGAATAAAGCGGTCTATATCGCTGCTTGCAACCATTGCCACACCGTCTCGGCATCTTCGCTTACCTGGCGCCGGCTGGGCCTCACCAGCCAGAACCGCTCCTCACTGGGCACGCTGATCGAAAACGGGGCCACCAGATCGTCGCGCTGCTCGAGCAGACGACAGTGCGTCAGGGCAATCCCGCCCCCTTGGCTTGCCAGCGCCAGCGTCATGACCTGATTATCGCAGGTCAGCGCGTGGCACTGTGCCTCCAGATGTGACACCCCCGCCGTCTGCAACCAGCCGGGCCAGCCGACCCCAAAACCCACCGCGTGAAGCAGGGTATGCCCGGCCAGGTCGCCCGGTGTACGCAGCGTTGCGGCGATAGCGGGGGTACAGACCGGCAATAGCTGCTCGTCGCCGAGCGGGGACATCTCGACGCCGCTCCAGTCGCCCCGCCCGTAGCGAATTTCAATATCGGCGCCCTCCGGGCCGAAATCATCGGGCCAGATAGCGCTGACCAGGCGCAGCAGTAGCCTGGGGTGACGGTGATGCAGCTGAATCAGCCTCGGCGCCAGCCACGCCTGCTGAATGACCGGCGTGGCGCGCACCGTGACTGGCTGCTCGGGGGTCATGCCAAACACTTCCGAGGTGCCCTCGCTGATCCGCGCGAAGGCATCGTGAATACTCGGCAGCCAGGCCTGTCCGGCAGGCGTAAGGGTCAGGCTTCGGGCATGCCTGACGAACAGCTTCTGGCCCAGACGATCTTCCAGTAACCGAATGCGCTGGCTGATCGCCGCCTGTGTCACCCCCAGTTCGTTACCGGCAGCGGTAAAGCTGAGCGTGCGGGCGGCGGATTCGAAGGCCTGTAGCCACAATAACGGCGGCAATGCACTCATGGGAAAGCAACCTATAAGTTGAATGAGGTCTTAGGGGTCAGATTAATCGTTTGTCACGGCCAATGCGACTGCGCATCCTGATGACATAGGCCTTAGCACAAGGTTATTGAGTTCTACGTCGGGAGAAAGTGATGAACAGTGCCGTTTTTGCCGAAGCGCAACGCCAAGCCCCCCAAATGGGCGAACTGGCCCCCTACCAGGACGGTCCGTTGCTTACCGAGGCGGTGGCCAGCGACGACGGAGTTCGGCTTACCTGGCAGGATGGGCAGCACACGACCCTGCCCCTGCTGTGGCTACGCGACCACTGCGCCTGCGCCGCGTGTCGCCATCCGCAAACCCGCGAACGCCTTTATCTGCCGCTTGACGACATCCGTGAAACACCGGCGATCGAGCTGGCCGACGGGCATCTGTACCTGACGTGGCAGGATGGCCACGAGAGCGCCTTTCACAGCGGCTGGCTTTACCAGCGCCGCCCGGAAACCGAACTGCCCACGGCGGTTCCCTCGCTGACCCCCTGGCGGGATCCGTTCACGCCCGAGCGTATTCGCCATGCCGATTTTCTGACGCCCGAGGGCGAAAAAGCCTGGCTGACCGCCATGCTGCGCGATGGCCTGGCGTTGATTACCGAAGGCCCGCTGGTGGAAGAAGAAGTCAGCCGCCTGGCGGAGCGCATCGGCCCACAGCGGGCCACCAACTTTGGCGCGCGTTTTGATGTGCGCTCGAAGCCGAACCCCAACAACGCTGCCTACACGGCGGTAGGCCTGCCGCTGCATATCGACCTGCCCAACTGGCGCCAGCCGCCGGATATTCAACTGCTTTACTGCCTGCAAAACGAGGCCAGCGGCGGCCAATCGCTGTTTGCCGATGGTGCCCGCGTCGCCAACGCGCTGCGCGAACAGGATCCGGACGCCCTGGCCATTCTGAGCGACACGCCGATCGATTTTCGTTTCCAGGATGACACCCACGACATTTCGGTGCGCGCGCCGGTCATCAAGCTCGACGACGACGGCAACCTCGTCGAAATGCGCCTCAACAACTGGATTCGCGACACCCTGCACCTGCCGGCGTCCAAGATGGCCGCCTGGTATCGCGCCTACCGTGTGCTCTGGCAGCTCTTCCACAGCGAAGCGCACCAGATCGAGTTCACGCTGCGCCCCGGCGAGATGGTCGCGTTCGACAACCGACGCGTGCTGCACGGACGGCGTGAATTCGACCCCAACAGCGGCGCTCGCCACTTGCAGGGCACCTACCTGGATCGTGACATGCTCACCTCTCGGCTGCGCGTACTCGCGCGCCGCGCATAAAATAACCCCAAGCAAGGAGATCACATGACACACCTCAAACCTCTCGCCTCGGGCATTGCCCTGGCAAGCGCCGCCCTGTTTACCTCGCCAGCCCAGGCCGACGACCAGACCCTCGATTTTGGCGTACCCGCCTGGCCCGGCATTACCGTCAAGACCGCCATCGCCGAGCAGCTGCTCAACCCGCTAGGCTACGAGACCACGACCCAGGAAATCGGCCTGCAGGTGATTTACCAGGGGATCGAAAGCGGCGATATCGATGCCTTCCTGGGTGCCTGGCTGCCGGCTCAGCGTGAGATGTTCAACCCGCGCAAGGAATCCGGCGTACTGGTGGATGTGGCCAACAACGTCGATGGCGCGCAAATGACCCTGGCCGTGCCGGAATACCTTTATGAAGACGGCCTGCAACGCTTTGCCGATCTGGATGATTACCGTGACCAGTTGAATGGCGAGATTCATGGCTTTGGTGCCGGTTCGGCGGCCAGCGAAATCCTCAACAACGCCATTGATAACGACACCTGGGGACTCGGCGACTGGCAACTGGTCGATACCAGCGAAGTCGCGATGCTCTCCGCCGCGCGGGATGCGATTTCCCGGGAAGAGCCCATCGTATGGGTTGGCTGGACACCGCACTGGATGAACCTTGAGCTGCCGATGCGCTATCTCGGCGACGAGAAAGACCTGTTCGGCGAGAACAATGGCGAAAGCGACGTACTTACGCTACTGCGTGCCGGCTACGCCGACGCCAACCCTAATGTCGTGACGTTCTTTGAACAGTTCACCTTCAGCGCCGAAGAACAGAGCTGGATGATCCAGCAGTTCGGCCAGGAAGAGCGTGAACTGGACGGTGTCGCCGAGCAGTGGATCAACGACAACGCCGAGCGGGTCGAAGCCATGCTTGCAGACGTCACCACCACCGACGGCGACCCCGCCTGGCCGGTTATCGAAGCCGAGCTGAACGACTGAGGACGCAGGCAACCTTACCTTCCACCGGTGCGCTAGCGTATGCTAGCGCTTTTTAAACCGGTGGGAACACGCATGTCACGCACGCTCCTCAAAGGCATAGGCCTGGTGATTGCCCTCGTGGCGCTGGGCGTCATGTGGCATATGCTGCAGCGCTACGAGATCCTCACCCAGGCCCACCTTACCGAATTAACCCGCACCATTGGCCAGTGGCGTACCGCGCCCTGGATGTTTGCCGCAGTGGTCGCGGTATACGTGGGTTCCCTGCTGATCATGTTTCCGCTGAGCCTGCTGGTCGTGGTGACCGGTTTGCTGTTCGGCCCGCTATGGGGACTCGGCTACGCCACCCTGGGCACGCTTGCGTCGTCCGTGGTGTCGTATTGGGCGGGCTACTGGCTGGGGCGCGACGCCCTGATGCGCTACGGCGGTCGCCACCTGCGCGGGCTTTCCGGCTATCTGTCGCAGCGCGGCGTGCGCACCATGACGGTTATTAACCTGCTGCCGCTCGCCCCCTTCACCCTGACCAACATGCTGGCGGGGGCTTTCCACCTCAACTTCCGTGACTACATGATCGGCTCGACGCTGGGCATCGTGCCGGGGCTCGCGGCGGTGATCCTGCTTGGCAGTCAGCTGAGCGCCCTGCTCACCGCCGCTTCCTATCAAGAGCTTGGCCTGGCCGTTCTCGGCCTGGCCGCCGGTGTGGGCCTGCTGCTGGGCCTGAAGCGCTACGCGGCGTCACGCACGGCCAGCCGTGGCCAGAACGATCACCCATAAGGCTATCCTGGCACTCCCTGGGTATTACCGTGATTTTTTCTCGTGGTATTTGGCCAGCACTTCGGCGTAGAAATGGGTCACCGAAGAGGCAAACCTGGGGATATCGTAATCGGCGGCAAACTGCTGTGCCTGCTGGCCCAGCGAGTGTCGCAGGTCATCGTCCTCGGCAAGTTCCCACACCCGCTGCCCCCACTGCTGGCGATTCTGCGGCGTCTTGAAGCCGTTGAAGCCATCGCGCACCACGTCATCGATACCGCTTGAGCGCACCGCCACCACCGGCAGCCCCGCCGCCATGGCCTCAAGAATCACCATGCCCTGGGTTTCCGAGGTCGAGGCAAACACAAAGACATCGCCCAGGTGGTAGTAAAGCGCCATTTCATCCGGTGGGATCGCGCCCACCAGCGTGACCTGATCCGCCAGCGCCAGGGTGTCGATCTGCGTCTGCAGCGTTTGCCGGTCGGGCCCATCGCCGATCAACAGCAGGTGCAGGTCGTCGTGGCCCTGGCGTTTGAGCTCGGCGAGTGACTCCAGCATGAAGCCAATATTCTTCTCCTTGCTGATGCGCGAGACGCTGATCAGCAAGGTGGCCGATGGGGATACGTTCAACTGCCCACGCAATGCCTCAAGGGCATGGGCATCCACGCTGGCAAAGCGCTGGGCGTCGATTCCGGTGGGCTGCACCAGCGTCGGCGTCTTGACCCCGATCATGCGCAGGTACTCTTCCGCCGAGTGCGTCGGCACGATTACCCCCTGGCAGCGGTTCGAGAAGCGCTTGATCAGGTAGTGGGAAATCAGGTTGCGGAACAGCGCCCCGGGCAGCGGCACGAAATGCGCGTAATGCTCGAGGCGCGTGTGGTAGGTATAGACCACCGGCACGCCCAGCCGGCGTCCCATCCACAGCCCCATGGAGCCCAGCCAGAACGGGTGATGAACGTGAATCACATCCGGCCTGAAGGCACGCAGGCAGCGGCGAAAGTGAACGCTGAAGGGGTTGGTCAGGCGAAACTCGCGCTTCTCTCCGAAAGCCATCAGCGTGGGCACGCGGTGGATGGTGTCGTCGTCCTGCCAGGTGTCGCGGTAGCGCGGCACCAGCAGGTGAACCCGATGCCCCGCTTTCTGCACCCCCTGGCGCAGGCGCTCTACCGAGACCGAGACCCCGGACACAAACGGAAAATAGTTGTTCGAGACCATGGCGACGCGCAGCGGCTTATCCAGATAGGGCGTCGGGTCGATATCAAAATCCGGATAGTAGTCACGCTCCTCGAAGATCAGCCGGTAGAGCCGCATGGCCAGCAGCGTCAACAAGCCCACAATCAGCAAAAACCGCAGATAGCTGACATAAAAGAAGGCATAGAGCGTCGACCATACGCTGGTGATCATTCGCCACCAGGCGGGGCTGTCCACATTCAGGCGCACGGGGAACAGGCTGACCGATTCGCCGTCCACCTGGGTGACCACGTAGTGGTGAAAGCTGCTGTCGGCATCGATGAGGATGCCGCCCGCGCCACCGGTGGTCACGTAGTCCACCCCGTTGAGCGTCTGGTGGGAGAACAGCGACAGATTGGCCGAAAACACTGTATCCACCGCGTAGCGCTCGGACAGACGCATGATCCCCTGGGCAAGTTGAGGGTTATTCAGGTAGTTGTCGGATTCGAACAGCGGCGCATCGCTGACCACATTGTGCAGCGGCTCCCCGATGAACAGGAAGCGATGCTGTGCCTCGGACGCGGCCAGCTCGCGTTCCAGCCAATCCAGCTGCCACGACGTGGACGACTTGCCGGTGCCATCCAGGAAAATGAAGTGACTATTGCCCGCGACAAACGAATAGAAATGCGGCCCGAAATATTCGTAGAACCGATAGCTGCCGAAGTCGCTGTCTTCATGTTCTCCATAGGTCAGCAAGTACGGCACGTCGAGCAGCTCCAGGCTCTTGTAGATCGCCTGATAGCTTTCCTGCTGACCGCCGCTGACGGCATTGCCCGCCGAGACCAGAAAGTCGATATCGCCCTGATTGACCAGCGGGACGATCTCGTCCTGAAACACATTGACCGAGTTGTTGATATTGCCCACCACGGCAAAACGAAAGTCGTCGCGCCCTGACAAGGCATCGCGGATATCGGCCACCTGCCGAGTGTGCACCGACTCGAATTGCGGCTCGGCCACATACAGCCACACCTGATGAATCACCAGGCCCGCCACCAGTGCCAGGTTGAGGACGAACAGCAGCCGCAGCCAGCGCAGGCGGGAAAATCGAAAAAGACGACGTCGTGGCATGAGAAGGCAAGGGTCTCTGAGTCAAGTGGGCATGCGGCCAAACGCGCTGCGCTTGGATAGCGCCTGAGACTATACAGCAAGCTTTTCAGCGAGCAATACAGGGCTAGGCGCTATCCCGGCCGTTGAGGGTCATGATCACGCGGCGACTGCCCCCGTACTCGCGGTGCTCGCCCAGCCAGATGCCCTGCCAGGTGCCCAGCGCCAAACGGCCATCGCGCACCGCCAGTGTCAGCTGCGTGCCCAGCAGGCTGGCCATGACATGGGCGGGCATGTCATCCGGGCCCTCCAGGGTATGGCGAAAATAATCCAGCCCTTCCGGCACCAGTCGGCGCATGAAGGCATCCATATCATGGCGGACATCGGGGTCGCTGTTTTCGTTGAGGGTCAACGAGGCCGAGGTGTGCAGCAGCTGCAGATGCACCAGTCCCATCTCGCACGCCTCAAGCCCTGGAAGCGCCTCGACCAGTTCATGGGTGACAAGATGGAAGCCCCGTGGCCGCGCGGATAAGTGAATCTCATCTTGGTGCCACATGGCCATCACCTTTATAGTAGAAAATGTTGACCCACTCATTGTTGGCGGCGACGTTCAAATTAGCAAACCCACGCCGTATCTCTGGAGCCCCCATGTCACTACCCTGGAAGGTCATCCTGTGCAGCGCTGCTCTGTCAGGCTGCACCGGCATCCCTGACGGCACTCAGCCGGTTACCGGCTTCGAACTCGACCGCTACCTGGGGCAGTGGTATGAAATCGCCCGCCTGGATCACTCCTTCGAGGAAGGGCTTCACTGCGTCACGGCAAGCTATAGCCTGCGCGACGATGGCGGCGTCAAGGTGATCAACCGCGGCTACCACCGGGAAGACCAGGCATGGGACGAAGCCGAGGGGCGCGCCTACTTTATCGATGAGCAAGATGTGGGTCGCCTGAAAGTCAGCTTTTTCGGCCCCTTCTACGGTGGCTACAACATCCTGGCCCTTGATGACGACTACCAGTGGGCGCTGGTGTCGGGCCCCAACCGCGACTATTTATGGATCCTGTCCCGCTCGCCGGACATGGATAGCGAGACGGAAAAACGGCTGCGCCAGCGGGCCGCCGAACTGGATTTCCCCACCGACGAACTGATTGACGTCGAGCACGGTGACGCCTGCCCGGAACGCTAGCGGGCACTGTAGCTTAACGTCAGGGCAACGGCGGTATCCGACCGGCCATCCCCTGCTGCAGGTAGTCGATAAAGGCGCTGATGCGCCGGGGAAGATGGCGGCGGTGTTCGAATACCGCATAGAAATCGGCGCGCACCCCCTGCCAGCCGGGTAGCAAAGGAAGCAACGCCCCGCTGGCCAGGTGCTCGTTGACATCCCACCAGGAACGCAGCATCACGCCGTGGCCATCCAGCGCCAGACGGGTAATCACTTCACCGTCGTTGCTCGCAAGGCGCCCGCTGACCTTCACCGATTGCCCGGAACCGGGCGCATCACAACGCTCAAACCGCCACAGCGGAAAGTCGCTGTCGTTTTCGCGGATGACCAGGCAGCGATGCTCGGTCAGATCGGCAGGTACCTCCAACGCAGGCATTGCTGCAATATACGCAGGCGACGCGCATAGCACCCGGCGATTGGCCAGAAGCCGCCGCGCCACCAGGCGCGAGTCCGGTGGCTCGCCAATGCGAATGCCCACGTCGAAGCCATGGTCGCTCAAGTTGAGCGGGAAGTTGGTCAGCTCCAGCCAGCTGTCGATACCGGGGTGCGCGCGGCAAAACGCCGACAGTAACGGCGCGACATGGCGCCGGCCAAAGCCAAAGGTCGCGTTGACCCGCAAACGCCCACCGAGCGCCTGGCTTGCCGTATCGCCCAGGTCATTTTCCAGCTCATTGAGCTCGTCAAGAATCAACGCACCGCGGGAAAGATAGCGCTCGCCTTCGGCGGTCAGCGTCAACCGCCGCGTGGTTCGCGCCGCCAGCACGACACCAAGACGTGCCTCCAGCTGCTTGAGCCGCTTGCTGACGGCCGACAGCGACAGCCCCAGCTCCCTCGCGGTGGCGGTCAGGCTGCCCGCCCGGGCCAGCTGCTGAAAAAACGCCAGATCATCCAGGGGCGACATTGATTCTCCACTTTAAGGCAACAATAGCTTGAATAGTAGCCTGATTATCTTCTCGCTGACAGGGGCTACACTCTCCCCATGACGCACATTTCATGCGCAGAAAGTCCCGGCAAACGCCACTGATCAAAGAAGGAGTCCCCATGGCCCACCATATTGCCGTGATTGCCGGCGACGGCATTGGCACCGAAGTCATGCCCGAGGGCATTCGCGCCCTGGAAGCCGCCGCCAGGCGCTTCAATATCGACCTCGAGTTCACCACTTTCGAATTTGGCAGCTGCGACTACTACCTGGAGCACGGCAAGATGCTGCCGGACGACTGGTTCGAGCAGCTAAAAGACTTCGATGCGCTGTTCTACGGGGCGGTCGGCTGGCCCGACAAGGTGCCCGACCACATATCACTATGGGGCTCGCTGCTCCAGTTCCGCCGCCGGTTTGATCAATACATCAACCTGCGCCCCTGCAAGCTGATGCCCGGCATCAAGAGCCCGCTGGCCGGTCGCGAACCCGGCGATATCGACTTTTACGTGGTGCGCGAAAACACCGAGGGCGAGTACTCGAGCATCGGCGGCAAGATGTTTGAAGGCACCGAGCGCGAAATCGTCATTCAGGAAACCGTGATGAGCCGCACCGGCGTCGACCGGGTGCTGAAATACGCTTTCGACCTGGCCCAGACACGCCCGCGCAAAAAGCTCACCTCGGCCACCAAGTCCAACGGCATCTCGATCACCATGCCCTACTGGGACGAACGCGTGGCCGACATGGCCCGGCAGTACCCGGACATCGCCGTGGATAAATTCCATATCGACATCCTGACCGCCAACTTCGTCCTGCACCCGGACTGGTTCGACGTGGTGGTGGGCAGCAACCTGTTCGGCGATATCCTCTCCGACCTGGGGCCGGCCTGCACCGGCACCATCGGCATTGCGCCGTCGGCCAATATCAATCCGGAAGGCCATTTCCCCAGCCTGTTCGAACCGGTCCACGGCAGCGCCCCGGATATCGCCGGCAAAGGCATCGCCAACCCCATCGGCCAGATCTGGTCCGGCGCGATGATGCTGGAACACCTGGGTTATAAAGAGGCGGCCGACGCCATGGTGGCGGCCATCGAAGCGGTGCTTGGCGAAGGCGACAGCCAGGTACTGACCCGGGACGTGGGCGGCCAGGGCACCACGGAACGCCTGGGCAAGGCGATTGCCGAGCACCTGACGAACTAGCGCGAACGAAAGCGCCCCATCGCTGGATGAGCGATGGGGCGCTTTGCATTGCATGACACGCGCGATAGCGTGAATTAGCCTGCCAGTTTGGCCGCTATTCCCGCCACATGCTCACCCTGGAAGCGGGCAATTTTCAGCTCGCGCTCGTCCGGCTGGCGAGAGCCGTCGCCACCGGCGATGGTAGCGGCGCCATAGGGCGTACCGCCGCTCACCTTGGAAATGTCGAACTGCTCTTCGATGCCGTAGCCGATGGGCACAAGCACCATGCCGTGGTGGGCAAGCGTCGTCCAGGTAGACGTGATGGTCATTTCATCACCGCCGCCGGTTCCGGTAGAGGTGAAGACGCTGGCCACCTTGCCGCGCAGCGCGCCACTGGCCCACAGGCCGCCGGTCTGATCCAGGAAGGTGCGCATCTGGCCGGCCATGTTGCCAAAGCGCGTGGGCGTGCCAAAGATGATGGCGTCGTAATCCGCAAGCTCCTGGGGCGTGGCTTCAGGCGTTGCAAAGTCCTGCTTGCCGCCGGCGTTCTTGAAGGCGTCTTCCGGCATGGTTTCGGGCACGCGCTTGACGGTCACTTCAACGCCCCCGACACTTTTTGCGCCTTCGGCGACGGCGGTGGCCAGGGTATCGATATGACCGTACATGGAATAATAAAGCACCAATACTTTCGTCATTGCTCACTCCTTTGTGCTGCGATTTACGCCGTTTAGATAGACACCTCAACCTTAACGCAGCGGGGTGCAGATAAAAGCGAATGTTTTCGACCACCAGCATCGATTTCATCGACGCTCGGCGGCTTGCACCCCAGTTGTTTGAGATGCCGATCTTTCACGATCCCACCGCGCTTTTTCATGCGAACGACGCCGAGGGTTGTCGGTTGCGCCGAAGATGGTAAAGGTGGGCCACGTTTATCAGCTTGTTGCACTGCCAATGACACAACACAAAGTTACCAGGCGACTTTCTCTTTCTGGCGCTGCTACCCGCCATAGGGTGCCCACATGCTAGGCGAGTGGCTGGACTGCACGCTCGACGAGCAGCGCGATACTTCCCGGCAAGGCACCTTTGCCAGCGGTCGCTTTGCAATCAGTGCCCCTGGTGTTCTTCGCCTGACGCCGCATCGTCAACGCCCTGACGCTCACGCCTGTATCTTTTCAGCCGCCATCCACGGCAACGAAACCGCCCCCGTCGAGCTGATAGGTCGTCTGCTGAGCGCACTGGAAGCCGGAACGCTAACGCTCGGTGCGCCGGTGCTGGTGATTCTTGGCAATATTCCCGCCCTCAAGGCCCAGCAGCGCTTTGTCCACACCAACCTCAATCGGCTCTTTGAGCGCGGGCTCTCTGCCAGCGGTGACGAACCGGATCGCGCCCGCGAGTTGATGGCCGAGGTGGATCGCTTTTTCGACGACTACGCCGAGCTCCCCAGACTGCATTACGATCTGCACACGGCCATTCGCGCCAGTCTATTCCCGCGTTTCGTCGTAGAGCCCTATGCGGATAGCGACACACACAGCGAACAGTGGCGATGGCTTGCGGCCGCTGACATGCAAGCCGTGTTGCATCAGCACCAGCATAGCTGGACGTTTTCCCACTACAGCAAGCACTACCACGGCGCTCAGTCCTTTACTTTCGAGCTCGGCCGCGTGGCGCCCTTCGGGGAAAACGACATGGCAGCGCTGCAGCCGATGCTGGCACTGATTAGCCGCCTCGGCGAAGGTATGCCTCCGGAAGCTGGGGCAACGGCATCGGTTCCCTATTTCCGCGTACAGCACGAACTGATGCGTCACGGCGACGCATTCACGCTATGCTTTGCCGATGACACGCCCAACTTTACCCGCTTTGCGCCCGGCACCTGCCTGGCCAAGGACGACGTCAGTGGAGAATTCAGGGTGGGCGACACCCCGCTCCACGTGGTGTTTCCCAACGCCAACGTTGAAACAGGCGCGCGTGCCGCGCTACTGGTGGCCCCCTGCGCGCCACCCGCAGAATGAACGTTTGACAATAACAATGCAGTGGCGATGATCACCCGCTAGGCGTTCACTACGACCAACGTCGAGCCATAAAAACATCAGGAAAGCGTGCACCCGCCGTTTAGCCTGATAGAATCGCCCCTTTTTTCGCGCCAGCCGCCCTCAACACTCACTGTTGCTGCGGCAACTCAGTATTGGAGCCAATGACATGGCCGCTACGCCCATTCCTCTTGAAGTGCGACATATAAAAAAACGCTTTGGCGATACGGAAGTGCTCAAAGGGCTCTCCCTGCAGGCCCATAAAGGCGATGTGATTACCCTCATTGGGGCCTCGGGGTCAGGCAAAAGCACCTTCCTGCGCTGCATGAACCTCCTCGAGCAGCCGGACGAAGGCGACCTCTTCGTGCACGGCGAAGAAATCCGCTTCAAGCAGACCCGTCATGGCCGCGAGCCCGCCGACTGGAAGCAGGTCGTGCAGATGCGTGCCAAGCTGTCGATGGTGTTTCAAAGCTTCAACCTGTGGGCGCACATGACGCTGCTCGAAAACATCATCGAAGCGCCTATCCATGTGCTGGGCAAGCCCAGGAAAGAGGCCATCGAGCACGCCCATGCACTGCTCGACAGAGTCGGGTTGACCGCCCGCGCCGATGCCTACCCGGCGCAGATGTCCGGCGGCCAGCAGCAACGCGGCGCGATTGCCCGGGCACTGGCCATGGATCCCGAGGTCATGCTGTTCGACGAACCGACCTCGGCGCTCGACCCCGAGCTGGTAGGCGACGTCCTCAAGGTGATGCACGGCCTGGCCGAAGAAGGCCGCACCATGGTGGTCGTCACCCACGAGATGAGCTTTGCCCGGGACGTCTCGAGCCAGGTGATTTACCTCCACGAAGGCATGGTGGAAGAAGCGGGGCCACCTGAAGAGCTGATCGGCAATCCTCAATCTCCGCGCCTGAAGCAATTCCTGGCGCCTAAATACTGATTCGCGAGGCTCACTATGCTTGATCTTCATGGTTATGGCCCGCGCCTGCTGGAAGGCGCCGGCGTAACGGTTCAGCTAGCGCTGTTATCGCTGCTGCTCGCCATTGTGCTGGGGTTGGTGACTGCCGTCGCCAAGATGTCGCGCAGCTGGATAGCCCACCGCACGGCTACGCTGTATACCACCGTTATCCGTGGCGTGCCCGACCTGGTTCTGATGATGCTGCTGTTCTTCGGCGGACAGATCGGCGTCAACATGATCACCGACTGGCTCTACTATCAGTTTGATATCGATATTTTCATCAATATCAACGAGTTCGTGGCCGGCGTGGTGACCATCGGACTGATCTTCGGCGCCTACATGGGCGAAACCTTCCGCGGCGCCTTCATGGCGGTGGATCACGGCCAGATCGAGGCGGGCAAGGCCTACGGCATGAGCAACTCGCTGGTATTTCGCCGCATCCGCTTTCCCCAGATGATGCGCCACGCCCTGCCGGGCCTGTCGAACAACTGGATGGTGCTGCTCAAGACCACAGCGCTGGTCTCGGTCATCGGGCTTTCCGACATGGTGCGCGTGGCCGCCGAGGCCTCCAAGGCCACCCGTGAGCCCTTCCTGTTCATGATGGTCGTGGCGGTGATCTATCTGCTCATTGCCAGCGTGTCAGAGTGGTTTTTCGCCTACCTTCAAAAGCGCTATAGCCTGGGCTATGGGGAGGCAGACTGATGGAAGCACTTTTATCCTGGCTCGAGGCTCAGCTCGCCGACAACAGTATTTTTACCCTGCAGACGCTGTCGCACTACGGCGAAGGTCTGACGACCACCGTCCAGCTGGTGTTCCTCTCGCTGGTCATCGGTCTGGTCGCCGCCGTGCCGCTGGCCATCGGTCGAGGCTCGCGGCATGGCTGGATCAAATGGCCCATTTTCGCCTACACCTATGTCTTTCGTGGCACCCCGCTGCTCATCCAGCTCTACCTGATTTACTACGGCGTGGTGTTCGTCGACGGCATTCAGGAATCGTGGCTGTGGATCATTCTCGAAGACCCGTTCGTTCCCGCGCTGATTGCCTTCACCCTGAACACGGCAGCCTATACCACCGAGATTTTCCGCGGTGCCATCAAGTCGACCTCGAAAGGTGAAATCGAAGCGGCACGGGCGTATGGCATGTCCCCCGGGCTGACCATGCGGCGGATCATCATTCCCAGCGCCTTCCGTCGCGCCCTGCCCGCCTACGGCAATGAAGTGATCTTCATGCTTCACGCCAGCGCCATCGCAAGCGTGGTGACCATCATGGACCTGACCGGCGCGGCCCGCTTTGTGTATGCCCGCTATTACGCGCCCTTCGAGGCGTTCCTGTTCGTCGCGGCCATTTACCTGTGCCTGACCTTTGCCATTCTGTACTTCTTCCGCCATCTGGAGAAAAAACTGCTGGCCCACCTGCAACCGCAGAACGGCTAGTGTGAAACAAACGTTGGTTCGTGCGTCGACAAACCATTCGCGTCGGCGCTAAGCTAACAGCGGTTATGTTACTCACCATTCAGTGATTACATCCCTCAGGAGACTCACAATGAAAAAAGTCCTAACACTTTCTCTGCTCGGCTTGGCCATCGCGGCCACCAGCGCCCAGGCGCAGGACGGCGAAGAAGTCCGCATTGGCGTTGACGTTCCCTACGAACCCATGGAGTATCGCACCCCTGACGGCGAACTCACCGGCTTCGATATCGACCTGGGCAACGCCCTGTGTGACGAGATTGGCGTGAGCTGCGAGTGGATCGTACAGGGCTGGGACGGCATCATCCCCGGCCTGATGGCGCGTAAATACGATGCCATCATGTCGTCCATGACCATCAACGACGACCGTCGGAAGCAGGTGCTGTTCTCTGACCCCTACATCACCCCGCCGTCCGCCTGGTTTGCGCCTGAAGGCACCGAGCTGGACGAGATTAGCGAAGAAGCGCTGACCGACATGACCATCGGCGTTCAGCGGGGCACCCTGCAGGACAACTACGTCACCGACATGTACGGCGATGTGGCCGATATCAATCGCTACGCGACCGCCGATGACATGGTACTGGATATGGAGTCCGAGCGTCTGGACATCCTGTTCCTCGACTTCCCGGTGGGCAAGTCCACGCTGCTGGATAGCGAAGAAGGCGACTACGTCGTCGTCGGCGACATGCTGACCGAGCCGAAAGAATACTTCGGCGACGGCTTTGGTATCGCCTTCCGCCAACGCGACGAAGCACTTGCCGAGCAGTTCAACGACGCCCTCGAAACCCTTCGTGACAACGGCACCTACGACGAAATCTACGCGCGTTACTTCGACGTCGAGTAAGCGCCATCGCTGCCCTTCCCTGGCGCCCGCCGGGGAAGGTTGTCTGGCGATATCCCCGCCTCTCCCCCCTGCCACTTTACCTTTTCCCTTACGCAACGCAGCTTTGAGTGAACCCTCCTCCCGATTGCGGGTCATTGCCTTAGCAAGGCAGACGCGATTACTGCAACGCCCACCCAAGCGACCATGCACACGGAGGTCATATGGCCCAAGCGGCGACATTACCCAAACCTTCATCCCGCTGGACGGCTTGGGGTCAATGGCTCGCGCTGTTCACCATGACGGTGGATCACCTTACCCGCTACGTGCTGCCTGTCAGTTGGGAGCTTGACTGGGCGGGATCATCCATCGGGCGCATCGCCTTCCCGCTGTTTGCCGCCATGGTCGCCTGGCATGGCCTGTTCAATACCCGCAACCCTCTGCGTTACGCACGGCGTATCCTGGTGATCGGCATGGTTGCGCAGCTGCCCTATATGCTGATGCCCCGCGAGTCCGACGCCTTTATCCTCAATGTCTGCTTTACCCTGGCCAGCGGCCTGGCCATCGGCGCGCTCGTTCGCCTTGGCTGGCAGCAGTATCAGCGGCAGAACCTGCCCTTTGGCTGGGTGCTTGCCGGTGCAGCGGCCGGCGTGACGCTCTGGTACCTGCTGGGATTCTGGGTCGAGTACGGCCATAACGGCTTGCTGCTGATCCCCTTGATGATGTTTGCCATGCAGGCGCTGCGTGAAACCAGCGGCGACTTTTATAACCGGCTGTGGGCGGGGCTGGCCGCGTTTCCCGCCCTGTGGATTGCCGGGCAGATGAACAGCTCCGACATGGCCAAGTCATTCACGGTGGGCACCTGTATTGGGGTGCTGGTGCTGGCGGCGGGCGCCGCCAGGCGCATTCCCGACCTGCAATGGACAATGCCCAGGCGCCTGTGGCTGAGCTGGTATCCGGGGCATTTTGCGTTGATCGCGCTGTGGCTGTTGATCAGCGGCCAGCTGGGCTAGCCGAATCGCTGAAAGGCACCTGAGCCAGCCGCTGCGCTTCATCCAGCATCCACGGCTGATAGCGGCGCCACTGGGCACGCCCTTCCTCCTTGGCCTGGTACATGGCGAGGTCGGCTTCCTTCAACAGCTCGCCGTAATCGCAGCCGCTGGCCTGGAAACAGGTATATCCCATGCTGGGGGTGACCTCGACAGTCCGGGCTTCCAGGCGATAGGGCGGCGAAAGGGCCTGCTGTAGCGAGTGCATATACGCCTCGGCCCAGGCCTCCAGGGCGTCGGATGTCTGGGCGTCGGTGACGGCCAGCAGCACGAATTCATCGCCGCTCAGCCGCGCCGCCATATCGCCGTCGTACAGGCTGGCTCTCAAACGCTGGGCGACCTGAATGAGCAGGTCGTCACCGGCGGCGTGGCCGAGCGTATCGTTGATCAGCTTGAAACGATCCAGATCCATGAACAGCACCAGCCCACTGGCGTGCTGGTCGCCCGTGCACAAGGTTTCCAGCCGCTCGATGAACATGCGCCGGTTGGGCAGGTCGGTCAGCGCATCATAGTAAGCCTGGCGGTAAATGGTTGCTTCGCGGTCGGCCATGCTGACGCGCAGCGAAATATTGTCGTGGATGATGCGCCCCAGACGCCGACTGGTCAGCACCAGCAAGCTCAAGAATACCACCATGACAATCCCCATCATGGTGTGGGTCGGCACCTCTGATGTGAAGAACATCCACTGCAGGGGCAGGCCAATCGGCAACAGGAACAGAATCACGATCCACCAGATAGCGGAAATCATGGTCACGCTTCCGGCCGCCACGCCCGAGAGAATAATCGCCAGCGCCGCGATGTATTCAGGGCGGTCGGGGGTAAACATGAGCACACCGGCCAAGCCCCAGACGCACCCCGCCACCAGAACGGCGAGCGCAAACCAGACGGTCCATATCGGGCGCGCCTGTGACGCTGTCTCCGCCTGGAGAAACAGCGATGCCAGTCGCAAACGCACAAGCGAGATGGCGATGATGGCCACCAGCCAGCTGATCAATACCACGTGGTCGACGGCTTCCCACATGATACCGACGAGCAGGACAGCGCCCAGGATACCGGCGTATACGGGCTGCCACAGGTTGCTGTAGAGGATATGCACCTTTTCGCAGGTCAACCGTCGGGCCCTGCCGGAATCGGCATGGTCGTCCGGGCTACCCGAATCCAGCGGCGTCGACGCACTCACATTCTGTGGCATTGAAACATATCCCCCTAGGTTGCCCGTCGCGTCCGAACGCGTCTGGTTGTTCGGCGGCCCGCTTACTTGGCGGCATTTTCCTGCAGCGTCCGGGATCCGGCCAGTTTCTCAGCCTCGTCCCGCATCCAGGGGTGATAGCGGCGGCACCGGTCGCGACCCTCCATCTTGGCCTGATACATGGCGAGGTCGGCCTGCTTGAGCAGGTCGCCGTGGTCGCAGCCCCAGGACTGAAAACAGGCGTAGCCCATGCTGGGAGTCACCTCGACAACCTGGGCCCCCAGACGATAAGGAGGCGCAAGCGCCTGCTGGAGCGCCTGCATATAGTCCTCGGCCCAGGCCTCGAGCGCCTCGGGCGTCCTGGTCTCGGTGAGCGCCAGCAGCACGAACTCGTCGCCGCTCAGCCGCGCCGCCATGTCGCCGGGCTGGAGGCTGGCACTCAGACGGCGCGCAACCTGCACCAGCAGATCGTCACCGGCAGCATGGCCAAGCGTATCATTGATCAGCTTGAAGCGATCCAGATCCATGAACAGCAGCAGGCCGCTGGTGTGCTGGTCACCGGCGCACAGGGTTTCCAGGTGCTCGATGAACATGCGCCGGTTCGGCAGGTCGGTGAGCGCATCGTAATAGGCCTGCCGGTAGATGATGGCTTCGTGCCGCTTGCGCTCGGTGAAGTCCTCGATCATCGCCACACCGCCGACCATGCGCTGGCTGGCGCTGTGCACGCCGTTGAAAAACGCCCGCAGCGGCGTGCCTTCAGGAGCGTTGGGCAGGCAATAGGTGCCTTCGTAGTAGCCGGTGCCCTGACGCAGGGCGTCGCTGACGGCGCTGGCAACCGCCCTGTCGGCATTGGGCGAGAGCATGCAATAGCCGATCAGCTGCGCCCGCTCCACGCCGAGAATTTCCAGCAGCTTGCCGTTGCAGTCGGTCACGGTGCCGTGCTCGTCGAAGTGCATCACGCCCATCGGCGACTGGTGAAAGATCGACCGATAGCGATCCTCGCTTTCCATCAGCAGGGCTTCCCGCGATGCCATGCTGACGCGCAGCGAGATATTGTCATGAATAATGCGGCTCAAGCGTCGGCTGGTCACCAGCATCAGCCCCAGAAACAGCACCAGCATGCCGCCGACCAGTATCGACAGCGACGACCCGTGAAGTAAGAACTGCAGCAGCAAGGGCAGCATGATCGGCAGCACAAACCCGAGCGACACCCACCACACGGCGGAAAGCGTGGTCACGCCCCCCGCCGAAATCCCGGCCATGACAATCGACAGCGCGGCGACCTGCCCCGGCAGGTCGCCGTCAAACAGCTCGAAGCTGCCAAGCCCCCAGACGCACCCCGCTGCAACGGTGCCGATGCTGAAACGACGCAGCCAGCGATGACGCTGCTGTTGCGCCGCCGGCAGGCGATAAAAACGATAGGCCAGGCCAAGGCGAATGCCCGACACCACGACCAGCAGGCCCCACCATGCGATCAACTTCCAGTGCGCCACCTCGGGCCATAGCGCCGCCACCAGCAGCGTTGCCGCCACGATACTGGTGAGTACCGGCGCCCACATGTTGTCGTAGAGCAGGCGTACCTTTTCGCCGCGCAGGCTTTTCACCGCAATGTGGTGTTCGCGTTGAAACCGGCTGCGCAGACCCGACGCGACTGCCGTGCTAAAAGGCTCTGGCATACAATGTCCCTTATGTTGCCAAGCTGGCTTTCAAGCCATTCTTATTCATGAATAAACTCAATCCTTTTTAGCCGATTTTCCAATCCTTGGCGACTTAAGTTGACTATTGGATCGATAGGGCACAAAAAAGCCGCCTGGAAAAGCGGCTACCAGACTTAAAGGGTTGACTCGAAACTCCAGGCCACCGGCGGTGCCTCGGGCAGCAATGCCTGGCAGGCGCGCACCTTGTCGAGCAGCTCGGCATGGGTCTCCGCCACCACATTCACGTGGGCCAGCTTGCGCCCCGGACGCTCGGCCTTGTCGTAGCGATGCAGATGAGTATTGCCAATCGCCAGCAGCGCCGCGCTGTCGCCTTCACGGCCGATCACGTTGACCATGCAGGTCGGCGCAGTGGCCTCAGTGCTGCCTAGCGGCAGGCCTTGCACGGCGCGCAGGTGGTTTTCGAACTGGCTGGTCACCGCCCCGTCCATGGTCCAGTGGCCGGAGTTATGCACCCTCGGCGCCATTTCATTGGCCAGCAGGCTACCATCGCGGGTCTGGAACAGCTCCAGCGCCAGCACGCCCACGTAGTCCAGCTCGTCGAGCAGCGCGCGGATGTAGCCGTCGGCGGTTTGCTGAACGCGTTCGTCCAGATCCGGCAGCGGTGCCACCGAATAGCGCAGGATGCCGTCGACGTGCTGGTTCTCCGCCATGGGGTAGAAAACCACCTGGCCGTCACGGCCGCGCACGGCAATCATCGACACCTCGCGCACGAAATCGACAAAGGCCTCGACGATCAACCGCGAATGGCCAATCGATTGCCACGCCTCCTGCGCCTGTTCGGGCTGTTTCAACACCGCCTGGCCCTTGCCGTCGTAGCCTTCGGTCACCGACTTGGCGACCACCGGGCAGCCCAGCTCGCGGGCGGCGGCTTCCAACTGGTCGGCGCTTTCCACCACGCGGTACGCCGGCGTAGGGATGCCCAGGCGATCGAACAGCGCTTTTTCCTCAACGCGGTTCTGGCATACCTCGATGGCCCGGCTTCCCGGGTAGACTGGCTTGTGCTGTTCGATTTCCCGCACCAGGGCCACCGGCAGGTGTTCAAACTCGTAGGTCACCACCTCGACCCTGTCGAGAAAGGCCGCCAAGTGCTGGTTATCGGGGTCGACGATCACCTCGCCAATCCCGGCGCTGGGGCTGCCGGTGGTATCCAGAAAGGTGAACCGGTTGCCCAGCGGATAGCCCGAAAGCGCCAGCATGCGGCCCAGTTGGCCGGCGCCCAGCACACCGATATTAGCAGGAATGACAGAACTCATGAGCAGTACTCCTCAGGTCGCTTGGGCATCGGGGCGCGGATCGGGGTTATCCAGCACGGCCTGGGTCTGCTCGGCGCGGAATGCTTCCACCGCGTCGCGCACCGCAGCATCGTGCAATCCGACAATCTGCGCGGCCAGCAACCCCGCATTGGTCGCGCCTGCCTTACCGATCGCCAGGGTGCCCACCGCTATGCCACCGGGCATCTGGGCAATCGAGAGCAGCGAATCAAGCCCCTTCAGCGCCTTGGACTCCACCGGCACACCAAGCACCGGCAACGGCGTCTGGGACGCCACCATGCCCGGCAGGTGGGCAGCACCACCGGCCCCGGCCACGATCACCTGCAGGCCGCGCTCGGCGGCGGTCTTGGCATAGTCGAACAGCAGGTCCGGCGTGCGATGGGCGGACACCACCCGGGTTTCATAGGCAACGCCCAGCCGCTCGAGCATCGCCACCGCGTGCTCCATGACCGGCCAGTCCGATTTTGACCCCATGATCACGCCCACTTTGGGTGCGCTGTTCGACGACATGCCACTACTCCCCGGCCCGAGGCCTTGTCAAAACGCTGATAGACCGTGCCCCCATGCGACGGGGCACGCAAAAAAATTAAGCGGTTAGTTTACCAGAGCCAAGGGCTTTTCGGGGGGGTCTGCACGTCATGAAATTTTCGCCAAAAAAGGTATTGAAAAGCCCTTCGGTTGGCGGCATTGTGTCGATGTCACTTCAGACAGATGGAGCCTCATGAGTACGGCACGCTCAACTGCCCACGCGGATCTGCTCGATCCTCCGCGAAGCAGCCCTGACCTCGATGTCAGGGAACTCGAAAAACGCACGCGTCTTATGCGTATCATCACACGGCTGATTGCGGTATCAGACATGGGAAGCCGTGAAATCGCCCGCCGAGCGGGGCTACCCGTTCAGAAGGTCAGCGACCTGCTCGCTGGAAAGCTTGAGCACCTTAACGTGGATGAACTTCACGTTTTGCGTCGCACGCTGGAAATGGAGGCGCCATAGCGAATAGATCCTCCACGCCTCCTATTGGCTGTTTTTCTCTCGCTATATCGGCCGCCCTTGCAGCGGCCGTTTTTGTGCCCGCTTCATGCAACGCCCTCAGGGCGCAATCAACACGCCGCCAAACGCCACTACGATCACCACCGCCCAGGCAGGCAGCTTCCACACGCTCAACAGCAGAAAGCCGGTGAGCGCCAGGGCAAACTCGGGAGCGCCAACAATCGCACTCGTCCATACCGGATCATAGAGCGCCGCCCCCAGAATACCGACTACCGCTGCATTGGCACCGCGCATCAGCGCCTGAGCCCACTGCCACTGACGAAAGTGATTCCAGAACGGCAGTACGCCCACCAACAGCAAGAACCCCGGCAGGAAAATCGCCAGCAGGGCAAGCGTCGCGGTCAGCAAGCTACCGCCTGACGGTATCAGCGCGCCCAGGTAGGCCGAAAAGGTAAACAGCGGCCCGGGGATCGCCTGAGCCGCCCCGTAGCCGGTCAAAAATTCGTCGGCGGAAACCCAGCCCGACTGCACCACCTCGGCTTCAAGCAGCGGCAACACCACGTGACCACCGCCGAACACCAGCGCGCCTGAACGGTAAAAGGCATCGGTGATATCCAGCCAGATCGCCATGCCGGCCAACAGGGGCAGTAACACCAGCAGCCCGCCGAACAGCACGAGGGCGATGATGCCGACCAGGCGCGACACCGGGAAATGCAGTGGATCACTTTCAGCGGCCGCGGCCACGCCCCGGCATAGCAACAGCCCGGCGACGCCACCCAGCACAATGGCACTTACCTGCCCCAGCGGCCCGCTCACCGCCACAACGGCAAAGACGGCGGCCAGGGCGATACCCGCGCGGGTACGGTCCGGGCAGAGATTACGTGCCATGCCCCACACCGCATGGGCAACAATGGCCACGGCGACGACCTTCAAGCCATGAATAATACCACTGGCAATCGGCCCCTCAAGCACCGCAGCGCCAAAGGCGAACAGCACCAGCACAATGGCCGACGGCAGGGTAAACGCCAGCCAGGCCATGACCGCGCCCCAGGGGCCCGCCCGCATCAGCCCCAGGGCAAAGCCCACCTGGCTGCTGGCCGGGCCAGGTAGAAACTGACACAGCGCCACCATATCCGCGTAGGCGCTTTCCGTCAGCCACTTCCGGCGCGCAACAAACTCGCTGCGGAAGTAACCCAGATGCGCCACCGGCCCCCCAAAGGAGGTGAGCCCGAGCAGCAGAAACGCCTTGAAAACTTCGCTGACCCGTGACGTCTTGGAGTTCGCTTGCGTCGCCATTGAAACGATTCCTTTACGCCAATAAAAACGCCAGGTTATCCCTGGCGTTTGACATACACATGACAACGTTCCGCTTGACTGTCGTTTACTCTTCGTTGTCGGTGACCGCGCCAGTGCTCGCGGAGCTGACCAACCGCGCATACTTGGCCAGCACGCCACGGCGGTAACGCGGTGTCGGCTGGCGCCAGGCGGCACGGCGGCGAATCAGCTCGTCGTCGGAAACCGCCACTTCAATGGTGTCGGCCACCGCGTCGATGGTGATGGTGTCGCCGTCTTCGACCAGCGCCAGGGGGCCGCCCTCGAACGCCTCGGGGGACACATGGCCAACGACAAAGCCGTGGCTGCCGCCGGAGAAACGGCCATCGGTAATCAGCGCCACGTCGCTGCCCAGCCCACGGCCCATGATGGCCGACGTAGGCGTGAGCATTTCGCGCATGCCGGGGCCGCCCTTGGGGCCTTCGTAGCGAATCACTATCACGTCCCCGGCCACGACGGTGCCGTCATTGATGCGCGCCTGGGCTTCTTCCTCAGAGCCAAACACCCGTGCCGAACCGCTGAACCGCGTGCCTTCCTTGCCGGTAATCTTAGCCACCGCCCCTTCCGGCGCCAGGTTGCCATGGAGAATACGCAGATGGCTTTCGGCCTTAAGTGGGTTACCCAGCGGCGCGATAATTTTCTGGTCCAGCGGGTACGGCTCAACGTCGGCGAGGTTTTCCGCCAACGTCTTGCCGGTGACCGTCAGGCAGTCACCGTGCAGCAGGCCTGCGTCGAGCAGGATCTTCATCAGCGGCTGAATACCGCCAATCGCCACCAGCTCGCTCATCATGTAGTGGCCGCTGGGGCGCAGGTCAGCCACGACCGGCACGCGCTTGCCGATCTCGGTGAAGTCCTTGAGCGACAGTTCGACGCCAATGGTGCGCGCCATGGCCACCAGGTGAAGGACGGCGTTGGTCGATCCCCCCAGCGCAATGACCACGGTCACGGCGTTTTCAAACGCCTCGCGGGTCATGATGTCGGAAGGCTTGATATCGTTGGCCAGTAGCGCCAGCACGGCTTCGCCCGCCGCCTCACAGTCCTCGCGCTTGTCGCGGGAAATGGCGTTCTGCGCCGAGCTGCCTGGCAGGCTCATGCCCAGGGCTTCAATCGCCGAGGCCATGGTGTTGGCGGTGTACATGCCGCCGCAGGAACCCGGGCCGGGAATCGCCGTTTCCTCGATGTTCTTGAGTTCGATCAGGTCGATATCGCCGCGTGAGTGCGCGCCCATGGCCTCGAAGACCGACACGATATCGGTATGCCCCTCGCCGGGCATGATGGTGCCGCCATAGACAAACACGCTGGGGCGATTGAGCCGCGCCAGACCCATCACACAGCCGGGCATGTTCTTGTCGCAGCCGCCAATCGCCACCAGGCCATCAAACCCTTCGCAGCCCGCCACGGTCTCGATGGAATCGGCGATCACCTCGCGGGACACCAGCGAGTACTTCATGCCCTCGGTACCGTTGGCGATGCCATCGGAAATGGTGATGGTGTTAAAGATCACACCCTTGCCACCCGCCGCGTCTGCGCCGTCGCGGGCATGTTCAGCCAGCTCGCCAATGTGGCTGTTGCAGGGCGTCACCATGCTCCAGGTCGAGGCAACGCCCACCTGGGGCTTTTTGAAATCCTCATCGTTAAAACCCACGGCGCGCAGCATGGCGCGGCTGGCGGCTTTGCCTGGACCATCGACCACTGCGGAAGAATGACGGCGGGAATTTTGTGATGACTCAGTCATGGGGAAATATCTCTCAGCATTGTTCACGGTATCGGCATAGCTTGGCGATATATCGCGCATCCCGCAAGATGTTCATTTAAAGCGCCTTAACAGTATGCTGATTATTGCTTTTTCTTATCATCAAGTGTAAACCAAAGTTGACACTTTCAGCACTGCCAACTATAGCTATCAGCCAGTCCCGCGACATCGAACAGGCCAAAGCCATTGCCGCGCAATGGAAGGAGTAATTCTATGACCGTTTCTAACGTCACTTTCAGCCACTACGATACTGCCGATTACCTTCAAACTGAGGAAGATATTGCGGCTTATCTTGACGCAGTAATGGAAGAAAATGATCCAGCACTTCTCGCAGCCGCACTCGGTGATATCGCCCGTGCGCGCAACATGAGTCAACTTGCCAAGGACGTGGGCATGAGCCGCGAAGGACTCTACAAAGCCCTGTCTGGGGAAGGCAATCCGGCATTTTCAACCATCAGCAAAGTCGCCAACTCCCTAGGGTTGCGCCTGTCCATCGAACCGCTTTCACGGCCGAAAGCACATAGCTAACGCGCTTACCGCGCATCCCGCAAGATGTTAACTTATTGCGACGGAACGCTATGCTCCCGCGGACATCTCATTTCACTAGTTTCCTAGACGGCCGTGTTATGCCTCTGAGCCTGCACTGATAACTCAAACCCGCAGGCTTTCGCATAACGCTGAAGCGTTTTCCAACCGGGGTTACTGTCACCACGCTCTAGCCGACTAATATTACTTTTTTGGGTATGCAGACGCTTTGCCAATTCGTCTTGAGTCAGGCCTGCTTGCTGTCGCATGGTGATCAGCGTGTTGGCCAATTCAAACTCAGGTGCCAAGCGCTCGTATTCCGCTTTGACCTCGGGATTTTGGAGCGCCCTATCCTTTAGTGCTTGTAAGCTCATGACCGTTGTACCTCACGTTGGCGTATACGAGCCTATTTACATTACCCAGCTCCCTGAAGGTTATCTTTTATGATAACTCATTTGTCGTAAAAGTTCCTCTTTCCAATACGCATCCCGCAAGACGTTAACTTATGGCACCATACCCTTAGCCACCACCACCGCCGTGAAGGAACCTTGCGCATGCCCGCCAATTCGCTGCTTTCGCCAACATCGCTAACGCCAGGTTTCATGGTGGTGCATGGCAACCGCCTGGAAGATTTGCGCGGATTGGCGGTGGAATGGATGCGCCTGCACCCGCTCTCGCCGCTGGAGAATGAAACCATCCTGGTGCAGAGCAACGGTATCGGGCAGTGGCTGAAATTGGCGCTGGCGGAAGACCCGGAAAACGGCGGCGCGGGGATTGCGGCGGCGCTGGACGTGATGCTGCCCGCGCGGTTTCTGTGGCAGGCCTACCGCACGGTGCTGACTCACGTATCGCACAACGAAGACGCCGTGCCGGAAACCTCGCCGTTCGACAAATCCCGGCTGGTCTGGCGGCTACTCCGCCTGCTGCCCACCCTGGCCGAGCAGGAAGTGTTCGCGCCGCTGGCGCAGTTCCTGGAAGTCGACCGCGACCAGCGCAAGCACTACCAGCTGGCCGAGCGGCTGGCTGACCTCTTCGATCAGTACCAAGTGTATCGTGCCGACTGGCTGGACGCCTGGGCCAACGGCGAGGACGTGCTGATCACCGCTCGCGGCGAGGCCCGCCCGCTGGAAGACCACCAGCGCTGGCAGCCCGCCCTGTGGCGCATCCTGCGCGAAGACGTGGCCGCCACCCAGGGCGCTGCGGGCCTCGACAGCAGCCGCGCCCAGGTGCATCGGCGGTTTTTGAAGGCCACCGAACAGCTTGAGGGCCAGGCCTGCCCGCCGGGCCTGCCCCGGCGGCTGATCATTTTCGGCATCTCGTCGCTGCCCCAGCAAACCCTGGAAGCCCTGGCAGCGCTCTCACGCTGCTGCCAGGTGGTGCTCTGCGTGCACAACCCCTGCCAGTACTACTGGGCGGATATCATCGAGCACAAGGACCTGCTCCGCGCCAGCCGCTACCGCCAGCGGCGCAAGACCGGCATGCCCGAAGCGCTGGACGTACTGGGCACCGGTGACGCTGACGATGCCCTGCACCTTCACGCCCAGCCGCTGCTCGCCGCCTGGGGCAAACAGGGCCGCGACTACCTGCGCCTGCTGGATGAGCACGACGACACCGGCGACTACCAGACCCTGTTCGAGCAGCAGGCGCTGCGCATCGACATGTTCGAGCCGTTTTCCGGCGAACGCGGCTGCCTGCTCAGCCAATTGCAGGACGATATCCGCGAGCTGCGCCCGGTAGCGGAAACCCAAACCCACTGGCCCGCCCTCGACCCGGCGGATGACTCCCTGGTGTTTCATATCGCCCACGGCCCCCAGCGGGAAGTCGAGATTCTCCACGACCAGCTGCTGGCCGTCTTCAGCGCCGACCCCGAGCTGCGCCCGCGAGATATCATCGTCATGGTGCCGGATATCGACCGCTACGCGCCGCACATCGACGCAGTATTCGGCCAGCTTCAAAGCGACGACCCGCGCTTCATTCCCTACACGCTTTCCGACCAGGCCAGCCGCCACCGCCTGCCGATGATGATCGCCCTGGAAAAGCTGCTGCGCCTGCCGGAGCTGCGCCTGTCCGTCAGCGACCTGCTGGACCTGCTCGACGTCCCCGCCCTGCGCCAGCGCTTCGGGCTGGAAGAGCGCGACCTGCCGGTGCTCGAGCGCTGGATGGAAGGCGCGGGGATTCGCTGGGGGCTCAACGCCAAGCAGCGTCAAACCCTGGAGTTGCCCGGCGGGCTCAGCCAGAACACCTGGGCCTTTGGCCTGCGCCGCCTCTTGCTGGGTTACACCGTGGGCGACGGCGACGCCTGGCAGGGCATCGAGCCGTTCGACGATATCGGCGGGCTGGAAGCGGGCCTTGCCGGGCCGTTGGCGACGCTGCTGGAAAAACTCGAAGCCACCTGGGAGACCTTCCGCCAGCCCACCGATGCCGCCAGCTGGGTAGAACGGCTGCGCACCCTGCTGGAAACCTTCTTCCTGACCGACGACGCCCAGGAAAGCGTGATGCTCACCAAGCTGGAAAACGGCCTGCAGCAAATCCTCGAAAGCAGCCGCGAAGCCCAGTTGGAGGATCCGCTGCCGCTTTCCATGGTGCGCGAACACTGGCTCGCGCAGATCGATGAGCACAGCCTTTCCCAGCGCTTCTTGGCCGGGGCGGTCAACTTCGCCACCCTGATGCCCATGCGCGCCATCCCCTTCAAGCGGGTGTGCCTGCTGGGTATGAACGACGGCGAATACCCCCGCTCCCAGCCGCCGCTGGACTTCGACCTGATGGGCAGCGACTACCGCCCCGGCGACCGCTCCCGCCGGGAAGACGACCGCTACCTGTTTCTCGAAGCGCTGCTCTCCGCCCGCGACCAGCTCTACATCAGTTGGGTCGGCCGCAGCCAGATCGACAACACGCCGCTTCCGCCCTCGGTGCTGGTCGGCCAGCTGCGCGACCACCTGGCCGCCGGTTGGCACTTTGAAAACGGCGTGCCGCTGCTGGATCCCCTGACCACCGAGCACCCGCTGCAGCCATTCAGCCGCCGCTATTTCGAAGACAGCACCGAGTCCGCCCAGCTATTCACCTATATCCATGAGTGGCGTGGGGTCCATGAATGGCGCGACGATCAATCCCCCAGAGCGCCACGGTCTCAGCCCGAAAAGCTCCCCCCGCCGGAAAACGCCCCCGCCAGCCTGTCCCTCGGCCAACTGGGCGGCTTTCTGCGCGAACCGGTGCGCAGCTTCTTCAATACTCGGCTAGGGGTGTATTTCGAGCAGGAAGCCATCGCCGAGCTGGACGCCGAACCCTTCGCCCTGGACGGCCTGCAGAACTGGCAGCTGCAGGACCGGCTCATCGCCGCCCAGCGCCACGCGGTGGACAACGGCGAGCCACGCCTGGAAGCCCTCGACGCCCAGTTGGAACGCTTCCAGCGCCAGGGCGTGCTCGCCATGGGGGCCTTTGGGGAGCGCATGCGCGAGTCGCTGGCCGAACCCATGGACGACCTGTTCAGCGCCTATCAGGAAGCCCTGGACCAGTGGCCCATTGCCTTACCCGCGCCGGAGCCGGTTCGCGTAGAAAGTGCCGACGGCATCGTGCTGGAAGACTGGCTGAACGAACTGCGCCAGAACGAGGCCGGCGAGCGCTGCCGGTTGTTACTCCTCAGCAGCAGCCTGATCAGCCAGGGCAGCGGGCGCGGTCAGTACCGCTGGACCCACCTGCTGCGCCCCTGGGTGGCGCACCTGGCGGGCAACCTCAGCGGCCCGATGACCACCCAGCTACTTTCCAAGGCAGGCAACATCACGCTGGAACCCATCGCCGCCGACACCGCCCGCGCCCACCTGGACACCCAGATGACCGCCTGGCAAGCAGGCCTTCAAGCCCCGCTACCGCTAGCCCCCCAGGCGGCGTTTGCCTGGCTGACCAAGCTAGGCACGCCGGAGATCGCTGAAGAAAAAGGCCGGGAAAGCGACGCCTACGCCGCCGCCGAAGGCGCCTATGACGGCGGCCGCTTCCAGACCGGCGAAGTCGCCCAAAGCGAGTACCTGGCCCACCAGTGGCCCCGCTTCGAGCGGCTGTTCAATGACCACCGCGAACAGGCACACAGCTTCGCCGCGCTGACCGAGGCGCTCTATGCCCCTCTACACAAATCGGTAAAGGGATGACTAATCCGCACCGGGTTCCAGCGTTTCCAACTCAAAGGCCACGATCTGGCGCAGGGCGCTGGAAAACTCCTCGAGCAGGCGCTAATCACGCTTCCCATTAAGCGACAATATCCGCCTCGCCAGCGAGATCATCTCCGGGTCGCCGGTGTTCTTTTCCGCCACGTCGGAAAGCTTGATCACCGGCAGCCAGCCCTGCCCTTCCGGGCGCGCCTCGACCATCTTGATCACCATGTTCATCGGCTCAACACCCACGTCATTGGTGAAGTTGGTGCCGATGCCGAATGCCATCCCAATGCGATCCTTACAAAAAGCGTGAATGCGCTCGACCTTCTCGGGCGTTAACGCATCGGAAAAGATAATCGTCTTGCTCAGCGGGTTAATCCCCAGGCGCTCATAGTGGGCAATGGTCTGTGAGGCAAAATCGATCGGGTCGCCACTGTCGTGGCGCACGCCGTCAAACAGCTTGGCGAATTTCTTATCGAAGCTGTCGTAAAAGGCCCGCGTGGTGAAGGTATCCGTTAAGGCAATACCCAGATCCCCACGGTACACATCCACCCAATGCTCAAGGGCAAGGCTATTGGCCATCTTGAAGCCGAAGCGCGCTCCGTGAAACATGAACCACTCGTGGGCGTGGGTGCCGATCGGCTTGACGTCGTGACGCATGGCCAACAGCACATTGCTGGTGCCGCTGAAGGCCTCGCCACCATAGTTACCAAGCGCCCCCACCACCCGGTCGTGAACCTCAAAGGAAAAACGCCGGCGGGTGCCGAACTCGGCGATCTTCAGCCCCAGCCGCCGGTAGAGCTCGATCTTCTCCTGGGCGCGCTGCTCGACCATCGCATCGGTCTCGGGCGTGATCGTCACCCCGCGCATGCGATACCAGAGCTCGCTGATCAACGCCATCAACGGCACTTCCCAGAGAATGGTGCGGTACCAGGGCCCTTCGATAATCACCGAAAGATCACTCCCTTGCTGCTCGATACTCACCTCGCTGGGGTTGTAGTGAAACCCGGCGAGAAAGTCGAGATAGGTAGGGTCGAGATAAGGGCAGGTGATTTCGAGATAACGCTTCTCTGCATCGCTCAACCGCAACGTCGCCATCTTGTCCACTTCCTGGCGCAGCGTGGCGCCGAAGCCTTCGGGAAACGCGTGCTCGCCACGGTTGATAAAGGCATAGCGGGCATGGGCATAGGGAAAGCGCTTGATCACGGCGTTCTGCATCGTGATCTTGTAAAAGTCGTTATCCAGCAGCGATGTCAGCATGAGATCCCGTCGTTAGAATGAACCGAAGCCGCCGGTAGCGTAAACTAGAATGCACCCCAATGGCTCGGCAACAAGATTATCAGGTGGCGGGGCTGTCATACAGTTAAGGAGGCTAGCTTCATGCGTATTACCCAAACACATCGCACCATCATTCTGTCTGGCGTGAGCGAGTTTATCGGTGATGATGTGGAAACCCGTGTGTTTGGCTCAAGGCTAGATGATGCCGAGCGAGGCGGCAGCGTTGAGCTACTGCTGATTTCCCGGACAGCGATACCGCCGCAGTCCTGTGCTGCACTCAAGCAGGTGCTCGAAAAATACCTCAAGCTGCCGGTGGACATCGTCACCTACGTATCGACGGACAAGCCAAGCCCCACCCAGGCAAGCGTCCTGGCCGAAGCGCTCCCGATTGATTAGAAGGATACGTCATGAGCCAGCCCGCACCACTCGATCCATTACGCCTACCCCTCCACGGCAGCAGGCTAATAGAAGCCAGCGCGGGCACCGGCAAGACCTTCACCATTGCGCTTTTATACGTGCGACTGGTGCTGGGCGGTCAGCACAGCGAAGACGACACCGCCTTTGTGAGACCGCTGACGCCGCCGGAAATCCTGGTCGTCACCTTCACCAACGCCGCCACCCAGGAGTTGCGCGAACGCATCCGCAACCGGCTGGTAGAAGCCGCCGGGGTGTTTCGGGCAGAAGTATTGCATGAGGAGCCGGGGGTATGCCTACGAGGAGGCGCTGTGAACCCATCCTTGGGCGCTACGTCCGACATCCCTGTCGGACAACCTCCTCTACGGCATACCCCCGGCGGAGCAGCACCGCAAGCCAAGCTAGACCCGCTGCTCCTAAAGCTCCGCGCCCAATACGATGAAGCCACCTGGCCCGCCTGCGCCCGGCGCCTGGAGCTGGCCGCGGAATGGATGGACGAAGCGGCGGTTTCCACCATCCACAGCTGGTGCTACCGCATGCTGCGCGAGCACGCCTTCGACAGCGGCAGCCTGTTCTCCCTCGACCTGGAAAACGACCAGCACGAGCTGGAACAGGAAGTGGTGCGCGACTACTGGCGCACCTTCTACTACCCGCTGGATGCCAAAGCACTCGGCCACATTACCCGCTACTGGAAATCCCCCGACGAGCTGCACGCCCAGGTCGCCCGGCTGCTCGCCGAAAGCGAGGCCCTCGGCAGCCAGCGCCCCGACCCGGCGGAGACCCTGAGCGCCGCCGAGGCCGAACGCCAGGCAACGCTCAGCACCCTGAAAGCCCCCTGGCCCACCTGGCTGGACGAACTGGTGCCCGCGCTTGAAGACGCCGCCAAGCGCAAGGCCTTCAAAGGCCAAAGCTTCAACGCTAAAAGCCGCGCCAACTGGCTGGGCGCGCTGCGCGAATGGAGCGAAAGCGACCTGGAACGCCCCGCGCTGACGCCCGCCGCCTGGAAACGCCTCACCCCGGAGGGCATGGCCGAGATATGGAAAGATGGCACGCCGCCCTGCCCACAAGCCTTTGAAGCGCTGGCCGAACTGCCCGAGGCGCTCAAGGCCCTGCCGGAACCGCGCAACGACCTGCTGATTCACGCCGTGCAATGGTGCAAGGTACGCCTGGAACGCGAACAGGAACGCCGCGCCGAAATGGGCCCCAATGACCTACTCAGCCACCTGGACCGCGCCCTGCAAGGCCCCAACCGCGAAGCCCTGGCCGCGCAGATCCTGCGCCAGTTCCCCGTCGCGCTGATCGACGAGTTCCAGGACACCGACCCCATCCAGTACCGCATCTTCAACGCGGTGTTCGAGGTCGCCAAGCCCCGCCGCGACGCCGCCATCCTGCTGATCGGTGACCCCAAGCAGGCCATCTACGCCTTTCGCGGCGCGGATATTTTCACCTACCTGCAGGCCCGCCAGGACACCGCCGGCCGCCACGTCACGCTGGGCACCAACTTCCGTTCCAGCCGCGCCATGGTCGAGGCCGTCAACCACTGCTTCGCCTACGCCGACCGGCAACCCGCCGGGGCGTTTCTGTTCCGCGAAGAAGACGGCGACAACCCGTTGCCCTTCCAACCTGTGACCGCCAAAGGCCGCGACGAACAGCTGAGACACCAGGGCCAACCGCTGCCCGCCATGACGCTCTGGAATCTTCCAAGCGAAGAACCGCTTTCCAAAACCGCCTACCAGACCGAGATGGCCGAGCGCTGCGCCTCGCACATGACCGAACTGCTCAGCGCCGGGCAACAGGCAGAAAGTGGCTTCCAGAAAGACGACCAGCTCACGCCGCTCAAGCCTTCCGACATGGCGGTGCTGGTCAACGGCCTGCAGGAAGCCCGTGCGATTCGCCTGGCGCTGGCCAGCCGTGGCGTCAAAAGCGTCTACCTTTCCGACCACGACAAGGTATTCAGCTCACCCATGGCCGCCCAGGTAGAACGCTGGCTGCGCGCCTGCGCCGAACCGCTGGCCAGCTCCCGCCAGGCCGAAGCCCACCTGCGCGCCGCCCTGGCCACGCCGGTGCTAGGTCTTACCCTGGCCGACCTGGACCACCTGCAACAAAGCGAGCTGGCCTGGGAAGCGCGGGTCGAGCAGTTCAGCCACTACCACCGCCTCTGGCAGCGCCAGGGCGTACTGCCGCTGGTCCGCCGCATGATGGTGGACTTCGACATTCCCGCCCGCTTGCTGGCCGAGTTCGAAGACGGTGAGCGCTTGCTTACCGACCTGCTGCACCTGGGCGAACTACTCCAGCAGGCAAGCGCTGAACTGGACGGCGAACACGCGCTGATTCGCTTTCTTTACGACGCCATCGCCGACCCGGAAAGCCACGGCGACAGCCACAAGCTGCGCCTGGAAAGCGACGCCGACCTGGTCAAGGTGGTCACCATCCACAAGTCCAAGGGGCTTGAGTACCCGCTGGTATTTCTGCCGTTTATCGCCAACCACCGCCCGGTCAGCGACAAGGACCTGCCGCTGCGCTGGCACGACGCCCTCGGCAACCTGCAACTCAGCCTGAGCGCCGATGAAGAGACCCTAGCCACCGCCGACCGCGAGCGCCTGGGCGAAGACCTGCGCAAGCTTTACGTGGCGCTCACCCGCGCCCGCCACGCCACCTGGCTGGGTATGGCGCCGCTCAAGGGGCTGGAAAACAGCGCCATCGGCCACCTGATCAACGGTGGCAAGCCCCTCGACCCGGAGGCACTCACCGCCAAGCTGGCGGAATTGGTTGAAGGCAGCGACATTCGCGTTGATGCGCCCCCCGAGCCCACGGCGCTGCGCCTTGCGCCGCCCCAGCAAACCACCACCCTGGGGCACGCCCGCACGCCCAAACGCCCCGCCAAGGAACACTGGTGGATTGCCAGCTACTCGGCGCTGCGCCTTTCCGGTACGCTCACCGCCCCCGTGCCCACGCCCCTGGAGCCCACCACCGCCCAGGAAGCCACGGCGTTCGAAGTGCTGGATGAACCTCAGGATCTCTCCGAGCCGGACGCGTTTCACCTGCACAAGTTTCCGCGTGGCCCCGGCCCCGGCACCTTCCTGCACGGCTTATTGGAATGGGCAGGCAGGGAAGGCTTTGCCACCGCCGCGACCGACAGCGCTACCCTTGATGATCTGCTCTGGCGGCGGGTGCAACTGCGCGGCTGGCAGGCATGGCAAGAACCGCTGGCCGGTTGGCTCACCACACTGCTAACCACGCCCTTACCGCTGAACCACAGCGACAGCGTTCCGCTCACCGAGCTTGGCAGCTATCAGGTCGAGCTGGAGTTCTGGTTCGCCGCCAAACAGGTCAACACCCAGGCCATCGACGCCCTGGTTAGCAAGCACTTACTGCATGGGATTGAACGGCCCGCGCTGGATGCCGACACCCTGAACGGCATGCTGAAAGGCTTTATCGACCTGGCCTTCGAGCACCAAGGGCGCTTCTACGTGCTGGACTGGAAATCCAACTATTTGGGGCCGGATGACAGCGCCTACGAACCCGAGGCCCTGCGCCAGGCGCTGCTGACCAAACGCTACGACCTGCAGGCCGCGCTTTACCTGCTGGCCATGCACCGGCTACTCAAGGCACGCCTGCCCGACTACGACCCCCACCAGCACCTGGGCGGCTCGATGACGGTGTTTCTGCGCGGCAGCCGCAGCCCAGGGCGCGGCGTCTTTGCCGAGCCCGCCCCGGTTGAACTGATCGAAGCCCTGGATGCCCTGTTTGCCGGTGAGCCGGTTTCCACCACGTCGCAAGAGGCCACGCTATGAGCCGCAAAAGCACCAACGGCCACCCAGGCGACACCCAAACGTTTGACCTGTTCGACGATACCGCCGCCGAAACGAGCGAGCCAAAAGAGAAGAGAGAGGCAAGCGAACCAACGCCCACGACGGATGCCACGCAAGTAAGCGCTCACATTGCGCTAAGCGACACGACCGAACTACTGGCACTGTGCGAACGCTGGGTAGCACGTGGCTGGCTGCGGGACCTGGACCGCGCCCTGGTGCGCTTCCTCGCCATGGAAGCACCGGACGCCCCACCGTTGCTGCTACTCGGCGCCGCGCTTGCCAGCCACCAGCTAGGCCGCGGCCATGTGTGCCTGGATCTAAACGCCACGCTCAACGCGCCGGACTTTGCGCTCTCGCTGCCGCCGGAAGGCGACGACCTAACCGACCCGCCGCCGCTGCCCAGCCAGGTGCTCGCCACGCTAACGCTCGCCGACTGGCAAGCCGCCCTGCACCACCCCATGCTAGCCAGCAACGGCCCCGGCAATACCCCGCTGGTCGTCAGCCACAACGGCAACACCACCAAGCTCTACCTACGCCGCTACTGGCAATACGAACAAACCCTGCACCAGGAAATCGCCAACCGCCTCACCGGCGAAGAAGGTAACGGTATTTGTAGGAGCCCAATTCATTGGACGATAGATTCAGGCACGGAGCCCGCTGGTACTTGTAGGAGCCAGATTCATCGGGCGATGGGTGACGATAGTCACCCCGGAATACTCCCCCAAGCTTTGAATACTCTATTCCAGCCCACCACCACCCTAGACTGGCAAAAAACCGCCTGCGCACTCGCCGCCCGCAACCGCTTCGGCATCATCACCGGCGGCCCCGGCACCGGTAAAACCACCACCGTGGTGCGCCTGCTCGCCCTGCTGCAAACCCTGCAACTGGCTGAGCCCGATGCCCAACCGCTACGCATCCGCCTCGCCGCGCCCACCGGCAAAGCCGCCGCCAGGCTAAATGAATCCATCGCCGGTCAGGTAAGCCTGCTGCCGACGGAGGCACTGGCCGACCTGTGCGATGAAGCCGTTACCGAACAGCTAAAGGCGTCTATTCCCACTGAGGTAACCACACTTCACCGCTTGCTGGGCGCCCGGCCCGACACCCGCCACTTCCGCCACAACGCCGCCAATCCCCTGGCGCTGGACGTGCTGGTGATCGACGAAGCCTCGATGGTGGATATCGAAATGATGACCGCCGTGCTGCGCGCCCTGCCCGCCCAGGCGCAGCTGGTACTGCTGGGAGATAAAGACCAGCTCGCCTCGGTGGAAGCCGGTGCCGTACTGGGCGACCTGTGCCGCCGCGCCGAGGCTGCCCACTACACGCCAGAGACCGCCCAATGGCTGGAAAGCGCCACCGGCCAGCCACTGCCGCCGGACTACATCGACGCCCAGGGCCAGCCCCTCGACCAGGCGATTACCATGCTGCGGGTCAGCCACCGCTTTAACGAGTACAGCGGCATCGGCCAGCTGGCACAGGCAATCAACCAGCCAAGCCACGCCCAAAGCGACCAGGAAAAACACCAGGCGCTGAACAAGGTACTGCGCCACGGCTACCCGGACCTGCACCACCTGACGCTGACCGACGACGCCGCGCTGGATAAACTGGTCATTCACGGCAGCCACGATAAATTTATCAACGGCGGCGAAGGCCGCACCGACCACAACGGCGCCCCCATCGCCCCACCCACCGGCTACCGCCACTACCTGAACGTACTGAACACCCAGCGACCGCGCGGGGCATCGTTTGAGGAAAATGCAGACGCCTACAACGACTGGGCAAGCAATGTGTTAAGCGCCTACAGCCACTTCCAGCTGCTCTGCGCGCTGCGCAAAGGGCCGTGGGGAGTAGAAGGTTTGAACCTGCGCATCGCCAAAACGCTGCGCCACGAAAAACTGCTGTATGGGAGTGACTTCACGCTGGAAAAAGGCTGGTATGAAGGCCGCCCGGTGCTGGTCACTCAAAACGACTACGGGCTGAAACTGATGAACGGCGATATCGGCATCACGCTAGCAGTGCCTGATCCCCGCACGCCGGGTAAAACGCTACTTAGAGTCGCCTTCCCTACAAGCGATGTAGAAAAACCCATCCGCTGGGTGCTGCCCTCTCGCCTGCACACGGTAGAAACCGTGTTCGCGATGACGGTGCACAAATCTCAAGGCTCGGAGTTCAACCACACCGCCCTGCTGCTACCGCCCACCATCAACCCCATCCTCACCCGCGAGCTGGTCTACACCGGCATCACCCGCGCCCGCGATTGGCTCACGCTCGTCGAAGCCAAGCGCGGGGTGTTGAATGAGGCGGTGACTAGGGAGGTTATGAGGGTTAGTGGGTTGGAGGAAATTTAACGCTTGCAGCATGCGCGCACATGGAGTGGAGCCAAAGGCGCAATGTAATGGGCGTCGCCGTGTCTGCACTTGTTATATTCATATCTCAAGAAGCCCGTATAGCGCTGCTGGAGGCAACAAGAACCTTTCTGGCTACAATTCTAACCAATTCGATATCGTGGCCAAGTTTTTCTGACTCTTCAGTATACGGTAGCAAAAGCTCTAACTCTGTTTCACCTTCTTCTGCCTTTACATGCACCACTTTACATCTAATGTCATATATTCGATCAGCTACCTGATCAACCAAAGTTGCTCCTTTATTCTTTGCGTTTAACGTGCAAGCAGTAAGTCCTTTTTGCTTAGAGGAGAAAAAATCAGGTCTTTCTTTACTATCTTCAAGAAAACTAGCAATTACTTCATCATCAATACACTCGCGTAATGTCGCCCGCAACTGCTCTCTCTCGCTGCCTGTTGCTCCTGATCTAGACCTAGCTGCATTAACTAACCGTGCAAGATCGGCCTCACGATCTACCCGGAACGCAGGGTCCTTAATTATTGTCCTCATCTTTTTACTTACTTCAGCATTAAAGTATGCGGGAAAATAGAACTCTATAGCCTGATAGAATGCCAGAAATTGCAACAAAGGCATGTTTTTAGCACTACGAGCATACCAATAGAGGGCCATAGGGCCATCATCATATTCGTATTTTGGAAACTCAAGTTTAATTGGGTTTTTATTTGAAATTAACGAAATTCTTCGATCTCGCTTTCTTAGCAGTGTTATTCCCAAGCTTGCTTTTGATTCAATTTGAAAAAACAAAGCGTGACAAAACTTCTCTAGAATACGCAGTGCGTCAGCATGAGTAGAAAATTTTGGGTGATGAATCACTAACCCAATATCTAGCCCGCGAGGTGGGGCAGCCAATACATGAAGCTCTTTGCTTAGTGGTCCTAATGTGATTCTCACTTTGTGTCCACCAACATCTGAGCTAAGTTCAACTGGAGTAATTTCATTCTCTCCGTCAACCATCAACCCAAGCTTCTTAAGCAAACGACGCCGAAAAAACGGAAGGCTTACCCGGACCTCGTCAACTACTTGAAAGGCAGTTTCGATTGTACCTTTATCGTAACAACATACCGCGGCGTAATTACCAATAACAACATATTTTTCAAAATCAATACTGACTAATTCTTCAAGGTCATCAATGCTGTAAAGATTTACTTCCCGTTTTTTTCGACCTGATGGTAAATAGATATCAAGATTAACATCGACAATGCCAAAATCTTCAGTGGCACATAAATCTTCATATTCAATGCCGGCTTCTTCGCAACGCTCGATTATCTCGTCAACGAGTTGTTTAGCCCTTTCTGCTTCCTCAATTTCTTCTTGGTTGTACTCATCTTCGATGTCCAAATTAATCTCCCTAAATAATTCTTATGATCTAACGCCGGTGGTAATGGGCGGCAACGGAGCGCAGCGTAGTTGGCGTCCCGTTGACCACTTTGTTATACATTCATGATTTTTCGGACAATGTTCTCAAGATCATGCTTTTTGGCTGCGTCGATGCCTCCAGAAACATGACTTTTTATAACGTTGATGGGTTTTAAGTCAGGTCTTCCTGCTGGTTTAGGTAAACCAAGAAAATCCTCTAAATCCTCATCAAACTGATGGATTCCCAGAGTAAGATGCGTAGCCGCATCATTTACTATTTGATTCCATTTCTGATGTTTACCCCGGTCATTATCGCCGTCAAAAAGGACAGAATGAGGTACGCCGAGTTCAGTCAGTAAATGAATAAACCTGTGTAGGTTGAATTTTCCAAGACAATCCAAAACATAAACTCTGGAATCCCTCAGAAAACCCCACTCATTGTCTGCCAAGTAGTCTAAATAGACTTTCTCTGATGCACCCTCGCAAAGCAGAACATGCCTGGCAAAGAATAAGCTCGACCGTTCCGAATCTAGCCAAAGAAAATATCTAAGCTCTTCGTCCGCCATCCTTGCCTTTTGATCGAAAGCAGGATCTGCGTCTTCGCCAAATGCTCTCGCGGCAACCAGGTTGTTATCCAAAAGGTCCTGTAGCTTGGCGCTAGTTAACTGATGAATTTCAGTGTGCTCTTCAGTCCGGTGTAAGCGAACGATTGATAGAATATCATCGACTGATTTTCCTACGAATTGTGCAGAGTGCGTGGACACCAGTACTTGTTGACCTTCGGTATTCCCCAATTCTTTAAGGCTTCTAAAAAGCACGTCTTGCTGAGAAGGGTGAAGGAAAGCCTCTGGCTCCTCGAACAATAACAGCGTAAAGTCGGGATTGAATTCTTTTTTACTCTGCGGCGCAGTGTTGGAATACTTCGCAGACATTTTTATAAGCGTATAGATTAAATGCCGCTGAAGACCTTGACCAAATGAGCCGATGTCGACTCGTTGCCCATTTAATTTCTGGTCTTCTATATGTGGCTTCAGAAGATTCTTAACAAGATCGTCGGTTTTTATTGGAGTAACCTCAATATCTAACCCAACACCCCATTGCGAAAGCTCCCCATTAATATCATTTTTTATCGCTTCTATAGATAGGCCGCTCGACTCTTCTTCTTTGAAACTTTCGTTAAAATCAGAGAAGGCTATATTTAGGCTTTCAAAAATTGGGCTCTTCGCTATGACCTTCTTCATTACAAGATTAATCAAATCTCTAAAAGGAGAAGGCCCTGTTGTTTTAAGTGTATCTTCCACCTTACTTACAGCGGGTATGTAAATAATTGAGCCAAGCTTAGATGAGGATATATTTGCAGCCCCGTAGAAAAGATTTTCAGACAATGATCCATCTTCGTAAGCATAGATATTAGACTGTTTTGCCTTAACCTTTCCTTCATCAGATTGGAGGTACTTCCGGACTCTCAGAACCTTATCTGAAGATCTATATGCATCCCTCAATCCGTCTTGTTCAATATCTGTTGTTGCAAAGTGCAGCTCTATCCATGATTCATTATCACTAGTCGCAACCTTGGGAAAATCTCTAGATGGCTCGAACTTAGTGCCTCCATCCTCATAGAAAACACGCAACGCGCTTAGAAGGTTCGTCTTTCCCGAATTGTTCTCACCAACTATCAGTCCATAATTAGATACTTCAAATTCACTATCCAAAATTGAACGAAAGTTGTGGACGATTACCTTCCGTAGCTTCATATAAACCTCATTCGAATTTTTCTGTATAACGCCGGCGTAACGGGCCGATTTGTGGAGCGGCAGCGGAACAAAGCGATCCCGTTGACGCGATTGTTAAAGAGGTAGACATTCTTGGACCTTGAACTCTTCGGCATTTTCTTTTGATTGCGCCAAAACGTATTTCGAGTTTGGACCTATAAATATGACGGGCCTCCCATTGAGCCACTCTGACTGACATACGTTTTTTGAGTTGAAGTCTGTCTTCAAAGCTATTGACCTCGCTGCTTGCACTTGTACTGCAGGCTGCAGCATCATCAGTCCAAAAATTGACGCGTAGGCGCTAAAGGTTATTACGAACGGTAGTATTGCAGAATTGTCTTTGCTCACCTCTCTATTTTTAACCTCAGATATAAAACCAACTACCATAACAGCGCTTGAAGCAAGGAGAACCGGAATCATTAACAGAAATAGCAAGGTGGCAACGTTAAATACAATCATTGCCGAGAAGGAAAAAGGGAAAAAGCTAGGATCGATACCAAAAACTGAATTTATTTGTGATGCAGCCGTGAAGCCCGCCCAATATAAAACAGAGGAAGATATTGCAGCCAAAACCCACTTATTGGAGAGGCGTGTCTCCGAAAACTTATAAACTCCATTTTCCTCTAAGTATAGAGAAAGCCCCCAAACCATCAGAATCGCACCAAAAATAAACAGAGGTATGAGGAAAAGGCTATCCTTAAAAAGAAGAATCAGAAACCAACAGGCACCACCACTCAATATTAATCGATCAACTGTTTTGCTTGCCTTGAGCGGCTTAGGCTTCAACTTGGACTTTAAAAGTAGAAAAAACTCGCCGTACTCATTTCTAGCTTTAAATAGGCTTCTTATTGTGAGCACCGAAAGGGCAAAAATCCCTATCCAAGACAAGGCAGCCTCTACGGAGAAAGGTGGAATCAAACTGCGTTGAGGTATGAATGCTAGAGATACGAGCAGAAAAAGCCAAATGAATACAAAAGATAAATTTTTAAACTTCATGCCTGAAAAATATTCCCTTTAACAGCGTATTAGACGGCGCGTTCTATGATTGATTGAACGTGCCAACACTTTTTCCCAACAAATGCAGCCTGTCAGGCTCTTCCAAGCCTATGATTCATTTGGCTATTAATTTTCATTAGGCTGCATATCCAAAATTCGCGCTCCTGCTACATTTCACAGCACGTCCGCTCCGGATCAAAAGACGTCACTCGTTCTCTGCCCCACCAAGCGCCACCCTACCTGCTATCACTTCCATCCCTTCAATCGGCTGTTCGTAGCTCCAGGCAATATCTTGTTTATCGCCCAGCGAGAAATACACCGTATGCCCTTTAAAGGGGCAATGGTTCGTCGTTTCAGAGGGGGTAAGCAAATCCATCCTCACGTCTTCGCGCGGGAAATAATGGCGCGGCGGGTAGCCGATTTCACGCAGTTCGAGGGCTTGATTGGAGTCGGCAAGCAGCTTCTCCTCCACATGCACCTGCACGCGTTGGCTAACGGGGTGGTGCTCGATGCGTGGTGCCTGCGGCATTAGATTGTTCCCTGCGGCTTTGTAGCTCTAGTAAAATTAGCCTAGCAGCAAAATTCGTTGAATCCCACGCTTGCCTCATCAAACTTTAGGCTACGGATATGACTTGGGTCATATTTATGCCGCATCTATTTCACTGCGACCGACCCACCACTGCCTTGACTGGCGTGATGGAGCACTGCGCGGGGTTCGGTGTTGGTAATTAACTCTGCCTTACCCTCCAGCTTGCCTGGGTGGTCAGGAGCAGACCGAATACAATCAACGCTGCCCCCAATGAAACCCGCCATGCGCAACAGCTCCCCTAGTATTAGACAAGCCGAGTAGTTCGCCGAAGAACGGATTAAGAAGGTGATAGCTCGATGTCGTCGAGGTGCCTCGAATGCGGATCAGTACTAGCTAGAGGCTCATCCGCCGAAGCTCATCTGATCGTATGGGATTCAAAAGTTTATCCAACATGATAGCTTGTGGTGTTCAATGACGATGTTCTTTTGTATTCAGTCAAACAATTTACCCAATCGGATCAACGCTTTTTCCGACTTTCGGGTATTAAACTCGCTGGCATTGAGACGTAAGCAATTGCTGAACTGGTGATCAACAGAAAAAAGTGCACCAGGTGCAAAAGATATCCCCTGTTTTAACGCCTCACCGAACACCTCCGAGGTATCTGTGCCCTCGGCAAGCTCGACCCACAGCAGATAACCTCCCCGGGGTCGGCTGATCCGAGTACCTGCTGGAAAGCTATCCGCCACACGACATGCCAAGGCTGTTGTACGTCGGTTGTACTCCACAGAGGCATGATTGAGAAAACGGTCAATGTTGGAATTTGTTAACAGCTCTGTTGTAGCTAACTGGGCATACATATCAACGGTAACGGTGTGGGCATACTGAATCTCTCTAGCTTTTTGCATAACCTCACGAGGCACCGTCAGCCAGCCCACCTGAGAACCTGAACCGAACATTTTGGAAGTCGAGCCACAGTAGTAGACGAGGCCTTCTTCGTCCCAACGCTTGATTGGACTGGGGCGCTGACGATTCTCGCGCAGCTCGCCAAAGACATCATCTTCGATAACAGCCACGTCATAGCGCCGGGCGACATCAACGATGCGTTGTTTGCATACGTCGTACATACAATAGCCAAGCGGATTGCTGAAATTTGGGACAACGATAAAGGCCTTCAACGACCACTGCTGACACGCCAGCTCGAGGGCGTTCATAGAGATGCCATAGGCCGGATCAGTGGGAATCGGTAGGGCTTTCAGGCCAAGGTGCTCGACCAACTCCAGAATTCCATAGTGCGTTGGAGCCTCAACAGCAACCACATCACCCGGTTCGGTTAATATTCGCAGTGCCAGCGCCATAGCTGCCTGACAACCCTGCGTTATGATCAATTCGTCAGGACTGACCAAGCAATTAACTTTTGCCAAGCGTCTTGCCACTTGTATACGGAGCTCCTCAATACCCGGCGGATACGCAGGTCTCATCAACCGCCTACGCTCGATCTTCCATACTTGGCGACTCGCACGGAGCAGTTCTCGATCCGGGAGGACATCAATAGCAGGCCGGGCAGTCGCGAAATCGACGACACTGGTATCGTGGGCAGCTTCGAGTATTTTCAGCACGCCCGAACCACTACTGGCCTGTAAGGGTTGCTCACTGAAACGAGCCATTGCCGGTAACCCGGTAGACTCATGCTGACCAACCGCGAAATAGCCTGATCTCGGTAACGCCTGAACTACACCGCGGCGTTCAAGTTCATGATAGGTTCGCACACTTGTCGAGATACTGACCCCTCGCTCTCGGCTGAGTGCACGAATTGATGGCATCCGCTCACCCGCCCCATAAACACCGCTGCGGATCATATCCTCGATAGTGTCAGCAAGATCCTGATAAATCGGCGCCTGCATTTTGCATCTCGCTGAAAGTAGGGTACAGATTATAAATTAGCAATTCTGTGCCTCGCAAAGTCTTCCCACCTGTATCTGTACCCCTACGTCTGTGTTCGGAGAGCATGTCGGTGTCTTCAAGTCACACACCGCTTCATGCGTTGTGGCCGGTTTTTACTCATCGTCAACCTATCGGAGCCACTATGCGCTATCGCAATCTTTTCGAGGATAGAGTCAATGCGTTGAAAGCATCGGGAGAGTATCGCGTATTCCGTCAAATCGACCGTGTCTGCGGTGAGTATCCCCAATGTTATCTGGATGGCAATTATGATGAACGCGCGGTGATCTGGTGTAGCAACGATTACCTCAACATGTCCCAACACCCATCTGTTCTTGAGGCAATGGCCCTTGCCGTCAGTTCTCATGGGGCTGGGGCCGGCGGGTCACGAAATATCGGCGGCTCTCACTCATACTATATAGATCTCGAGCGTTCTCTCGCTGACTGGCATGATAAAGAAGCCGCTCTGATTTTCCCCACAGGATTCTCTTCAAATGACGCTACTCTGCAATGCCTGCTGAGATTGCTCGATAATTGCCAGGTATTTTCAGACGCTAGCAACCACGCTTCCATTATTAATGGCATCCGTAGTTCCCGTGCAACACGACATATTTTCGCCCACAACGATGTGAACGACCTTGCAAGAAAGCTTGAGGCAGCGCCAGTAGATGTTCCAAAGATTATTGTTTTTGAGTCTGTCTATTCAATGGATGGTGACATCGCCCCCATCCAGGAAATCGTTACATTAGCTAAGCGACACAATGCCCTGACTTATCTTGACGAAGTCCATGCAGTAGGTATGTATGGCCCGCGTGGAGCCGGTATCGCTGCCGAACTTGGGATTGATCACCAGATCGATATCATTCAGGGCACAATGGCCAAGGCAGTCGGGGTCATCGGCGGTTACATTGCTGGTTCACTCCCCTTGGTTGATGCTGTGCGCTCCTACTGTACTGGCTTCATTTTCACTACTGCCCTACCACCAGCAGTCGTAGCGGCCTGCTGCGCAAGCATCGAACATCTCAAAAAATCGGAAAAAGAGCGTCATTCGCTACTAGCCAAGAGCTGGATACTTCGACGGCGGCTAAATGAAGCACGCATTCCCGTCATGAGTTGTTCAGATACACATATCCTTCCAATATCAATTGGTAACGCCATTAAGTGTACACAAGCAGCCAATTATTTAGCCGATAATCACAACATTTATATACAGCCGATTAACTCGCCGACTGTGGCGCAAGGCACTGAACGCTTCCGTATCAACATTACCCCCTGTCATACCGAGACACATATTGGGGAGTTAATAGAAGCTCTAGAGGATACTTTTCATAAGTTTGAGATTCCCTTTCTTCAACCCCGGCAAGAATACAAATCTTCCATATCTACAGCGTAAGTAAGGGAACCAATCATGGTGGACATCCTTATCGAAAGAGCAATGGACTGGGACATTCCCCGTCTCCTCACGCTGCGCTCTTATCTGCTATCGAATGGGCCCGCTCACTATGCAGCCCGGAACCGAGAAGATGAACAACGCTGGCGGAGTGCCTATCAGGAATGGCTCAAATATCGGCTTACCGACAATGAAACGGTACGGGTTGCAGTCGCACGCCAGTCCACAACGAACCAGGCCATGGGCTGCGCCATTGGCATAGTGAATCAACGGGTTCCAGGCGTTCATTGCTCTAACGGGCGTGTCGGTTGGATACAGACAGTGGTTATCGATCCGGCATGGCGCGGGCAGGGGCTTGGCCGGACCCTGATTCATTTCCTATTGGAATGGTTCTCAGAACTTGGCATTGAGGAGGTGACCCTTGAAACCACACCCAGCGCCCGACGGCTTTATTCATCATTCGGCTTCGAGCCTTCCGGAGAAGAGCTGCTCTACTACCATCCACGTCTAAGGGGCACATCATGAAAGTTCTAATTATCGGACTTGGTTATGCCGGACAGCGTTTTCTGAATGCTTTCAGTGAACTCAACCTTGAGCGAGCCAATGAGCCATGCGACACAATCGAGACGATTTGTGTCAACCGTTCCCCTGTAAGAGGGGCCATCCCTGTTCATGGCGATATCGCAACCACTCTAAAAAAATACAAGCCTGACATAGTGGTGGTCTCTGTATCCGATGGCGAACACTACAGCGTGCTTCAGCAGCTTCAGGGATATCGTGGTTTCGTGATTTGTGAAAAGCCACTGATTAATTGCTCTGATGATCTGCTGCGTATAGGCACAAGCATGCAGAGCACAATCGGCTTTGGTATGGACATGGTCGAGCGTTATTCCGAGATCACCCAAGCGCTTAGGAATTATGTGTATGACCACGACCTAACGCTATCCAGAGTTCACTTCATATGGGGCAAGGATCGCATCAATGATCACCGGCGCACGAGTGGTGCTGTCAGTGAAATAATCCACTCCTTGGATCTGATCGAATATGTGATGGGGAACGCAGCACACCTCGAGTTTGGTCATTCAGTCGGCACCTACTCAGATTTCTCTATCTCGGGGTCGTCAATACTAGATAGCCTGTATATCGGAGCCAAACTCAATAAAGCGGTGGTTACTGGCTACAGCAGCTTCGTAAATATCGTTCGTCAGCGCACGGTCGACTTCGTCTTTAACCGCCCTGATGGCACAAACGTATATGCGCATGCAGTCTATGACACCCCCTACTGGGATTACGATCAACTGACGATTCGTGATCCAGATCGACCTGATGACCCACCCCTGGTTGAGATAACAACTGATAACGGTACTTCTCGTATGAGTACCCCGACTATAGCCAAGTTAACCCGGCTTGTACGTGCAGCGGTCGATTACACGGAAAACAGGATTCAACCTGAGATCCCCTTTTGCGATCTCGACAATTCACTGCGTCTGCAGCAGCTCCTCAACCGGATGGAGCAGGAGGCAGTGTCTGTAGGGACTTATCGCATCCGCGGCAGCCGTAGCCCTGCTGATCCATCCACTCTCTCGGCCGAAATCTTGGGCTGAGCCCAATTGGGATGTCTTCCATGTTCAACCTTTTGCTTTTATCCGGCGCGATGTTCGCGCTAGGACTAGATGCTTATGTCCTTGCCGGTATACTACCCAGCATCGCAGCCTCATTCAGTATTTCTGAAGGTGAAGCCGCTCAGGTGGTAACAGCCTTCACGCTTTGTTATGCCGTTGCAGCCCCTATAATCGCAACAGCGCTGGCAGGCCAACCGATCCGGCGCATTCTCGTACTGGCTATGACGCTATTCATAATCGGTAATGTCCTATCGGTCGTAGTCAGCAGCTTTACGCTGTTAATCGTGTCGCGTTGTATTGCCGGTGCTGGTGCCGGTACTTTCGCACCAGTTGCTGCAGCTGTTGCTGGCACTCTGGTCCCGAAAGAGCGCAAGGGACGTGCGTTGGGCATGATTTTGGGGGGCATGGGTACCGGAACGGTCGTCGGAGTACCTATCGGAATTCAGATTTCCAAACAATTCGGCTGGCAGGCCACTCTATTATTGGTCGCATTGATAGGCCTAGTCACGGTAATAGGGATACTTGCCAAACTACCTGCGGTCACAGTCGCCCCTCCACCATCGCTACGTGCTCGCTTAAAGATGCTGACGCACCCTCGTATCGCCTCTGTAGTGACCGTCACCCTGTTTACGGCTATCGCCAGTTTGGGTTTATACACCTTCATCGCGCCCATGCTGAACGACCTAGGAAAGGGAGCGGATCCATCGGTCTATTTATGGATATGGGGAATCGGCGGTGTCGCGGGAGCGTTTTCTGTAGGACACATTATTGATCGGACCGGCCATCCCGGCATAGTGCTTCTTGTGATTTTATCGATTCTCTCTCTTTCCCTGCTGAGTCTGCCGTTAACTGCCTCGGTTCCTGCCGTCGTGTCATTCCTTCCATTTCTCCTCTGGGGGGCGATGGGCTGGTCCTCGCTGGCTCCGCAACAACACGTTCTGCTCGACTTGGAACCGGATCATGGCAGCGTCGCAGTTGCCTTGAACAGTTCCGCCAACTATTTGGGCAGTGCCATAGGCGCGATGCTTGGTGGAGTATTGCTCGAGAATGAATTACTGACACCTTCAACCCTGCCAAAGGCAGCGGCGGTTGCCGCTATAATCGCCGTGGGTGTACAGATAGTTGTCATGATAACTCGGTTCAATACCCGGCCAAACAACTCTCAATTATGCCAGGAGAAATAGAAATATAATCTGCTGCGTCAGCTAAAAGTAAGCCTCGCACCAATCTGGCTGCCGAGCTGCGATCACGGACCAAGGGTTCATGAGTCTCGACGTTTAGCTAGAACAGTCGACGCGATTCCGGATGTGCGATCTTATTCAGGCCTTTTTCACAAACTGGGCAGTGACCATCATGTCGCCAGCGCCGTCTACCTTGCAGTCCAACTGGTGGTCTTTGCCTTCTTTGAGCCGTTTGATCTCGGCTTTGGTACTGATAAAAATATTCAGACTGGCAACGGGGTAAGGCGGGCACGACATGAGTGGTAACTTCTGTGGTTTGCTCACCAACAGGGAAAGGTCATGCGGGTCGGGGGGACAATCTATTTTGATGATTTACGGACTTATAGCTTTGATGCCGAAAAGGAGATCCGATAACCAGCTACCGGTTATCACCAGAGAACGCCGTATGACGAATCAAATATTGCATCCTCTCATCTCGACGGCGGTTTGTATGCCTGTATTCACGGGGGCTACTGATTCGTTTCTCTCGGGAATCGATGAAATCGCCGTACTGAACATACATGGTCGCTAGGGCTATATTTTTTCGTCGGGCGCTCCAAATGCCAGGAAATTGGCGGCTTGCCAATGAATGACCTAGAAACGTACATATTGTCCCGTACACGAATGCATACAAACTAGCTTGCCATCCTGGTCTCCTAGCCGGAGTGCCGATTCAAGCATTATATAGGTGTCTTGGCGGCGATGGTCACCAGTCGAAGGCGCTTTACTTACTAAAGATATCATTAGTGTTATCAGTAATTGTTAGTTTGCGTAGGAGTGGTTATTGGATCGCTGGCTAACCATTTAATCTTGTTATGACTTCAGACAAGCTGCCATTTCCTTTTTTAACCAGCTTTCGAAACACGCACATTTGTTATTCATGTCTAGTGGTTCAGGTGATAAGAGATAGTATGCTGAGCCATCCAACAGAAAACCATAAGGTGCGTGGAGTTGTCCGCTTTCCAATTCGTCCTGAACCATTAAGAAAGACGCCATAGAGACACCTAAACCAGAAACAGCAGCCTGTATACATAGATAGAAATGTTCATACTCAACTCGACAGCTTCCTTTGGTAGGTATATTGGAAAGCTTTTCCCAAGTTGGCCAGGCATTAGGACGAGTGCCAGCATGTAGCAGGCACTCACCTTCAAAATTGTCATTAATGTTCTTCTTAACTCGGCTTACTGGCCCTACCCACTCATCGCATACCTTCTCTGCAAAGATATCAGGCTCCCAGTGAAAGTCATCGCGTCTCAGCGCTAAGTCAACGCCGCTTCGTGCAAAGTCGATTGGGCCACCTGCAGCAACTAGATGAAGATTGATATCGGGATTAGCTTCATGAAATGCGGGTAATCGTGGGATTAGCCATTTCATAGCAATGGTTGGTTCGCATGATAAAGTCAGCACCTCATTCTGAGCAGTATGCTGTAGTCGATAAACAGCACCTTCAAGTTGCTCGAAAACTGAATGAGTCACCTCATGTAATGAACGGCCTGCTGCATTGAGAAAAATGGCCCTATTGCGCCGCTCAAATAGCTCGACACCCAAAGCATCTTCTAAAAGCCGTACCTGCCGACTGACTGCACCGTGTGTGACATGCAAGGATTCGGCGGCTTTAACAAAGCTACCTGTCTGCGCGGCCGCTTCGAAAAAGCGGAATGAAGCAAGCGATGGAAGTTTCATATACTCGATGAAATCTATCAGATTTACTTCACGATAAATCGCTTTTATAAGCTTTTCAAGCATTCAATAATTAAATCACCTCAAAAAGAGGTGCAACATAAACTATACAGGGAGTTAAGTGATGCAAAATATATCGTCCCCAATGCCGCCACAACCACAACCGCGCATGCATGATCGCGTTCATAGCGAAGTGATTGATTTGTGCAAAGAAATTGCAAAAAATGACTTCGTACTACTGCCTGCTAAGCATGTGCGTAACCTATTGACACTAGATGACGAAAGTTTATTAGAAGATTGGGAAGACTTTCAGAACAGCTGGAACCGCCTGGAACAAGATCAACATATGAAAGATGGAGGCAAGTACCGCTTTCGTCGCCATGGGGTTTACAGTGCTGAGCCCAGTTCAAGCGTTAAACCTGAACCACGCCAACCGCATTACCAGAGTCTTGACTACAACACCCTTAATGGTGGGATAGCTAGAGATTTTGCGCCTATAGAGCCTTCAATAGCCGACTGTAAAATATTGATGGCAGCACTTGAACTGTGCCGACGAACATTTAGCAGTATCGCCCCATTTTATGGCTGGCATATTGAGGTGCATCAATTCCGGATCATTGCTACTGATAATCAGGCACTACCTACCCCCGAAGGCATCCATCGTGATGGAGTGAGCTTTGTATTTATGATGCTCGTCAATCGTAAAAATGTGCTTAACGGCGAAACCAGCATCTACAACCGAGAAAGGAAAGAACTTGTTCGACACACTCTCACTACACCCTTCGATGCTGCAATTGTAAATGATGAGAGGACCCTTCATGGGGTAACCCCCATAACAGCAGAAGACTCAAATGAGCATGGCTACCGTGATGTTCTTGTTATTACTTTCAATAAGCGTTGAAAATTAGGCGGGGCATGTGCCCCGCCTTCACTATTGGAGTTTCATTGATGAATGAGCTGATAGCAGTAGCTACTATAACTGTTTTAGCAGTTATTAGTCCAGGCCCAGATTTTGCGATGGTAACGCGCAATAGTTATGCATTTGGTTCGCGTATTGGCTTATTTTCAGCTCTAGGGATTGCCTGCGGCGTCCAAGTGCATGTGTTTTACACCATGTTCGGCATTGCTGTACTTATCGTAGAGTCTCCCACGCTTTTTATGGCTATGAAAATCATTGGAGCGTCATATCTTATTTTCTTGGGATATAAATCACTAACGAATACAACAAAGCTAACGTTTGGGGAGACTTCAAATATCGCTCCATCACCTACCGCTGCTTTTAGGATGGGGTTTCTCACAAATGCTCTCAACCCTAAAACAATGCTATTTGTAATTTCTACTTATACCCAAGTAGTCCAACCTGATAGTACTCTGAGTCAAAATTTTGCCTATGGTATATTCATGTCAGCCGCCCACTGGGTTTGGTTTAGCATTGTCGCACTATTCTTCGCCGCGCCTGCTATGCGTAAGCGAATACTTGAACGGCAAAGCATCGTCGACAAGGGTATTGGCATTGCACTAATAGCACTAGGTGCCTCGCTAGTCTTCACCAAAATCACAACCTAATGAATAAAATTACTTAATATTTATGGGTCATTTTAAACAAACCAGTCATGAAAATAGCGTGAGAGTGTTGAATCGTAAAACTGAAAGGGTTAATTATCTCCTATGACTACGGCTTGTAGCTAATTATAAGCAATATTAGCATTACCCTTACACTGGGTGGTGCCTTCCTTCCTGCACGCGGGAGAAACCGTGTTCGCGATGACAGTACACAGATCCCAGAGCTTAGAGTTCTGCACACCGCCCTGCTGCTGCTGACCACGCCCATACTCACTCGCGAGCAGGTCTACACCGGCATCATCCGCGCCCCCCCGAATGGTTCACACTCATCAAAGCCAAACGCGGGCTTTTGATTTGAATGATGCGGTGATGAGGATAAGGATGAGTAATGAAGTTATTATTCATCAATAACTTGCATAATTTGTTATTAATAACTAGCAAAAACCCATCCTAAAAACCATCTAAGTCTTCCATATTACTTTCACCAAGATGATGGGCGGCTAAATGTTAACTTTATTTGACTGATCAGATACGATTGAATTAAAAAGCTCTAGTATTTCGATTTTCGATCTTCCAGCAGCAGAAAAACTAATAAGCTCATCAAATTCTAATTCAATATATTTATTACTCCTCGGGTTTAACAAAACAAAACTCTTCCACTCTTTCGACTTGCCCTCTATAGCGGCAGCGAAACTTAACAACCAGTAAATCAACAATTGCCTATAATCGGCTGAACCAAAGTTTTTGCTTGTACATTTCACTTCTATCAAAGTAGCGCCTAATGAAAAGTCCCCCTGACCTTCTGCAATCCATTGATAACCAGGAATAGTTGGTGATAACTCAACACTAAAACCTGACCATTCTTTAAATTTATCAAGAGCAAAAACAAGATTATTAGAAGCAGCTCTCGCAACACCTAAATCATGCTCAGTAAAACTCTCTGGCAACTCCGCATCAAAATATCTTTCCTGTCTATTTAACGCAGCTTTTAAGTATAGGTCCCAGTTTTCATCACTGTTGCCCATCAGTATTTGCTCAGTTCTTACGTATGCAACCTCGAAGAGCATTGCAGCATTGATAGATGCTTTTCTCACATGAGAATCAGGTATTGATTCACAGTTCTTTACGCTCTTAGCGTGCCTATTCAAATAGGTAATAATCGCAGGTAGTAATTGAGGAAAAAGAAGATCACATATACCTGGTATGTCTCTAGCTACGGTTCTAGGATCTTTGACTGGCAATCTATGAAATCGCATTTTTTTCTACCCAATCTATGTACAAGTTTTCAAAAGTCTGACTACCTTTTTTCTCAAAACCAAGGCTCCATAAGTTGCTAATCGTTTTCTTTACTTGGTTTCTAAAATGCCTTCCTTCATCATCAAACTGATATGATGCCAGCCAGAGCATTCTTTGGACTTCAGGATTTAATGTATGCCAAGAATTCCTTACTTGAATAAATGACGGACGATCCCTCCAACACCTAAAGCAATCAATGCACGCTCGCTTAATCGTGCTTGAGTTTGTATTATCAAAAACCTCCTGATAAACATATCGAGACCTAATATCTGTTTTTTGATGTCTTAGTATACGTAAAAAATGTAAGCAATTAGCTTCAGGAAGCAAAAGGTGCTTAGATGTAAGTATAACGTTATCAATCAACTCGTCAATTTCATGAAAAATGCCTTTATACTCATCATCCGATCGCAATGAACCTACACCTCTTATAATTGTAGACCACGACCCCCTAAACGAATGTAAATTAGATGGTGAGAGTAGAACTCTACAAAGATTCAAAGCCACACTTGTATCATGTAGTTTAAGAGTTCTACTAATCTGAGCTATCAAAAAGGCATCAGGTTGACTCTTATGAATCTCAAGCCCAAGGAGATGTTGCACATCTAATTTTTGTACTGTATCAACAAGCTCTTCATAATCTTCGTCCGGATTATCAGAATAGGGATCAAAGTGCAAATCAATTTCTTTTAACTTGCTTGCACTCCCGTCCTCTGAGAACAGTTGAGCATGAACAAAATTTTCATAATGCTGCGACTTCAATATTGTAGTTTTTGTTCTATTAAGTGACAAACCATAGTCCGCTAATGCATTAGAAAGTATTGATAAAAACTTATAAGCTTCAGCTTGGCTACTTGCAATCAGTGTGTAATCATCTACATATCTATGCCATACCACACCGGATTGTGTTAGCAGTTGATCAATAGAGGTCATTAACAATTCTGCTAAAATTCGAGAGCATTGCCCTCCCACAGGTAAACCAAATGAACGACCAGATGAAATCTTACTTAACAGCCGATCAACTTGAGTAGCTACAGTAGAATCTTTTTCAAAGAGATCAGCTATGCAATTTTCAACTCTATGATGGTATATATGCTCATAAAAGCTTGATATATCAGTCTGTACCACATAGGAATTTGAGTCTTTTATTTTTGGATTATTTATTGTAGCTTCTTTATATGCTCTCCATGACTGATCCCTATCAAACAAACTATCTCCAACAGAAACAAACCTATATGAATGAGCAAACCTACTTCTATTGCCCTCATTTTCTTCTGCTATTGCTATCGCCAACCCATTTAAATATATATTCCAGAAAGGGTGAATTTTGGTAGATATTCTAAATCCACTCGCCCCGGCAGGAGATAAAAGCCTTTCCGTAAACACATTAATTGAATTTATCTTATCACTCGCATTACTTTTCCCACCTCTTTCTAAACCGCTAAAAAATTGGTAAGCAACCTTGGCCAACTGTTCACTTTTGTCTGAAATAAACCTATTATCGATATCAAATGGCAACATGTCATTGTCACCATGAGAGCCAATATCCTCTGCAGCTCTAACAAAATGCTCTAATCTCACTACTTGCATAATTTTTCCAATTATATACCATTTAAATGATTATTTAATTTTTAAAAAAATGAGAAAAAGTATAATTATTTTCTTGTTAGCCCCATGTTTTTTATCTGTCCAAGATACTAACCTGCACTACACTTCCACCTGAGAATCGCCACCAAACGCCACCCTACCCGCTAACGCTTCCATCACTTCAACCGGCTGCTCATAACTCCAAGCAACATCACTACTCTCACCCAGCGAGAAATACACCGTGTCACCTTTAAACGGGCAATGGGTGGCCGTTTTTGAGGGGGCTCGGCCGCAAATTCTGAGTGCAACACCTGACCAAACCGGTAGGGTGTTGTATCCATGTCATATTCTGAACTCTGCACTGAAGAACGTGC